>NZ_JBSZQY010000003.1:0-249035 GCF_054165785.1 Staphylococcus sp. SA22 | reverse complement strand
AGCAGGTGCGACACGTATTGGTGCGAGCGCAGGCGTTCAAATTATGCAAGGTTTAGAAGCAGATTCAGATTACTAATATATATAAAATTTGGGAGTGATAGCTATGACAAGACCATTTAATCGTGTACATTTAATCGTAATGGATTCAGTAGGTATTGGTGAAGCGCCAGACGCAGCTGATTTTAAAGATGAAGGTTCACATACTTTAAGACATACCTTAGAAGGCTTCGATCAAACTTTACCAAACCTTGAAAAGTTAGGTCTAGGGAACATCGATAAATTACCAGTAGTAAATGCAGTTGAACAACCAGAAGCATACTATACTAAATTGAGTGAAGCTTCAGTTGGTAAAGATACAATGACTGGTCACTGGGAAATTATGGGATTAAATATTATGCAACCTTTTAAAGTATACCCTAATGGATTCCCTGAAGAGTTAATTCAACAAATTGAAGAAATGACAGGTCGTAAAGTTGTTGCTAACAAACCGGCATCGGGTACGCAAATTATCGATGAGTGGGGCGAGCACCAAATGAAAACTGGTGACTTAATTGTTTATACAAGTGCAGACCCAGTATTGCAAATTGCTGCACATGAAGACATTATCCCATTAGAAGAGTTATATGATATTTGTGAAAAGGTTCGTGAGTTGACAAAAGACCCTAAATATTTAATTGGTCGTATTATCGCACGTCCATATGTTGGTGAACCAGGAAACTTTACACGTACATCTAATCGACATGACTATGCGTTAAAACCTTTTGGTAAAACTGTCTTAGATCATTTGAAAGACGGTGGTTATGATGTCATTGCCATCGGTAAAATTAATGACATTTATGATGGTGAAGGTGTAACAGAAGCGGTTCGTACGAAGAGTAACATGGACGGTATGGATCAATTGATGAAAATTGTTAAGAAAGATTTCACAGGTATTAGCTTCTTAAACTTAGTAGACTTTGATGCATTATACGGTCATCGTCGTGATAAACCGGGTTATGCACAAGCAATTAAAGATTTCGATGATCGCTTGCCAGAACTGTTTAGCAACTTAAAAGAAGACGATTTAGTAATTATTACAGCAGACCATGGTAATGACCCGACAGCGCCAGGTACGGACCATACGAGAGAATATATCCCAGTAATTATGTACAGTCCGAAATTTAAAGGTGGTCATGCACTAGAAAGTGATACTACATTCAGTTCTATCGGTGCAACTATAGCAGATAATTTCAACGTAACATTACCAGAGTTCGGTAAAAGTTATTTAAAGGAATTGAAATAGAATAAATTTAGATATTATAAAAACAGCAGTGAAGTTAACTATAACAATAGTTTTCTTCACTGCTGTTTTTATTATAATAGAGAAACGTAAGACGGTAGGACCTCTTATTTAGGAGTATCCTGATTTAATGTTAAACAATACGTTTTCGGATTGAACCGGAAATTAAATCGACAATTGCGACCATTAGTACTAAACCGATTAATATAATACCTACACGGTCCCAAGAACGTGTTTGAATGGCAAATATGAGTGGTGTCCCGATACCACCAGCCCCAATCAGCCCCAGTATAGAAGCTGAACGTAAGTTTAGTTCAAAGCGATAAAGTATGAGTGATAGAAAGGCAGGCATAATTTGTGGTATGACTGCAAATACGAGTGTTTTAATTTTATTTGCACCACTGGCCTTTAATGATTCTACAGCACTGAAATCTAGACCTTCAATATCTTCAGCTAAAAGTTTCCCAAGCATACCTACGGAATGGATACCTAAAGCTAATACACCTGAAAATGAACCTGGGCCAACAGCTTTGATAAATATAAGTGCCATTACAATTTCTGGGAAGACACGTATAACACTTAAAATGAATTTGCTAACACCTGAAACTGGGCGTAACTTTACCATATTATTTGCACCTAGAAATGCTAATGGAATACAGATAATTGCGGCGATGAAAGTACCTACAACGGCTATCGCAAAGGTTTCAAGTAAACCACGTAATAAGTCTTCGCCATCTGGTATATAGATATAGCTGATATCAGGATGGAATAATCCGCTGAATATGGATTTTAAGATTTCTAATGATTTACTTTTAAGTTCTAAACTTGGTACACCTGAAAATGCCCAGATGATAATAGCTAAGACGACAATTGCAATAAGCCATCTTTTAATCAATTTTCGTTTGTGTGCTTTTGTGTGAACATTATATTTTGCTATTTCCTGTGTCATGCGAGATGTGCCCTCACTTTCGTACTGATGTAATCAATGACGACGACGATAACTAAAGTAAATAAAATAATCGTTGCTGTTTTTGGATATTGAAATAAACCAAGTGTTTGATCATAAAACAATCCAATACCGCCAGCGCCGACTAATCCAAGCACAGCTGAAGCACGTATATTTACTTCAAATGCATATAATACGTATGACATAAATGACGATATGGCTTGTGGTACAACACCGAAAACAATCCATTTTATTTTATTAGCGCCAACAGCCGTCATTGCTTCCATTGGACCTGGATCTATCGTTTCCAATGATTCATATAATAATTTTCCAATAATACAGATAGTTAAAATAAACAATGCTAATATCCCTGGAATTTGACCGATTCCAAATACAGCCACAAAGATTGCAGCTAATAGCAAATCCGGTATAGTACGAACTATATTTAAAATAAAACGCGAGGGTATTGAAATCCACTTTTGATGAACGATATTGCTAGCACATAATAACACAATTGGTATTGAAACGATGCTACCTAATACTGTACTTACGATAGCCATTCGAATGGTATCTAACATTGGCGTTGTAATTTGTTGTAAATACTCGAAATCAGGTGGAATCATTTGTTTGAATAGATCACCTATTTGAGGTATTCCTATCATTAAATCTCCAAAATTAAACCCCGTATAAATGAAGCTCCAAATGATAAGCACAATGATTAACATGAAGGTAAAACTCGTTTTTAAAGAAACCTTTTTCTTTAAAAGGGAGTCATACTTTGTAGGTGTTTCTATAGGCATGTTAGTTCACTCCTAGCTTTTCATCTTCTTTAATTGTACGTCCATATATTTCACTAAATACGTCATCTGTTGCTTCAGATGCAGGACCATCATAGACAACCTCACCATCACGTAAACCAATGATGCGTGTGCCATATTCTTTTGCCAAGTCAACAAAATGTAAATTAATTAAAATTGTGATGCCTAATTCTTGGTTGATTTTTCTTAAATCATCCATAACCTGTTTCGTTGTTAATGGGTCTAATGAAGCAACTGGTTCATCTGCAAGAATAATTTCGGATTCTTGGCATAGCGCACGTGCAATAGATATACGTTGTTGTTGGCCACCTGATAATTCATCAGAGCGTTGATTATATTTATCTAAGATGTTGACCCGTTCTAGTGCATCCATTGCTTTAATTTTGTCTTCTTTTGGAAATAAACCTAATACCATTTTCCAAGTAGGGTGATAACCTACACGTCCACTTAGTACATTTCGTAATACACTTGACCGTTTAACTAAATTAAAATGTTGGAAAATCATGCCTATATTTCGGCGCATTTCTAATAATGCTTTACCATGGGCTTTAGTGATTGATTTACCTTGAATGAAAATTTCACCTGACGTGATATCATGCAAACGATTTACAGATCTTAATAACGTGGATTTCCCAGCACCAGATAGTCCGACAATGACTGCAAATTCACCTTTTTCAATATTTAAGTTAATATTTTTCAAGCCTACATGACCGTTAGGATAGACTTTACTGACGTTTTTAAATTCGATTTGACTCATGTTTGACACCTTTCTTTAATAAAGAAAAGCCAAGGTAAACTGAAATATCATAGACATTGGGTTTCTGTGTACAAATGGTTTCAAATGTACAGCGACACCTTTCTATATCTGTTTCAGTTTAGCGCCTAGCTTTTCAATATTAATCTAGAATATATCTATTGAACGAAAGCTTTTAATACCAAATTCGATAATGATTCATTTGTTAAATAATGATTATTTCATATCTTTAACTAATTTTTCGTACTCTCTTACAATGTCGAAATTTGAATCTTTCGTTTCTGTGTATCCTTCATGTGAATAAACTTCGCTAATAATTTTGTGACCTTCTTTTGATTTAGCAATGTCTATAAAAGCTTTTTTCAATTTCTCTTGGAAATCTTTATCCATATCTGGTCTTACAGAAATTGTGTCATTCGGAATAGCTTGTGTTAATTTTAAAATTCGTGTGTCTTTAAATACATTTGGTTGGTCTTTTTTCACAGTATTACGTGCATCGTTAAATACAGCCGCAGCATCTACATCTCCATTTAATAATGAGATAACTGCTTGGTCATGACCTTTAACATTCACAATTTTCATATCTTTAGTTGCATTAATACCTGCTTCGTTTTTTAACATCGCAAGTGGGAATGTATATCCAGCAGTTGATGTTACATCTTGTAAGGCAATTTTCTTACCTTTTAAATCTTTCAAGCTTTTAATTTTTGAGTCTTTTTTAACAAGAATTTCTGATTTATAACTATCTACAAGTTCTTTACTTGCTGAACCATCTTCTTTTACACCAAAACGTTGTGCTTGTAATAATAAATCAGCCGCTTTTTGATCATGTGCTAATGTGTATGCCGTTGGTGGTAAGAACCCAACATCAACTTTTTTAGACTTCATAGCTTCAACAATTGTATTGTAGTTAGTTGATACAGACACTTTAACTGGAATTCCTAATTCTTTAGATAGTAATTTTTCTAATGGTTTTGCTTTAGCCTCTAATGTTCCAGCATTTTGCGAAGGTACAAATTGTACTGTTAATTCTTTAGGTTTGTATCCTCCTGATTTAGAATCCGAATCATTACTAGCGTTCTTTTGATTATCTAAAGAACTTGAATTTCCACATGCTGCTGCAAAAACAATGACTGCTAACATTAATACAAATAAACACTTAAATTTTTTCATTTGATAACTGTCCCCTTCACATTCTTAATCGTGTAATATGTATGCAATGAAATTACACTTATAGCGTACCACATTTAAATGCGAAAAAGTATTTTATAAAAATGAATTTTAATAACTTTCTTTAAGAGTTTGATAAGATTTTGTAAATATTTCGTTAAATTGCCCATTTCAAACATATATTTATCCTATAATTCAAGAACAAATTTATTTTAAAAGGAGCCTCACAAAATGAAAAAAATATATAAGTCATTAACTGTCTCTGCAATTGTTGCAACGGTATCATTAAGTGCTTTACCGCAATCTTTAGCTATAACGCATGAATCACAACCTACAAAGCAACAGCAAACGGTATTATTCGATCGTTCCCATGGTCAAACAGCTGGTGCTGCAGATTGGGTTAGTGATGGTGCATTTTCAGATTATGCGGATTCAATACAAAAACAAGGTTATGACGTTAAAGCTATTGATGGTCATTCGAACATAACAGAAGCAAGTTTGAAAAGTTCCAAAATATTTGTAATTCCTGAGGCTAACATTCCTTTCAAAGAATCAGAACAGGCAGCAATTGTTAACTATGTGAAACAAGGTGGAAATGTTGTCTTTATTTCAGATCATTACAATGCTGACCGAAATTTAAATCGTATTGATTCATCGGAGGCAATGAATGGTTATCGACGTGGAGCGTATGAAGATATGTCGAAAGGTATGAATGCAGAAGAAAAAAGTTCTACTGCAATGCAAGGTGTGAAAAGTTCAGATTGGTTATCTACAAACTTTGGCGTACGTTTTCGATATAATGCACTAGGTGATTTAAATACGAGCAATATTGTTTCTTCAAAAGAAAGTTTCGGTATTACTGAAGGTGTGAAATCTGTATCTATGCATGCTGGATCGACATTAGCAATTACTAATCCAGAGAAAGCAAAAGGTATTGTGTATACACCAGAACAATTGCCAGCGAAAAGTAAATGGTCACATGCTGTAGATCAAGGTATTTATAATGGCGGCGGTAAAGCAGAAGGTCCCTATGTAGCAATTTCTAAAGTTGGAAAAGGTAAAGCAGCATTTATCGGTGATTCATCACTTGTGGAAGATAGTTCGCCCAAATATGTAAGAGAAGATAATGGAGAAAAGAAGAAAACATATGATGGTTTTAAAGAACAAGACAACGGTAAGCTATTAAATAATATAACGGCTTGGATGTCTAAAAATAATGATGGGAAATCACTTAAGGCGAGTGGCCTAACATTAGATACAAAGACTAAGTTGCTTGATTTTGAACGACCAGAGCGTTCAACTGAGCCTGAAAAAGAGCCATGGTCACAACCGCCTAATGGTTATAAATGGTATGACCCAAAAACATTTAAAGCAGGTAGTTATGGCAGTGAAAAAGGCGCAGATCCTCAGCCAAACACACCAGATGATCATACGCCACCAAATCAGAATGTAAAAATATCATTTGATATCCCGCAAAATGTTTCTATAAATGAGCCATTTGAAGTGACAATACATTTAAAAGGATTTGAAGCAAATCAAACACTTGAAAATCTTAGAGTTGGTATTTACAAAGAAGGCGGACGTCAAATCGGACAATTTTCAAGTAAAGATAACGATTATAACCCGCCAGGTTACAGTACTTTGCCAACAGTTAAAGCAGATGAAAACGGAAATGCCACAATTAAGGTCAATGCTAAAGTACTTGAAAGTATGGAAGGTTCAAAGATTCGTTTAAAACTCGGTGACAAAACCTTGATTACAACAGACTTCAAATAAATATATAATAGAAATAAGAAAGATGTTTGTGATTGAAGGAGTGAGTGAGGATGTCAAACATAGCATTTTATGTCGTGAGTGACGTACATGGTTATATTTTCCCAACAGATTTTACGAGTAGAAATCAATATCAACCTATGGGATTGTTACTAGCGAATCATGTTATAGAACAAGACAGAAGGCAGTATGACCAAAGTTTTAAAATAGATAATGGTGATTTTTTGCAAGGGTCACCATTTTGTAATTACTTAATCGCGCATAGCGGCAGTAGCCAGCCTTTAGTTGATTTTTATAATCGAATGTCATTTGACTTTGGTACGCTTGGTAATCATGAATTTAATTATGGATTACCATACTTAAAAGACACTTTACGCAGACTCAATTATCCAGTTTTGTGTGCTAATATTTATGAAAATGATAGTACATTGAGTGATAACGGTGTGCAGTATTTTCAGGTTGGAGATCAAACGGTTGGTGTGATAGGTTTAACGACACAATTTATTCCCCATTGGGAACAACCAGAGCATATTCAGTCACTTACGTTTCATAGTGCTTTTGAAACACTTCAACAACACTTGCCTGAAATGAAGCGACATGCAGATATCATTGTGGTTTGTTACCATGGTGGATTTGAAAAGGATTTAGAAAGTGGTACGCCGACCGAAGTGTTAACGGGTGAAAATGAAGGATATGCCATGTTAGAAGCGTTTTCTAAAGAAATAGATATCTTTATTACTGGTCACCAGCATCGACAAATTGCTGAAAGGTTTAAGGATACGGCTGTGATTCAACCTGGTACAAGAGGTACAACTGTAGGAAAAGTTGTCTTGAGTACTGATGAATATGAAAATCTATCCGTTGAATCATGTGAATTACTTCCTGTTATAGATGATCCCACATTTACTATTGATGAAGATGACCAACATATACGAAAGCAGTTAGAGGACTGGTTAGATTACGAAATTACTACATTGCCATATGATATGACGATTAATCATGCATTTGAGGCACGTGTAGCTCCGCATCCTTTTACAAATTTTATGAATTACGCTTTATTAGAAAAAAGTGGTGCAGATGTTGCCTGTACAGCTTTGTTTGATTCTGCTAGTGGTTTCAAGCAAGTCGTGACGATGCGAGATGTTATTAACAATTACCCATTTCCAAATATATTTAAAGTTTTAGCTGTAAGTGGTGCCAAACTTAAAGAAGCCATTGAACGATCAGCAGAATATTTTGACGTGAAAAATGATGAAGTTAGTGTGAGCGCAGACTTCCTTGAACCCAAACCACAACACTTTAATTATGATATATATGGTGGCTTAAGTTATACCATTCATGTTGGAAGACCAAAGGGACAACGTGTGAGTGATATGATGATTCAAGGTCACGCAGTTGATTTAAAGCAGACATATACAATTTGTGTAAATAATTATCGTGCAGTTGGCGGTGGTCAGTATGATATGTATATCGACGCGCCAGTTGTAAAAGATATTCAAGTTGAAGGCGCACAATTACTTATTGATTTTTTATCAAATAATAATTTGATGCGTATCCCGCAAGTTGTTGATTTTAAAGTTGAAAAGTGACGGATATATGTAAAACTTACTTGATTTTAATCGGGTAAGTTTTTGTTTTTGTTTAAACTAATCACTATTAAACACCAATATACTTTAAGGAAAATGTTGATTTTACAAAAAATGAGGCTTATATTTTATATAACTTAATATTATGA
Organism: Staphylococcus sp. SA22; assembly: GCF_054165785.1. NCBI lineage: Bacteria > Bacillati > Bacillota > Bacilli > Caryophanales > Staphylococcaceae > Staphylococcus > Staphylococcus sp. SA22. The sequence continues at coordinate 240,560 of NZ_JBSZQY010000003.1, read as the reverse complement.
AGTGATTAATTTGGAAACAATTAAACAAGAAGTAAGAGAATCTATTGTTAAAGGAATTATCGCGGGATATAAGGACTATGTTAATGAGAGAAATGAAGTCAAGAAACGTATGGTGATTAGTGATGCCTATGTGCACACCAAATCTAATCATATTGAAAATCAAGTTGCTAAGCATTTGGAAAATTTTGTTAAGTATATTAAAGAAAATGCTGGACCATCATGGAAGTATTTAAAGTTTATATTTAATAAAGATGAAGAGAAAAATAATATCATGTTTATATTGAAAAATGAAGATTACTTTGATGAAAAAAATGTAAGCGTAGGGAAGAGTTTAGTTGCTGATAAAAATCCAAAAAGTAAAAACTACCTAGAGGTACTTATGGCTAAGAATAGGGACATTAATTTTGGTACTGTTGAAGAAGATTTTGAAATTGGGCATCAAATGACTGCAGATAGTATATTATTTAATATAAAAGAAGGCAGTAATAGAGATATTAATTCTTATTTTTTAATTATTACATATCGTATTGATAAAGAATCAAAGCAATTAGCTGCAATCAAACAATGGTTACCAAATCCAGAAACAAATTCTGCAATTATGGTTGATGATTTGACAGAGTTAATTGAAAAAGTAATAGTAGAAAGAGAAGATTATCATATTGACGAAGAAGAGTTAGAAGTACTTAAAAACGATGGAGAGTTAGAACTCATAGATGTGGAACATGCATTTGGTATCAATATCGATGAAGGTAACGATATGATTGAAAGTGAAAGGTGAAGTTAATGTTTATTGGCAAGAATTTAGAATACGTGAGGAAGCTTAATGCTCTAAGTAGAAAAGAATTATCAGAAAAAATAAATGTGAGTGAACAAGCAATTTGGCAATATGAAACAAAAAATATGATGCCAGAAATTAGTAAAATTTATGATATGACATCTATTTTTAATGTTAAATCTAGCTACTTTATTAGCGAGCAGCCCGAAGAGCTCCTAATAAATTCTGTCGATAAACATAGTATAGCTTTTAGAGCAAAAAATTATAAAGTATCTACGAAACTATTAAATAAGCAATATTATCAAGCAATGTATTTATCTAATTTAACTAGCTACTTATTTTCTTTTGTAAAGATACCGGATAATATTATTTTATCTTTAATAAATAATTTAGATGGCTTGTTGAATGGCAATTTAGAATCACTAAATAAAAAAGAAAGCATAAAAGAAATTGCTAAAGTTGTGAGGGCTAAAATTCTTCAAGACGAAAGCAATGAAGCACTATTATTTATGCTTGAAAAAGCGGGTATAGTCATATACGAAAAGCGAATTAATGATAGCATAGACGCATATAGTTTTTGGAGTAAAGATCTGACACCTTTTATTATACTGGGTACAAATAAGGGGGTAGCAGTTAGAAGGAATTTTGATCTTGCACATGAGCTGGGACATCTCGTTCTACATCGTCATATTCAATTCGACTTATTATCTCCTGAAGAATATAAGACAATTGAACATGAGGCAGATATTTTCGCCTCTGAATTTTTACTACCTGAAGAAGCGTTTAAAAAAGACTTTGATCAAATGACAAAAAAATCAAATCCTGATTATTTAGCTGTATTGAAAGAAAAATGGTATGTTTCTATACAAGCAATTGCAATGAGAGCCTATTATCTAGGTCTAATGTCTAGTACTCAGTACAGATATTTTTGGGCATCATTAAATAAAAAAGGCTATAAAAGTAAAGAGCCTTTAGACGACGTGATTGAAATGTCACGTCCTGTCAAAATGAATAGTTTATTAAAGTTGTATTTTGATAGAAATATACTGACACCACAAAAATTATTGAATTATTTAAAAGTTGATGAAACATTTTTGAATCATCTAGCAGGTATTAATTTAAAACTCTTTAAGGATTATGTTAATGAAAATAGAGAATATAATATAACGAATCTATATAAATAAGGCACTAATATTTAAACCTCGAGCTGAAAAGATCATCATTTCAGTTCGAGGTTTTTTATTTGTAACATCTATTGATAGGTATCGACAAGAACCTTTTAATGTTGTGTTTTGTGCGATATAACAAGCTTTTTAGGCTATTAAAGAATATTCAGAATTAAATATATAATTATGAATAAATTATGTCATTGAAAAAATTATGATTATAAAATCATTCTAAAAACACCGAAATAACAATGATTTCATGAAAACATTTATTTTAAAATTTGATATTTGTTCAAATAATATTCGAAATTAAACTTTTTTGTATAGAATTTTCTTTATATCCTGAGAGACATGTACTATAATGTTTGTGAAATAATTCACAAAGTATAAAGGAGTGGTTGTATATGTTAACTATACCTGAAAAAGAAAATCGTGGATCGAAAGAACAAGAAGTGGCAATTATGATTGATGCTCTAGCTGACAAAGGGAAAAAAGCATTAGAAGCATTATCTAAAAAGTCACAAGAAGAAATTGATCATATTGTTCATCAAATGAGTTTAGCAGCTGTTGATCAACATATGGTGCTAGCAAAATTAGCACATGAAGAAACTGGAAGAGGTATATACGAAGATAAAGCGATTAAAAATTTATACGCTTCTGAATATATATGGAATTCAATAAAAGACAATAAGACAGTAGGGATTATTGGTGAAGATAAAGAAAAAGGATTAACGTATGTAGCGGAACCAATTGGTGTTATTTGTGGTGTTACGCCAACAACAAATCCTACGTCGACAACTATTTTTAAAGCGATGATTGCAATTAAGACAGGAAATCCAATTATTTTTGCATTCCATCCAAGTGCGCAAGAATCGTCGAAGCGTGCAGCAGAAGTTGTATTAGAAGCGGCAATGAAGGCAGGTGCACCTAAAGATATTATTCAGTGGATTGAAGTACCTTCTATCGAAGCAACAAAACAATTAATGAATCACAAAGGTATTGCATTAGTTCTAGCAACAGGTGGTTCGGGCATGGTTAAGTCTGCATATTCAACTGGTAAACCGGCATTAGGTGTGGGACCAGGTAACGTGCCGTCTTACATTGAAAAAACAGCACACATTAAACGTGCAGTAAATGATATCATTGGTTCAAAAACATTTGATAATGGTATGATTTGTGCTTCTGAACAAGTTGTAGTCATTGATAAAGAAATTTATAAAGATGTTACTAATGAATTTAAAGCACATCAAGCATACTTTGTTAAAAAAGATGAATTACAACGCTTAGAAAATGCAATTATGAATGAACAAAAAACAGGTATTAAGCCTGATATTGTCGGTAAATCTGCAGTTGAAATAGCTGAATTAGCAGGTATACCTGTCCCCGAAAATACAAAACTTATCATAGCCGAAATTAGCGGTGTAGGTTCAGACTATCCGTTATCTCGTGAAAAATTATCTCCAGTATTAGCCTTAGTAAAAGCCCAATCTACAAAACAAGCATTTCAAATTTGTGAAGACACACTACATTTTGGTGGATTAGGACACACAGCCGTTATCCATACAGAAGATGAAACATTACAAAAAGATTTTGGACTAAGAATGAAAGCTTGTCGTGTACTTGTAAATACACCATCAGCGGTTGGAGGTATTGGTGATATGTATAACGAATTGATTCCGTCTTTAACATTAGGTTGTGGTTCGTACGGTAGAAACTCAATTTCACATAATGTTAGTGCGACAGATTTATTAAACATAAAAACAATTGCTAAACGACGTAATAATACTCAAATTTTCAAGGTGCCTGCTCAAATTTATTTTGAAGAAAATGCAATCATGAGTCTAACAACAATGGACAAGATTGAAAAAGTGATGATTGTCTGTGACCCTGGTATGGTCGAATTCGGTTATACAAAAACAGTTGAGAATGTATTAAGACAAAGAACGGAACAGCCTCAAATTAAAATATTTAGCGAAGTCGAACCGAATCCATCAACTAATACAGTATATAAAGGTCTGGAAATGATGGTTGATTTCCAACCGGATACAATCATTGCATTTGGTGGTGGTTCAGCGATGGATGCTGCAAAAGCAATGTGGATGTTCTTTGAACACCCTGAGACATCATTCTTCGGTGCTAAACAAAAGTTCCTAGACATCGGTAAACGTACTTATAAAATAGGCATGCCTGAAAATGCGACGTTCATTTGTATCCCTACGACATCAGGTACAGGTTCAGAAGTAACACCATTTGCAGTTATCACAGATAGTGAAACAAATGTAAAATATCCGTTGGCTGATTTTGCTTTAACACCTGATGTTGCAATTATTGACCCTCAATTTGTGATGAGTGTGCCAAAAAGCGTTACAGCAGATACAGGAATGGATGTACTAACGCATGCAATGGAATCATATGTATCTGTAATGGCTTCAGATTACACAAGAGGTTTGAGTCTACAAGCGATTAAATTGACGTTCGAATATTTAAAATCATCTGTTGAAAAAGGTGATAAAGTTTCAAGAGAGAAAATGCATAACGCATCAACTTTGGCTGGTATGGCATTTGCAAATGCATTCTTAGGCATTGCACACTCAATTGCGCATAAAATTGGTGGGGAATATGGTATTCCGCATGGTAGAGCGAATGCGATATTACTACCGCATATTATCCGTTATAATGCCAAAGACCCGCAAAAACATGCATTATTCCCTAAATATGAGTTCTTCAGAGCAGATACAGATTATGCAGATATTGCCAAATTCTTAGGATTAAAAGGTAATACGACAGAAGCACTCGTAGAATCATTAGCTAAAGCTGTCTACGAATTAGGTCAATCAGTCGGAATTGAAATGAATTTGAAATCACAAGGTGTGTCTGAAGAAGAATTAAATGAGTCAATTGATAGAATGGCAGAGCTCGCATTTGAAGATCAGTGTACAACTGCTAATCCTAAAGAAGCACTAATCAGTGAAATCAAAGATATCATTCAAACATCATATGATTATAAGCAATAATCTATCTGATAATAATCATCTAACTCACCTGAAATTACAAAAGTAAAAAAATGCCACATAAACTTTAAGTCGATAATCATTATATGGTTATCGGCTTTTATTTATTGCCAAATCTTCAGAGAGATACAAACTAGACAATCATTTTTTAAATAAAGAAAATATTAAGATTGATACTCATTTCACAAAATATTACTACTTTAGAGTATAATTATTTTTAATTTCATATAAATAAAAAGGCGAAAATAATGCGGTTTAAAAGTAATTAATTGTTTAAACGATATGTAATATGTAAATACTATATATATAATACCAATTTTAATGAAAATTTTTAAGGGAGGTAAATAATGGAAAGTACATTAGAATTAACAAAAATTAAAGAAGTATTACAAAAAAACTTGAAGATTTTAATTATTTTACCGCTATTATTTTTAATTATAAGCGCGATTGTTACATTCTTCGTCTTATCACCTAAATATCAAGCTAATACTCAAATTTTAGTGAATCAAACTAAGGGTGACAATCCTCAGTTTATGGCGCAAGAGGTTCAAAGTAATATTCAACTTGTAAATACGTATAAAGAAATTGTTAAAAGTCCTAGAATTTTAGATGAGGTGTCAAAGGACTTAAATGATAAGTATTCACCATCTAAATTATCGAGTATGTTGACAATTACAAACCAAGAAAATACGCAACTTATCAACATCCAAGTTAAAAGTGGTCATAAACAAGATTCGGAAAAAATTGCGAATAGCTTCGCTAAAGTTACAAGTAAACAAATACCGAAGATTATGAGTGTGGATAACGTATCAATTTTATCTAAAGCAGACGGTACAGCAGTTAAAGTCGCACCAAAAACTGTAGTGAATCTAATCGGTGCATTCTTTTTAGGATTAGTTGTCGCGCTTATATATATCTTCTTCAAAGTCATTTTCGATAAGCGAATTAAAGATGAAGAAGATGTAGAGAAAGAATTAGGATTGCCTGTATTGGGTTCAATTCAAAAATATAATTAAGGATGGTTGCTACTTATGTCAAAGAAGGAAAATACGACAACAACACTATTTGTGTATGAAAAACCAAAATCAACAATTAGTGAAAAGTTTCGTGGTATACGTTCAAACATCATGTTTTCAAAAGCAAATGGTGAAGTAAAGCGCTTATTGGTTACTTCTGAAAAGCCTGGTGCAGGTAAAAGTACAGTTGTATCGAATGTAGCGATTACTTATGCACAAGCAGGCTATAAGACGTTAGTTATTGATGGCGATATGCGTAAGCCAACACAAAACTATATTTTTAATGAGCAAAATAATAATGGACTATCAAGCTTAATCATTGGTAGAACGACTATGTCAGAAGCAATTACGTCGACAGAAATTGATAATTTAGATTTACTAACAGCTGGTCCTGTACCTCCAAATCCATCTGAGTTAATTGGGTCTGAAAGGTTCAAAGAATTAGTTGATATGTTTAATAAACGTTACGACATTATTATTGTCGATACACCGCCAGTTAATACCGTGACTGATGCACAACTATATGCGCGTGCTATTAAAGATAGTCTGTTAGTAATTGATAGTGAAAAAAATGATAAAAATGAAGTTAAAAAAGCTAAAACACTTATGGAAAAAGCAGGCAGTAACATTCTAGGCGTCATTTTAAATAAGGCAAAAGTAGATAAATCTTCTAGTTATTATCACTATTATGGAGATGAATAAGTATGATTGATATTCATAACCATATATTGCCTAATATCGATGACGGTCCGACAAATGAAACAGAGATGCTGGCTCTTTTAAAACAAGCGACAACACAAGGTGTTACAGAAATCATTGTAACATCACATCACTTACATCCTCGATATACCACACCTATAGAAAAAGTGAAATCATGTTTAAACCATATTGAAAGCTTAGAGGAAGTACAAGCACTGAATCTAAAGTTTTATTATGGTCAGGAAATAAGAATTACCGATCAAATCCTTAATGATATTGATCGAAAAGTTATTACCGGTATTAATGATTCACGTTATTTACTAATAGAATTCCCATCAAATGAAGTTCCACACTATACTGATCAATTATTTTTCGAATTACAGAGTAAAGGCTTTGTACCGATTATTGCACATCCAGAGCGGAATAAAGCTATAAGTCAAAACCTTGACATACTATACGATTTAATTAACAAAGGTGCTTTAAGTCAAGTGACAACGGCGTCATTAGCGGGTATTTCCGGTAAAAAAATTAGAAAATTAGCAATTCAAATGATTGAAAACAATCTGACACATTTCATCGGTTCAGATGCGCATAACACAGAAATCAGACCGTTCTTATTGAAAGACTTATTTAATGATAAGAAATTACGTGATTATTATGAAGATATGAACGGATTTATTAGTAATGCGAAGTTAGTTGTTGATGATAAAAAAATTCCTAAACGAATGCCACAACAAGATTATAAACAGAAAAGATGGTTTGGGTTATAAACAGCAAATGAGGGGTTTTATGGCACATTTATCTGTGAAATTGCGGCTTTTAATACTAGCATTAATCGATTCACTGATAGTGACATTTTCAGTATTCGTAAGTTATTACATTTTAGAACCGTATTTCAAAACATATTCTGTCAAATTATTAATATTGGCAGCTATATCACTATTCATATCGCATCATATTTCAGCATTTATTTTTAATATGTATCATCGAGCGTGGGAATATGCCAGTGTGAGTGAATTGATATTAATTGTTAAAGCTGTGACGACATCTATCGTTATTACGATGGTGGTCGTGACAATTGTTACAGGCAATAGACCGTTTTTTAGATTGTATTTAATCACTTGGATGATGCACTTGATTTTAATAGGTGGCTCAAGGTTATTTTGGCGTATTTATCGGAAATACCTTGGAGGTAAGTCATTTAATAAGAAGCCAACTTTAGTTGTTGGTGCTGGCCAAGCAGGTTCAATGCTGATTAGACAAATGTTGAAAAGTGATGAAATGAAACTTGAACCGGTATTAGCAGTCGATGATGACGAACATAAACGCAATATCACAATTACTGAGGGTGTAAAAGTCCAAGGTAAAATTGCGGATATTCCAGAACTAGTGAGGAAATATAAGATTAAAAAAATCATCATTGCAATTCCAACCATTGGTCAAGAGCGTTTGAAAGAAATTAATAATATTTGCCATATGGATGGCGTTGAGTTATTGAAAATGCCAAACATAGAAGACGTCATGTCTGGTGAGTTAGAAGTGAACCAGCTGAAAAAAGTTGAAGTAGAAGATTTATTAGGCAGAGATCCTGTTGAATTAGATATGGATATGATATCAAATGAATTGACGAATAAAACTATTTTAGTTACGGGTGCAGGTGGTTCAATAGGATCAGAAATTTGTAGACAAGTTTGTAATTTCTATCCAGAACGTATTATTCTACTTGGCCATGGTGAAAACAGTATTTATTTAATCAATCGTGAATTGCGAAATCGCTTCGGAAAAAATATTGATATTGTTCCTATTATAGCGGATGTGCAAAATAGAGCGCGTATGTTTGAAATTATGGAAATGTATAAACCATACGCAGTTTATCATGCAGCAGCACACAAGCACGTGCCGTTAATGGAAGACAACCCTGAAGAAGCAGTACGTAATAATATTTTAGGTACGAAAAATACTGCTGAAGCTGCAAAAAATGCAGAGGTAAAGAAATTCGTTATGATTTCTACGGATAAAGCCGTTAATCCACCTAATGTCATGGGAGCTTCAAAGCGAATTGCAGAAATGATTATTCAAAGTTTAAATGATGAAACGCATCGAACAAATTTTGTTGCAGTGAGATTTGGTAATGTACTTGGATCGAGAGGATCTGTGATTCCACTTTTCAAAAGTCAAATTGAAGAAGGTGGGCCAGTTACTGTGACACATCCTGAAATGACACGTTACTTTATGACAATTCCTGAAGCTTCTAGACTAGTTTTGCAGGCAGGGGCATTAGCAGAAGGCGGCGAAGTATTTGTACTAGATATGGGAGAACCAGTGAAAATTGTAGATTTAGCACGTAATTTAATTAAGCTAAGTGGTAAAAAAGAAGACGACATACGCATTACTTATACAGGGATTAGACCCGGCGAAAAAATGTTTGAAGAGCTTATGAATAAAGATGAGGTTCATCCTGAACAAGTATTTGAAAAAATTTATCGTGGCAAAGTACAACATATGAAATGTAATGAAGTTGAAGCGATTATTCAAGACATCGTCAATGACTTTAGTAAAGAAAAAATTATTAACTATGCCAATGGCAAAAAGGGAGATAATTATGTTCGATGACAAAATTTTATTAATTACTGGGGGCACAGGATCATTCGGTAATGCTGTTATGAAACGGTTTTTAGATTCTAATATTAAAGAAATTCGTATTTTTTCACGCGATGAGAAAAAACAAGATGACATTCGAAAAAAATATAATAATTCAAAATTAAAGTTCTACATTGGTGATGTGCGTGATAGTCAAAGTGTAGAAACAGCAATGCGAGATGTTGATTACGTATTCCATGCAGCAGCTTTAAAACAAGTGCCGTCATGTGAATTCTTTCCAGTTGAGGCAGTGAAGACAAATATTATTGGTACAGAAAATGTCTTACAAAGTGCTATTCATCAAAATGTTAAAAAAGTCATATGTTTATCTACAGATAAGGCAGCGTATCCTATTAATGCTATGGGTATTTCGAAAGCAATGATGGAAAAAGTATTCGTAGCCAAATCAAGAAATATTCGTAGTGAACAAACGCTTATTTGCGGTACAAGATACGGTAATGTGATGGCTTCAAGAGGATCAGTAATTCCTTTGTTTATCGAAAAAATCAAAGCTGGAGAACCTTTAACGATTACAGATCCTGAAATGACAAGATTTTTAATGAGCTTAGAAGATGCGGTAGAACTAGTTGTTCATGCATTTAAGCATGCAGAGACAGGCGATATTATGGTTCAAAAAGCACCAAGCTCAACGGTAGGGGATCTTGCGACCGCATTATTAGAATTGTTTGAAGCTGATAATGCAATTGAAATCATTGGTACGCGACATGGAGAGAAAAAAGCAGAAACATTGTTGACGAGAGAAGAATACGCACAATGTGAAGATATGGGTGATTATTTTAGAGTGCCGGCAGACTCCAGAGATTTAAATTATAGTAATTATGTTGAAACCGGTAACGAAAAGATTACGCAATCTTATGAATATAACTCCGATAATACACATATTTTAACGGTGGAAGAGATAAAAGAAAAACTTTTAACACTAGAATATGTTAGAAACGAATTGAATGATTATAAAGCTTCAATGAGATAGGAGAGATTGACGTTGAATATTGTAATTACAGGAGCAAAGGGTTTTGTAGGAAAAAACTTGAAAGCAGATTTAACATCAACGACAGATCATCATATTTTCGAAGTACATCGACAAACTAAAGAGGAAGAATTAGAGTCAGCGTTGTTGAAAGCAGACTTTGTCGTGCATTTAGCGGGAGTGAATCGACCTGAACATGACAAAGAATTCAGCTTAGGAAACGTGAGTTATTTAGATCATGTATTTGATATATTAACTAGAAATACGAAAAAGCCGGCGATATTACTATCGTCTTCAATACAAGCAACACAAAATAATCCTTATGGTGAGAGTAAGTTGCAAGGTGAACAGCTATTAAGACAATATGCCGAAGAGTATGGCAATACGGTTTATATTTATCGCTGGCCAAATTTATTCGGCAAGTGGTGTAAGCCAAATTATAACTCAGTTATAGCAACATTTTGTTACAAAATTGCACGTAACGAAGAGATTCAAGTTAATAATCGGGACGTTGAACTAACGCTAAACTACGTGGATGATATCATTGCTGAAATAAAACGTGCTATTGAAGGAAATCCAACGATTGAAAATGGTGTACCTACAGTACCAAATGTATTTAAAGTGACATTGGGAGAAATTGTAGATTTATTATACAAGTTCAAACAGTCACGTCTCGATCGAACATTGCCGAAATTAGATAACTTGTTTGAAAAAGATTTGTATAGTACGTATTTAAGCTATCTACCTAGTACAGACTTTAGTTATCCCTTACTTATGAATGTGGATGATAGGGGTTCTTTTACAGAATTTATAAAAACACCGGATCGTGGTCAAGTTTCTGTAAATATTTCTAAACCAGGTATTACTAAAGGTAATCACTGGCATCATACTAAAAACGAAAAATTTCTAGTCGTATCAGGTAAAGGGGTAATTCGTTTTAGACATGTTAATGATGATGAAATCATTGAATATTACGTTTCTGGCGACAAATTAGAAGTTGTAGACATACCAGTAGGATACACACATAATATTGAAAATTTAGGCGACACAGATATGGTAACTATTATGTGGGTGAATGAAATGTTTGATCCAAATCAGCCAGATACGTATTTCTTGGAGGTATAGCGTATGGAAAAACTAAAATTAATGACAATAGTTGGTACAAGGCCTGAAATCATTCGCTTATCATCAACGATTAAAGCATGTGATCAATATTTTAATCAGATATTAGTACACACTGGTCAAAATTATGATTATACATTGAATCAAATTTTCTTTGATGATTTGGAATTAAGACAACCGGACCACTACTTAGAGGCAGTTGGAAGTAACCTCGGAGAAACGATGGGGAATATTATTGCGAAGACATATGATGTTTTATTACGCGAACAACCAGATGCACTTTTAATTCTTGGTGATACAAATAGTTGTTTAGCAGCAGTATCTGCTAAACGCTTAAAGATTCCTGTGTTCCATATGGAAGCGGGTAATAGATGCTTTGATCAGAATGTACCTGAAGAAATCAATCGTAAAATTGTTGACCATGTCAGTGATGTGAATCTACCTTATACGGAACATAGCAGACGGTATTTATTAGATGAAGGCTTCAATAAAGCGAATATCTTTGTGACAGGATCACCGATGACAGAAGTGATAGAAGCGCATCGAGATAAAATTAATCACAGTGACGTTTTAAATAAACTAGGATTAGAACCGCAACAATACATTTTAGTATCTGCGCATAGAGAAGAGAATATCGATAATGAAAAGAATTTTAAATCATTAATGAATGCGATAAATGATATTGCCAAAAAGTATAAAATGCCTGTGATTTATTCAACGCATCCAAGAAGTTGGAAGAAAATTGAAGAAAGTAAATTTGAATTTGATCCATTAGTTAAACAGCTAAAGCCATTTGGTTTCTTTGATTATAATGCATTGCAAAAAGATGCATTTGTTGTGCTATCAGATAGTGGAACATTGTCAGAAGAGTCGTCTATTTTGAAGTTCCCTGGTGTCCTTATTCGAACTTCCACAGAAAGACCGGAAGTACTAGATAAAGGTACGGTTATTGTAGGTGGTATTACCTATAACAATCTAATCCAATCCGTTGAACTAGCAAGAGAGATGCAAAACAATAACGAACCGATGATTGATGCTATTGATTATAAAGACACTAACGTTTCGACAAAAGTAGTTAAAATTATTCAAAGTTATAAAGATATTATCAATCGAAATACTTGGAGGAAATGACGATGAGGATAGCGATTCTTGGCGCTACTAACATTAAGCATATGTCATTATTATCACATTATTTAAACCACATTGATTTGAATATCAATGAGGTGGACATTATATACACTGACAAATATGATATCGAAGAACATATCCAAGGCATCAATAATTACTATAAATATAAAGTAGATATTAAAGAAGATTGGACATTTATCAAAAAAGCTATTGCTTACTATCGATTTAGGCCGTACGCTATGAAAATTCTTAAAGAAAATCATTATGATTTTGTCATAGTATGGGGAAGTTATACAGGACACTTATTTAAAAGTTTTTTAGAAAAACACTATAAAAATAAATTCATTTTAAATATAAGGGACTACTTTTTTGAAAATAATAAACTTATTAAGTATAGAATGAAAAAAATCGTTGATGCTAGCAGGCTGACAACATTATCTTCAGAAGGTTTTCTTAAATTTTTACCTAAATCTGAAAAATATAGAATTATTTATAGTTATAACATGAGTATTATTAGAGAAAGTAATGTGACCGATGGATTCAAAAAAAGATGGCCAATTAATATAGGTTTTATTGGTAATGTTAGATTTAATGAGATAAATCAAAAATTGATAAAGGAACTGGCAAATGATTCAAGGTTCCATATGCAATATTTTGGAACAGGGTCGGAAAAATTAGAAGTCTTTGCTCGAGAAAATTTTATTAATAATATTACATTTTCTGGCGGTTTTGACTTGAAAGAAACCCCAAAATATTTAAATAAAATTGATATACTTAATAATTTGTTTGGTAATCAAAATATTGCTTTAGATACTGCTTTATCCATAAGAATGTATTATGCGTTGTTTTTAAACAAACCTATTATTACAACAGACGATACATTCACCGCTACAGAAGCTAATAAATTCGGACTGGGTTTTAGTGTTAATCCAGAAAATTTAAAAGGTATTGGTGATGAATTGATGGATTGGTATAACAATTTGGATGTAATGGACATTAATCATAAAAGAGAAGCTTATAGAAACGATGTAATTGAAAATAATAAACAGTTCTATCAAGAGATAGGCAGGATATTTAATGAATAAGATATATAATGTCACTTCATATGTTATTGCCATTTTAATGTTTCCTTGCCTTATGTTAGGTGATAAACCTTTATTATTTTTAGCACCTATAAGTTATGGAGTAGGAAAGCTCTTTATAAGCTTCTCGAATAATCCGAATTTTAAATTTTCGAAAATTGTATACGATGTTTTAGGTTTTCTTAGATTAGTATTTATACCTGCTATGATAGTGTTTTTCCAGGATTCAACTATAGATAATTTACCATTAGGACAAGCTTATTTTAATCAAGCGGTTATTTATATGAGTGTGGAGTTTATCATAGGATCGCTATTTATATTGATACTATCTAAATTATTCAAACATGAAGTGGTATCAAGAAATAGCTTTACACTTTCTGGATCATCAATTTATTACATTGTGTTTGGTCTTGTTATTTGTGGGATTTTTGTAGCTTTTCCCGAAGTGCGCAAAAACATATCATTTTTAATTATTAAAACAGATGCAATGGGAAGAGGAACCGAAGCAACAAGTGGTTTAAATGTCCTTTTTGTAATGCTATTTCAACTTGCCTTAGCGTTATTATTCTTAATAATCGCATATGCTTCATATAAAAAGTATAAAGAGAATCCTAAAATTATTTATGTTGTATTGCCGCTAGCTATAGGAATTTTAAATATTAGTTTAATTGTTGGTGAAAGAAGAAGTTATCAACTTTATACGATGGTTGCTGTTTTAACAGTGGTGTCACTCTTGTTTTCTAAACACAAAAGACGTATCAATATCATTATTATATCTGTTGGTATTTTCGTATTAGCATTGATGACACTATATAAAGAATTGTATGTGTTTAATTATAGTTCATATAGCGAGGCGTTAAATAGTACAAGTGTAAGTAATCTTAAGATAGTTGACACGTTGCAGTCATATTTTTATGGACCTAGCAATATTGCAGCTTCTATAGACTATTTGAATTACTATAATGGTTCGTTCAAACAATATTTATTTGATAATACTAGAGCTGTTTTTGGGTTTAATTTCTTTGTAGATAAAAAGCAGTTGATTACTAGCCAACTTTTTAACCAATTGATATATGGTAGTAAACAATTGACTGGGCATCTAATTTCGAGTGCTGGATATGGAATTATTTATTTTGGACCCTTATTCTTCTATTTGAATTTAATTGCAAATATCTTTTTTGCATTTCTGAGTGAGTATATTATTCGGAAGAGTCATTCGTTAGAAGTGATATTTATCGGTACATATATTTATATGAGACTTATTACGAGTATTTTTAGTCACCCGACACCATTAATCACATTGATTTCTATGATTTTAGTTGTATATGTTATAGCTATTATCCCAGGCATTATAATAAAAAAATTTACTAAAAAAGTAGGGATAGAATGATTGTAAAAACATTTATGAAATCGAAAATATTTAGATTAATGAATACACCACTATTATTATTTTATAAGAAAGAATATTTAACTGGATATTATTTTGAAAATAAAGTGGCTGGATGGTTATGGGCATGGAAAGCTGTTCCGTTCAAGTTGTTAGGAATAAATACGAGCTTGCCATTTCCTGCAGATATAACTGTTAGAATGCATAACCCTAATAACATTGTTTTTGATAAAAATGATATTCATATTTTCCAATCGCCCGGGACGTATTTTAATAATTTTTCAGCAGTTATATATATAGGTAGAGGTGTTTATATAGCGCCTAACGTAGGTATTATTACAGCTAATCATAATATTAAAAATTTGAAGTCACATGCACCAGGTGAAGATGTCAAAATAGGGAATTATAGTTGGATTGGAATGAACTCAGTTATATTACCAGGAGTAGAATTGGGGGAACATACAATTGTAGGGGCTGGGTCGGTTGTAACAAAAAGTTTTCCAGAAGGTAACGTTGTTATAGGTGGAAATCCAGCGAAAGTCATCAAGAAAATCTGAGGTTAATTATGAGATTAAATAAATTTATTGGCGATTCGTTCTTAATGATTTTAAGCAGTGGCATCGCTCAAGTCATATTAATCATCACTACCCCAATTATTACAAGACTATATTCACCTACAGAATTTGGTGAGTTTACAATTTTTTCAAATATCGCAATGATTTTAATACCAATAATAAATGCAAGATACGATTTGTTGATTGTGAATACCAAAAATGACCGTAGTGCTAATATACTTTCACAAATCAGTTTTTTGATATCATTGCTTATTTTATTAATACTGATACCAATATTTGCGATTAGTGCATGGTTATACCCAAACTTTATATTAGATTTTATTTTCATTATTATTATGTTGTTTTTGGTAAGTTTAACAAACATTTTTACAAATTATCTAAATAAGGAAAGAAAATATAAAGTGTTAAGTTTGATTAATGTGTTTAGAGCTGGATCAATGGCTTTACTTCAAATCATTTTCGGACTTTTAGCATTAGGAAGTCTAGGATTAATTATTGGTTTTTCATTATCCTATATCGCAGGCATTACACTAGGATATAAAACGTTTAAAAAGCACTTTAATATTGTGAGAGATAAAGAAGAAACTAAAGCATTATTTTTAGAAAATAAAAATCAGTTAGTTTATTCAACACCATCAATATTATTAAATAGTTTGTCTTTCTCGGTTGTTGTGTTCTTTATAGGTATTTTGTATACCAATACAGAAGTAGGTATTTATGGTATGGCCATAAGAGTACTAGGCATACCAGTGACAATTATTTCTTTAGGGTTATCAAAAATATTTATGCAACAAGCTAATGACTATTATATTGAGCATGGTAACTTCCGAAATTTATTACTTAAATTTAGTTCCATACTGGTTATAGTTTCTATAATTCTTTATGTGCCACTTTATTTGTTCAGTGAAGAATTAGTCAATATATTATTAGGACACAGCTGGGTTGACGCAATTACAGTTATAAAAATTGTTATCCCATTATTTGTTATAAGACTGATTGTATCAACGGTATCACTTTCTGTGATTGTATTACAAAAACAACAGTTAGAATTAATACTACAAGCGTTATTTTTAATAGGTACTACTGTAACATTTGTTATATCAAAAATGCTTAATTTAACTTTTTTAAATTTTGTATCTATTAATACAGTTGTTTTAATCGTATCGTACATGATATTTTTCATAGCACTCTATTATTTTGCTAAAAATAAACAGTTCAAAAATTCTTAGTCTAAATTCATTAATAAAAAGGACGTCGATTAGATGAGTGAAAAAAAGATTTTGATTTTATGTCAGTATTTTTATCCGGAATATGTATCTTCTGCGACGTTACCAACTCAATTGGCGGAAGATTTAATTGCGAATCACATTAATGTCGATGTCATGTGTGGATGGCCATATGAATATAGTAATCATAAACAGGTTGCTAAAACCGAGATGCATCGTGGTATTCGCATTCGACGTCTCAAGTATTCGAGGTTTAATAACAAAAGTAAGGTTGGAAGGATCATCAATTTCTTTAGTTTATTTTCAAAATTCGTGATTAATATACCTAAAATGTTGAAATATGATCAGATTCTTGTTTACTCTAATCCACCAATCTTGCCATTAATACCAGACGTTCTACACAGACTGCTTAAGAAAAAATATTCTTTTGTGGTGTATGATATAGCACCTGATAATGCGATTAAGACAGGTGCAACACGTCCAGGTAGCATGATTGATAAACTGATGCGTTACATTAATAAACATGTCTACAAGAATGCTGAAAATGTCATTGTCCTTGGTACGGAAATGAAAAACTACTTAGTAAATCATCAAATTTCTAAAAATCCTGATAATATTCATGTGATTCCTAATTGGTATGACATGCGTCAGTTACAAGACAATCGTATCTATAATGACACATTTAAAGCTTACCGTGAGCAATACGACAAAATTTTATTGTATAGCGGTAATATGGGGCAGTTACAGGATATGGAGACACTTATCTCATTTTTAAAATTAAATAAGGATCAGCCTCAAACGTTAACAATACTTTGTGGTCATGGTAAGAAATTTGCAGATGTCAAAACGGCAATAGAAGACCATCGTATTGAAAATGTTAAAATGTTTGAGTTTTTAACAGGTACAGACTATGCTGACGTATTAAAAATTGCGGATGTATGTATTGCATCGCTGATTAAAGAAGGCGTCGGTTTAGGCGTTCCGAGCAAGAATTATGGCTACCTTGCAGCTAAGAAACCGTTGGTACTCATCATGGATAAGCAATCTGATATCGTTCAACATGTTGAACAATATGATGCGGGTATCCAAATTGATAATGGCGATGCACATGCCATTTATAACTTCATCAACACTCACTCGAGTAAGGAATTGCACGAGATGGGTGAGCGCGCACATCAACTGTTTAAAGATAAATATACGAGAGAAATTAATACTATGAAGTATTACAATCTGTTGAAGTGAGGAGATAATTATGAAGCGATTATTCGATGTAGTGAGTTCAATATATGGTTTAGTAGTTTTAAGTCCGATTCTGTTAATTACAGCATTACTAATTAAAATGGAATCATCTGGACCAGCCATTTTCAAACAAAAAAGACCGACGATTAATAATGAATTGTTTAATATTTATAAGTTTAGATCAATGAAAATAGACACACCTAATGTTGCAACTGATTTAATGGATTCAACATCGTATATAACAAAGACAGGGAAGGTCATTCGTAAGACCTCTATTGATGAATTGCCACAATTATTGAATGTTTTAAAAGGAGAAATGTCAATTGTAGGTCCTAGACCAGCTCTTTATAATCAATACGAATTAATTGAAAAACGTACAAAAGCGAACGTGCATACAATTAGACCAGGTGTAACAGGGCTAGCTCAAGTGATGGGGAGAGATGATATTACTGATGATCAAAAAGTAGCGTATGATCATTATTACTTAACACATCAATCTATGATGCTTGATATGTATATCATATATAAAACAATTAAAAATATCGTTACTTCAGAAGGTGTGCATCACTAATGAGAAAAAATATTTTAATTACAGGCATACATGGATATATCGGTAATGCTTTAAAAGATAAGCTTATTGAACAAGGACATCAAGTGGATCAAATTAATGTTAGGAATCAATTATGGAAGTCGACCTCGTTCAAAGATTATGATGTTTTAATTCATACAGCAGCTTTGGTTCACAACAATTCACCTCAAGCAAGGCTATCTGATTATATGCAAGTGAATATGTTGCTTACGAAACAATTGGCACAAAAGGCTAAAGCTGAAGACATTAAACAATTTATTTTTATGAGTACTATGGCAGTTTATGGAAAAGAAGGTCAGGTTGGTAAATCAGATCAAATTGATACACAAACACCAATGAATCCTACGACCAATTATGGTATTTCCAAAAAGTTCGCTGAACAAGCATTACAAGCGTTGATTAGTGATTCGTTTAAAGTTGCAATTGTGAGACCACCAATGATTTATGGTGCACATTGCCCAGGAAATTTCCAACGGTTAATGCAATTGTCAAAGCGATTGCCAATCATTCCAAATATTAACAATCAGCGCAGTGCATTATATATTAAACATCTGACAGCATTTATTGATCAATTAATATCATTAGAAGTGACAGGAGTGTATCATCCTCAAGATAGTTTTTACTTTGATACATCGTCAGTAATGTATGAAATACGTCGCCAATCACATCGTAAAACGGTATTGATCAACATGCCTTCAATGCTAAATAAGTATTTTAATAAGTTGTCGGTATTTAGAAAATTATTCGGCAATTTAACATACAGCAATACGTTATATGAAAATAATAATGCACTTGAAGTTATTCCTGGAAAAATGTCACTTGTTATTGCGGACATCATGGATGAAACGACAACCAAAGATAAGGCATAAGTCATCTATTAAATAAAATCAACATACAAATCGTTTTATTTGGAGGTTATAGTATGAAGTTAACAGTAGTTGGCTTAGGTTATATTGGTTTACCAACATCAATTATGTTTGCAAAGCATGGCGTCGATGTGCTTGGTGTTGATATTAATCAGCAAACGATTGATAAGTTACAAAGTGGTCAAATTAGTATTGAAGAACCTGGATTACAAGAGGTTTATGAAGAGGTACTGTCATCGGGAAAATTAAAGGTATCTACAACGCCAGAAGCATCTGATGTTTTTATCATTGCCGTTCCGACGCCGAATAATGATGATCAGTACCGGTCATGTGACATTTCGCTAGTTATGCGTGCATTAGATAGTATTTTACCATTTTTAGAAAAAGGAAATACCATTATTGTGGAGTCGACAATTGCGCCTAAAACGATGGATGATTTTGTAAAACCAGTCATTGAAAATTTAGGGTTTACAATAGGTGTAGATATTTATTTAGTGCATTGTCCAGAACGTGTACTGCCAGGAAAAATTTTAGAAGAATTAGTTCATAACAATCGTATCATTGGCGGTGTGACTAAAGCTTGTATTGAAGCGGGTAAACGTGTCTATCGCACATTCGTTCAGGGAGAAATGATTGAAACAGATGCACGTACTGCTGAAATGAGTAAGCTAATGGAAAACACATATAGAGACGTGAACATTTCTTTAGCTAATGAATTAACAAAAATTTGCAATAACTTAAATATTAATGTATTAGATGTGATTGAAATGGCAAACAAACATCCGCGTGTTAATATCCATCAACCTGGTCCAGGTGTAGGCGGTCATTGTTTAGCTGTTGATCCGTACTTTATTATTGCTAAAGACCCTGAAAATGCAAAGTTAATTCAAACTGGACGTGAAATTAATAATTCAATGCCGGCCTATGTTGTTGATACAACGAAGCAAATCATCAAAGCGTTGAGTGGGAATAAAGTCACAGTCTTTGGTTTAACTTATAAAGGTGATGTTGATGATATAAGAGAATCACCAGCATTTGATATTTATGAGCTATTAAATCAAGAACCAGACATAGAGGTATGTGCTTATGATCCACATGTTGAATTAGATTTTGTGGAACATGATATGTCACATGCTGTCAAAGACGCATCGCTAGTATTGATTTTAAGTGACCACTCAGAATTTAAAAATTTATCGGACAGTCATTTTGATAAAATGAAGCATAAAGTGATTTTTGATACAAAAAATGTTGTGAAATCATCATTTGAAGATGTATCGTATTATAATTATGGCAATATATTTAATTTTATCGACAAATAAAATGTGTCAAACTAGGGCATACATGATTAAGGAAAGATAAGCTGTCATGTGTTTGAACTTCAGAGAGGATAATGTTATGAAAAAAATTATGGTTATTTTCGGTACGAGACCCGAAGCAATAAAAATGGCACCATTAGTAAAAGAAATTGATCATAATGGGAACTTTGAAGCGAATATTGTGATTACAGCACAACATAGAGATATGTTAGATAGTGTGTTAAGTATATTTGATATTCAAGCTGATCATGATTTAAATATTATGCAAGATCAACAAACGTTAGCGGGCATTACGGCGAATGCGCTTGCTAAACTTGATAGCATCATTAATGAGGAACAGCCGGATATGATTTTAGTACATGGTGATACTACAACGACTTTTGTAGGAAGTTTGGCAGCATTTTATCATCAAATTCCGGTCGGACATGTAGAAGCTGGACTTCGAACACATCAGAAATACTCACCATTTCCTGAAGAGTTAAATCGAGTCATGGTGAGTAATATTGCTGAATTGAATTTTGCGCCAACAGTAATTGCAGCTAAAAATTTACTTTTTGAAAACAAAGACAAAGAGAGTATCTTTATTACTGGAAATACAGTTATTGACGCATTGTCAACAACAGTTCAAAATGATTTTGTTTCAACGATTATTAATAAACATAAAGGCAAGAAAGTTATTTTACTAACAGCGCATCGTCGTGAAAATATTGGGGAACCGATGCATCAGATTTTTAAAGCAGTAAGAGATTTGGCAGATGAATATAAAGATGTTGTCTTCATTTATCCAATGCATCGTAATCCAAAGGTAAGAGCGATTGCCGAAAAATATTTATCTGGGAGAAATCGGATTGAATTAATTGAGCCATTAGATGCGATTGAGTTTCATAATTTTACAAATCAATCGTACCTTGTGCTGACAGATTCTGGTGGTATTCAAGAGGAGGCTCCTACATTTGGAAAACCTGTGTTGGTATTAAGGAATCATACAGAGCGTCCAGAAGGCGTTGAGGCGGGAACATCGAGAGTAATTGGCACAGATTATGACAATATTGTTCGAAATGTGAAACAATTGATTGAGGATGATGAAGCGTATCAACGTATGAGTCAAGCGAATAATCCATATGGTGATGGACAAGCATCACGACGTATTTGTGAAGCAATAGAATATTATTTTGGATTGCGTTCAGACAAGCCGGATGAATTCGTACCTTTACGTCACAAATAATAAAAAATCCCTAATCATGAAGTAGGTTTAGACAACCAGCGGTGACTAGGGGTTTTTAATATGTTTATTTTTGATAGTGGTAGCCAATATCATATTTGAATACTTTATTTGATAATATTGGACTTTGCTGTCCATCGTCATCACTTTTTAAACGTACATTTTTATGAGCTTCTTTAAATACATCGGAATTCAACCAATTATTAAAGCTATCTTCAGATTCCCAAATAGTTAAGATTTTAACTTCGTCTGTATCCTCGGTATTTAATGTTTTAGTGACAAACATTTGTTGGAAGCCTTCAATAGTTTCAATACCTTGTCTATTGTAAAAACGTTCAATCGTTTCTTCTGCACTGCCTTTTTGTAATTGTAATCTATTTTCTGCCATAAACATGGGCAATCACTCCTCTATTTTATTATTTGATTTGGGTAATGTTTTTACAAATGTAAAGAGTACAGCGGTTTGTATGATAACCATTATGATTAATCCTACACGGACTGCAAGAACATCCACCATATAAATTGAAAAACCTATTACAATGTATAAGCTAATTAAAATTTTAATTTTCTGTTGTAGCGTGTAGCCTCGATGTAAATAAAAGTTTTCTACATATTCTTTATAAATTTTTTGATTAATAAGCCAATTGTAAAAGCGATCTGAACTTCGAGCAAAACAAAAAACTGCTACGAGTAAAAAAGGGGTCGTTGGCAGTAAAGGTAATACGGCACCTGCAATACCAAGCGCTGTAAATATTAAGCCAATGACGATTAAAATAAGTCGCATTGTAAAAACTCCATTCTAGTACTAATGCGCATGTAATATTGTTTTAGTAATATAAATCATGCTAAATATAATGTGTATGATAAGTGCAATGACTCAGTAAAATGAAACGTTGTTGAATTATCCTTGTCCCATTAACGCATTTTAAGTGCGACTTTCATAACAAATAAACTATTTAATGAGAATTGTTCTCAAGTATTATAGTTATATTATGTGTTTTATTTTTGAAAAGTGCAATATGTTTTCGAAAATAAGATTATTTTTATGTGCAAAAACGACGCAAAAGTTTTAAAAATGAGACTTCTGTGAGCTGATTATTTTATAAAATGTAAACGCTTACTATATAATGTGAATCATATCGTTTAAAAGCATTATTAAATATGATGCTAAGAGATTTATATTATAGCCAATAAACAAAGGAGAGATAATATGGCAGTAAACGTTCGAGATTATATTGCAGAGAATTATGGTTTATTTATCAATGGGGAATTTGTTAAAGGTAGCAGTGACGAAACAATCGAAGTGACTAATCCAGCAACTGGAGAAACACTATCACATATTACAAGAGCAAAAGATAAAGATGTCGATCATGCCGTCGAAGTGGCGCAAGAGGCATTTGAAACATGGTCATTAACTTCTAAATCAGAACGTGCACAAATGTTGCGTGATATTGGTGATAAATTAATGGCACAAAAAGATAAAATTGCAATGATTGAAACATTAAATAATGGTAAACCGATTCGTGAGACAACAGCAATTGATATTCCATTTGCTGCAAGACATTTCCATTATTTCGCAAGTGTTATTGAAACAGAAGAAGGTACAGTGAATGATATCGATAAAGACACAATGAGTATCGTACGACATGAGCCGATTGGCGTCGTAGGTGCTGTTGTTGCTTGGAACTTCCCAATGCTATTAGCTGCATGGAAGATTGCGCCAGCCATTGCTGCAGGTAATACAATTGTGATTCAACCTTCGTCTTCAACACCATTAAGTTTATTGGAAGTTGCTAAAATTTTCCAAGAGGTATTACCTAAAGGTGTTGTCAATATACTAACGGGTAAAGGTTCAGAATCAGGTAATGCAATTTTCAATCATGATGGTGTAGATAAATTATCATTTACGGGCTCAACTGATGTAGGTTATCAAGTTGCCGAAGCTGCAGCAAAGCATCTAGTACCCGCTACATTAGAGCTTGGTGGTAAAAGCGCCAATATCATATTAGATGATGCTAATTTAGACCTTGCAGTTGAAGGTATTCAGTTAGGTATTTTATTCAACCAAGGTGAAGTATGTAGTGCAGGTTCTCGATTATTAGTTCATGAAAAAATTTATGATCAATTGGTGCCACGTTTACAAGAGGCATTTTCAAATATTAAAGTTGGAGACCCACAAGATGAAGCTACACAAATGGGTAGTCAAACTGGTAAGGATCAATTAGATAAAATTCAATCATATATTGATGCAGCAAAAGAATCAGATGCACAAATTTTAGCAGGTGGTCATCGTTTAACTGAAAATGGGTTAGATAAAGGATTCTTCTTTGAACCGACATTAATTGCTGTGCCAGATAATCATCATAAATTAGCGCAAGAAGAAATATTTGGACCAGTTTTAACAGTGATTAAAGTGAAGGACGATCAAGAAGCAATTGATATAGCTAATGATTCAGAGTATGGTTTAGCTGGCGGCGTATTTTCTCAAAATATCACACGTGCATTAAATATTGCTAAAGCTGTTCGTACAGGACGTATTTGGATTAACACTTACAACCAAGTACCAGAAGGCGCACCATTTGGTGGTTATAAAAAATCAGGTATCGGTCGAGAAACTTATAAAGGTGCGTTAAGTAACTATCAACAAGTTAAAAATATTTATATTGATACAAGCAATGCTTTAAAAGGTTTGTACTAGAATAAATAGCGTTTCTGAAGCGTGTTTGTAGGCAGTCTAGCGGTAAGTCTTAGCATGTTTACGGAGTTGTTTAGATTTTAAGCGAAACCAAATATTTAGGTACATGCATAATGATATTAGGATATAATGACTAAAATAATAGCAGTAGGATGGTTTTTAATTGCAAACCATCTTACTGCTGTTTTTAATTACGCTAATTTGCGATGCGGCTATAATTAGGACAGAGTTGTTTATTAATTATGGTGATTTAGAAATGTGAAGTTCTATATGCAAAGTCATCGTTTGTTTTAATATGCGGAACAATCATTAAAGTTATTGCGATTTTTTGAACTTAATGAAACTAAACAATAAATTTGAGATACTTTTTTGTCATTTTTATGTAACTAACACAATAATCACGTACATTATTAAAAATTTCTATATGATAGGGATAAAGCAAAGAGCGAGTGTGCTGTAAAAGTTTTTCCAAGGTGATATTACATAAAGGTATAAAGGGTAAGGATTAATGAGTTGTCATGTGAAGAACGATGGTGTATAAATCATGGTTAATTACGTAAGCATTAATATTAATCTGAGAAGCTATAAAGAATTATTTTTAAAAGCGACAATATTAAATACGACGCATTAATAGGAGTGGCAAACGTATGAATGGGAAAAAGGCGAATACGATAAACAGATACAAATATTTTCATCATGTCAATCATCAAAAAATTCAACAAAGTTCTAAAAAGACGCTGTGGGCATCACTTATCATCACATTGTTATTTACAGTGATTGAATTTGTCGGAGGTTTAGTATCTAATTCATTGGCATTACTGTCAGATTCATTTCATATGCTTAGTGATGTATTAGCACTTGGTTTATCCATGTTGGCCATTTATTTTGCAAGTAAGAAGCCGACTGCACGATACACATTTGGATATTTAAGATTTGAGATATTAGCTGCATTTTTAAATGGTTTAGCATTAATTGTAATTTCAATCTGGATTTTATATGAAGCTATTGTACGTATTATTTATCCGCAACCCATTGAAAGTGGCATTATGTTTATGATTGCTAGTATTGGTTTACTCGTCAATATTATTTTGACTGTTATCCTTGTAAGGTCTTTAAAACAAGAAGACAATATCAATATTCAAAGTGCATTATGGCATTTCATGGGAGACTTATTGAACTCTATTGGTGTCATCGTTGCAGTTGTATTGATTTACTTTACAGGATGGCGCATCATCGACCCAATCATTAGTATTGTAATTTCACTCATCATTTTACGTGGTGGTTATAAAATTACGCGCAATGCGTGGTTAATTTTAATGGAAAGTGTGCCTCAACATTTGGATACGGATCAAATTATGGCAGATATTAAAAACATAGATGGCATATTAGATGTACATGAATTTCATTTGTGGAGTATTACAACAGAGCATTATTCATTAAGCGCCCATGTTGTGTTAGATAAAAAATATGATGGCGATGATTATCAAGCGATTGATCAAGTATCATCATTGTTGAAAGAAAAATATGGCATTGCACATTCAACGTTGCAAATTGAAAACTTGCAATTGAATCCATTAGATGAGCCATACTTCGACAAATTAACATAAATAAAACATTGTAGCGCCTAAGACATTGATTGATGTCTCAGGCGCACGTTTCGTTTTGGATTATGTTGCATCATTTAAATGATTTTCGTCAATTTCTTTGATGCTATCTACATCTAACACGACATCTTTAGGTTTCAAAATATGAATATGTTTTTCATCATTTGTATGTAAAATGCGTTCTATGATGTATCTTTGACCGGCCATTGTTTCTACAGCAATCTTTTTGTTTCTTGCTAAACTTGCTACGACGGATTCTTTATCCATAATGATAGCCCCCTATATATATGTTTATTTACTTATACCCTAACATGATTTTTATACTCTTTGAAAATA
The DNA here is from genome assembly GCF_054165785.1 of Staphylococcus sp. SA22. Classification (NCBI taxonomy): domain Bacteria; kingdom Bacillati; phylum Bacillota; class Bacilli; order Caryophanales; family Staphylococcaceae; genus Staphylococcus; species Staphylococcus sp. SA22. The sequence continues at coordinate 213,878 of NZ_JBSZQY010000003.1, read as the reverse complement.
TATTTTACAGAATTTTATCTAAATATTTAAAAAAATCGCTCAATATCCTTGTAATCTGATAAGAATTATAGTAATATTTTTTCAACCATTGTTATAGGAGGTCTTATTAATGACATTATTTTTATTAGAAGCTAACAATCTTGATTTTGCATCAACGAAAGAAGAACTAGAAGCAAAGGCAGCATCACTATCTACGAAGACAATTCCAACATTAATTGAAGTACAAGCTACTGAAAATTTAACTCATGGTTATTTTATTGTAGAAGCAAATGACGAAGCAGAAGCTAAACAATTTTTAACCGAAGCTGGTATTAGTATTCAATTAGTCAAAGAAGTTCGCTTAGTTGGAAAAGATTTAGATGAAGTTAAAAATGGTGATGCACATGTTGATTACCTTGTAACTTGGAACATTCCAGAAGGCATTACGATGGATCAATATTTAGCACGTAAAAAGAAAAATTCTGTTCATTATGAAGAAGTACCAGAAGTTGAATTTAAACGCACATATGTATGTGAAGATATGTCTAAATGTATTTGTTTATACAACGCACCTGATGAAGAAGCGGTACGTCGCGCGCGCAAAGCAGTTGATACACCGATTGATGGCATCGAAAAACTTTAATAAGACAACAAATTGATGAGATATATGTATATAGGTTTGGCGTGGATTACGATGGCAGTTAATTAGAATAGCTCAATGCTATAAATGTAAGTAGTTGATATGGCAAAACTAATGAACTATATGCAATTATTGGCTAAAACAATCATTTTATTGAAATTTTGTAGAGCTGAAATTAATATAACGTCGTTAATTGAATAACGCTTATGTTATAAGAGCGCTCGCACCAAACCATAATCATCTATAGATATAACAATTCACGATTCAAGGGCTGTGTTTGGCATAGCCCTTTAGATATACATTTAATTCTTATTAAAACGGTAGGGGTTAAAAGGGGGCTTGTCATGATTAAAATTCAACAATTACAACATCACTTTGGATCACATAAAGTAATTCATAACTTTAATTTGGAGATTAGCAAGGGAGAAATAGTCACTTTTATAGGGAAAAGTGGTTGCGGGAAGTCTACTTTACTCAATATCATCGGTGGATTTATTTATCCATCATCTGGTCGTGTCATTATTGATAACGAAATTAAACAACAGCCGTCTCCAGATTGTTTAATGCTATTTCAACATCATAATCTGCTGCCATGGAAAACGATTAATGACAACATTAGGATTGGATTCCAACAGAAAATTAGTGATGAAGAGATTAACGCACAGCTTAAATTAGTTGATTTAGAAGGCAGAGGAAAGCATTTTCCCGAGCAACTGTCCGGAGGTATGAAACAACGTGTAGCATTATGTCGAGCGCATGTGCATAAGCCTAACGTTATATTGATGGATGAGCCATTAGGTGCATTAGATGCGTTTACACGCTATAAACTTCAAGATCAACTAGTGCAACTAAAACACAAAACGGAATCAACTATTATCTTAGTCACTCACGATATTGATGAAGCTATTTATCTTTCCGACCGCATTGTTCTATTAGGAGAAGGATGCAATATTATTTCGCAATATGATATTACAGCATCACATCCACGCAGTCGTAATGATAGCCACCTACTTAAGATTCGTAATGATATTATGGAAACATTTGCATTGAATCATCATCAAGTTGAACCTGAATATTATTTATAAGGAGTGAGTGACGATGAAAAGGTTAAGCATAATCGTCATCATTGGAATCTTTATAATTACAGGATGTGATTGGCAAAGGACGTCTAAAGAACCGTCTAAAAATGTCCAACAGCAGCAAGTGATTAAAATTGGATATTTGCCGATTACACATTCAGCTAATTTGATGATGACTAAAAAATTATTATCACAACACAATCATCCGAAATACAAACTAGAATTAGTTAAATTCAATAATTGGCCAGATTTAATGGACGCATTAAACAGTGGTCGTATTGATGGTGCATCAACTTTAATAGAGCTCGCGATGAAATCAAAGCAGAAGGGCTCGAATATAAAGGCTGTGGCATTGGGTCATCATGAAGGTAATGTCATTATGGGACAAAAAGGTATGCACTTAAATGAATTTAATAATACTGGCGATGATTACCATTTTGGTATACCGCATCGTTATTCAACACATTATCTTTTACTTGAGGAATTACGTAAACAATTGAAAATTGAACCGGGTCATTTCAGCTATCATGAAATGTCGCCAGCGGAGATGCCAGCCGCATTAAGTGAACACAGAATTACAGGGTATTCTGTAGCCGAACCATTTGGTGCACTGGGTGAAAAGTTAGGCAAAGGTAAGACTTTGAAACATGGTGATGACGTTATACCTGATGCGTATTGCTGTGTGCTAGTACTGAGAGGCGAATTGCTTGATCAACACAAGGATGTAGCGCAAGCATTTGTAAAAGATTATAAAAATTCTGGCTTTAAAATGAATGATCGCAAGAAAAGTGTAGACATTATGACGCATCATTTTAAACAAAGTCGTGACGTTTTAACACAGTCAGCGGCATGGACATCCTATGGTGATTTAACAATTAAGCCATCCGGCTATCAAGAAATTACGACATTAGTAAAACAACATCATTTGTTTAATCCACCTGCATATGATGACTTTGTTGAACCGTCATTGTATAAGGAGGCATCACGTTCATGACACGTCTCACAATTAATAAAATTATATTACCTATTATCACATTTATTATTTTCTTAGGCATTTGGGAAATGGTCATTATTATTGGGCATTACCAACCTGTATTGTTACCTGGTCCTGCTCTTGTAGGAAAAAGTATTTGGACTTTCATTGTTACTGGAGAAATTTTCCAACATTTGGCAATTAGTTTATGGAGATTTGTAGCGGGCTTTGTTGTCGCATTGTTGGTTGCTATTCCATTGGGCTTCTTGCTTGGAAGGAATCGTTGGCTATACAACGCTATCGAACCGCTATTTCAATTGATTAGGCCGATATCTCCGATAGCTTGGGCACCATTTGTTGTTCTATGGTTTGGTATTGGTAGTTTGCCAGCGATTGCTATTATTTTTATCGCTGCTTTTTTCCCAATAGTGTTCAATACCATTAAAGGAGTTAGAGACATTGAACCCCAATATTTAAAAATTGCAGCAAATTTAAATTTAACTGGGTGGTCATTGTATCGCAATATATTATTTCCCGGGGCATTTAAACAAATCATGGCTGGGATACATATGGCGGTAGGAACAAGTTGGATATTTTTAGTTTCTGGTGAAATGATTGGTGCGCAATCGGGATTAGGTTTTTTGATCGTTGATGCACGAAATATGTTGAACTTAGAAGATGTTTTAGCAGCGATATTCTTTATCGGATTATTTGGTTTTATTATTGATCGATTCATTAGTTATATTGAGCAGTTTATACTTAGAAGATTTGGTGAATAAGGAGAGATGATGATGACTTTAGAAACGCTTATCAAAGAACAATTAGATCCTCATTTAGTAGAAGTTGATGAAGGGACGTATTATCCGAGAACATTTATTCAGCAATTATTTGTAGATGGTTATTTCGGTGAGGCGGCATTGAGAAAAAATGCTGAAGTAATCGAAGCTGTATCGCAATCTTGTTTGACAACAGGTTTTTGTTTATGGTGCCAATTGGCTTTTTCAACGTATTTAGAAAATGCCACGCAGCCACATTTAAATAATGACTTACAACAGCAATTGTTATCTGGAGAAATATTAGGTGCTACCGGATTGTCTAATCCGATGAAGTCATTTAATGATTTAGAAAAGTTGAACCTTGAACACACTTATGTTGATGGACAATTGGTTGTCAGTGGACGTATGCCAGCTGTAAGTAATATTCAAAAAGACCATTATTTTGGTGCGATTTCGAAGCATGAATCATCAGATGACTTTGTAATGTTCATTCTACGTGCCAATCAAGATGGTATCACTCTTGTTGAAAAAATAAATTTTTTAGGGGTAAACGGCTCAGCAACGTATCAAATTACTTTGAATCAAGTCGTAGTGCCACAATCACAAATTATCACGCATGATGCGAAGCAATTTGCGGCAACTATTCGCCCGCAATTTATTGCTTACCAAATTCCAATAGGATTAGGCTCAATTAAAAGTTCTTTAGAGTTAATTGATGCATTTTCAAATGCGCAAAACGGAATAAATCAATATTTAGAGTATGATGTTGAAGCTTTTAAAAAACGTTATCGTCAACTTAGAGAGGAATATTATGCAATATTAGATGACGGTAACTTAACTTCACATTTAAATGAATTAATATCATTGAAGAAGGACATCGGCTATTTATTGTTAGATGTGAATCAAGCTTCTGTTGTCAATGGTGGCTCAAGAGCATACACACCATATTCACCACAAGTTCGCAAGTTAAAAGAAGGATTCTTCTTCGCAGCATTGACACCAACATTAAGACATTTAGGTAAACTTGAAGCAGAGTTGAATAGCTAACTGAATTAAGATGGTGCATAATTTTATTCGTCGAAAACTACTACCGTTTTATAGATGGTAGTAGTTTTTTTAGTGCGATTACGCATTTAAAATTAAGCGCCTAAATTATAATACAACGTTCGGGCACATATGTGTTCACTTACGCAATTATTGATAAATTTCAATCATCTGGAATAATATATAATTAGAGAGTGGGATAGAAATGATAAAGAATCACAAATGATCTATTATGTAGTGGTTCTTACACATTAGCCACAGCTAATGTGTACTTAAAAAGGAATACATGAGTAAAACTCATGCATAAGAAATACTAATTTCTAAAGAAAAAGTATTTCTTTATATTGGGGCCCACCCCAACTTGCACATTATTGTAAGCTGACTTTCCGCCAGCTTCTGTGTTGGGGCCCCCACCCCAACTTGCATTGTCTGTAGAAATTGGTGTTCCAATTTCTCTATGTTGGGGCCCCCACCCCAACTTGCATTGTCTGTAGAAATTGGTGTTCCAATTTCTCTATGTTGGGGCCCCCGCATCAACTACTGCTATATAGTCATAAATTAAATAAGTATTAAGAAGTTGAACGAGTATGTCTTGAGTGAAATGTACAATTTTTGTGAAAATACGTGAAAAATCAGGAGTCCATAAATATTGAGTTGGTTATACATGTCGAGTGAGGTGTAGTTATCAATGAAGCGATTAAGTACAACATTGAAAGTACGATTAATTAGTAATTTTTTACAATTGATTATTACGACAGCGTTTATCCCATTTATAGCATTATATTTAACTGATATGTTAAATCAATCTATCGTTGGCATATATCTTGTTGTCTTAGTGATTTTGAAGTTTCCGTTATCTATTATTTCTGGCTATATTATCGAAATATTTCCAAAAAAGTCTCTCGTGCTGATTTATCAGTTGACGATGGTTGTTATGTTAGTGTTAATGGGCATATTTAGCTCTAACCAGCTATGGCAAATCATCTGCTTTTGCATTGCATACGCTATATTCACTATCGTTTGGGGCTTGCAATTTCCAGTTATGGATACATTAATTATGGATGCAATAACGGAAGATGTTGAACATTACATTTACAAAATGAGTTATTGGATTACGAACTTATCGGTTGCTATCGGAGCTTTGTTAGGTGGATTAATCTATGGTCATAGTATGTTGATACTTTTCTTAGTCGCGGCATGTATTTTTTTAATTGTACTGGTGATTTTATATATTTGGTTGCCAGAAGACCAAAATCAATCAGTACGAACTGTTGCTAATGCGCAAACGCCTTTTTATCAACAATTTCATATTTTGAAAGTGTTGCGTAGTTATAAATCAGTTTTAAAAGATCGAAACTATATGTTAATGATTTCAGGATTCAGTATTTTAATGATGGGTGAATTCTCAACATCTTCGTATATTGCAATTAGATTAAAAGATCAATTTGAGACCATCAGCATAGGTCCTTATGATATTACAGGGGCAAAGATGTTAGCAATTTTACTCATGACCAATACTATTGGTGTCATTGTACTCACGTATTTTATTTCAAAAGTTGTATTAAAAATAGATTTTAAAATAGCTTTAGTGTTCGGTTTACTATTTTATATTGTCGGTTATAGTGGAATCACGTATCTCAATCAATTTAGCTTGCTCATCTTATTCATGATGATTGCTACTATAGGCGAAATCGTTTATTCGCCTATATTTGAAGAGCAACGCTTTAAAATTATTCCAGAAGATAAAAGAGGGACATATAGTGCTTTTCATGCATTAGGTATTCATATGTCGGAAACATTAGCGAGGTTAGGGATTGTCTTGGGTGTGTTCTTAACCTCCTTACAAATGGGGCTGTGTATGTTTATCTTGTTAGTAATGGGTGCTTTGTTACTTGTTACAGGTGTATTTAGAGGACGAAAGAAAGTAAGCATAGATTGAATTTGCTGAAACATTTATTTAATAAGTCTCTTTATATTGAAAACCTATTAATTTGGTCGTGATTAAAATAGAGATAAATTTATTAAGAATTTGTTAAAATTTAAGGATAACAATTGTTTTATGCGAGTTGTTTGTTTAATATAAACTTGCTTCATGGATATTTTGTAACAACAATATTGAATTTGCAATGAGATGTGAACAAGAGAAAGTGATTAACGAGTTGTAGTGTGCTATTTATCGAAGATGTATGTAATTTACATTGAAAAATATACCAATTGTAACGATGATACAAGATGTATTTTAGGGTAGAATATATCGCTCATATGTTGCGAATGGTGTTTTATATTAATCATTACATAACGAGTTAATTAACATTTCGTCAGTTATCATATCATCATGCAATTTCAATAAGTAATGAGTATTATGATATGAAAGAAGGACTTTTTATGATTATGGGTAATTTGAGATTTCAACAGGAATATTTTCGTATATACAAAAATAATACAGAATCAACGACACACCGTAATGCGTATTGGGTTAAACTCGCTAAAAATGTTGAAGCTACTAAAATGATGTATGCATTATCGACAATTGTGCAACAACATGCATCTATAAGACATTTTTTTGATGTTACTACCGATGACAATCTAACAATGAAACTTCATGAATTTCTGCCTTTTATTGAGATAAAACAAGTTCCATCTTCTTCCGCAAACTATGATTTAGAAGCTTTTTTTAAGCAAGAATTAAGTACTTACCATTTTAATGATTCACCTTTATTCAAATTTAAATTGTTTCAGTTCGCTGATGCTGCATATATACTATTAGATTTTCATGTGTCCATTTTCGATGATAGTCAAATTGATATTTTTCTTGATGATTTATGCAATGCATATCGTGGCAATACTGTTATTAACAATACTCGACAGCATGCACATTTAAATAGAAATGATGATAAAGACAATCAAGATGCATCGCATATAGCATTAGACTCAAACTACTTTCGGTTAGAGAATAACTCTGACATCCATATTGATAGTTATTTACCAATTAAGCATCCATTTGAGCAAGCTTTATATCAAACGTATTTGATTGATGATATGACATCAATAGATATGGCATCGTTGGCTGTTAGTGTGTATTTAGCTAATCATATAATGAGTCAACAACATGATGTCACATTAGGTATACATGTACCATCACATTTACCAAATGATTTGCACGGAAATATTGTGCCATTAACGTTAACAATCGATGCAAAAGATGTATGTCAACGTTTTACATCAGATTTTAATAAAAGTGTGTTGCAAAATATGTCGCAATTACAGTGCGCGAAGTCTTCGCTTTCATTAGAGACTATTTTTCATTGTTATCATCAAATGATGCCTTGTTGTAATGATGTTATTGAGGATGTACATCAAATACATGATGCACATACATCTTTAGCGGATATTGAAATTTTTCCACATCAACACGGGTTCAAAATTATATATAACAGTGCAGCATATGATTTGCTCTCAATCGAGACGCTGAGTGACTTAGTTCGTAATATTTATTTGCAAATTACTGAAGAAAATGGAAATGAACGAACAACTGTAGATGAACTTAATTTGATGACAGAACGTGATATTCAATTATATGACGATATCAATTTAAATTTGCCTGAGATAGATGATGCGCAAACAGTTGTTACCTTATTTGAGCAACAAGTTGAAGCAACGCCGAATCATGTGGCTGTGCAATTTGACGGAGTGTTTATAACATATCAAACATTGAATGCACGCGCGAATGATTTAGCACACCGTTTGAGAAACCAGTACGGTGTTGAACCTAAGGATCGTGTCGCTGTCATAGCTGAAAAAAGTATTGAGATGATAATAGCGATGATAGGTGTGTTGAAAGCTGGTGGGGCTTACGTGCCAATTGATCCGAACTATCCAAGTGATCGTCAGGAGTACATTTTAAAAGATGCAACGCCTAAAGTTGTAATAACGTACCAAGCTTTATATGAAAATAGTAAACAAAATATTAATCACATTGATTTGAACAAGATAGCGTGGAAAAATATTGACAATCTTTCTAAATGTAACACGTTAGAAGATCATGCGTATGTTATTTACACGTCGGGGACAACTGGTAAACCTAAAGGGACACTAATTCCGCACCGAGGTATTGTTCGCTTGGTCCATCAAAATCATTATGTACCATTAAATGAAGAGACGACGATTTTGTTATCAGGAACTATAGCCTTTGATGCTGCAACATTTGAAATATATGGTGCATTGCTCAATGGTGGAAAACTGATTGTTGCTAAAAAAGAACAATTATTAAATCCAATAGCGTTAGAACAATTAATCAATGAAAATGACGTTAATACTATGTGGTTAACCTCCTCATTATTTAATCAGATTGCTAGTGAACGAATAGAAGTATTGGTACCGTTAAAGTATTTATTAATTGGTGGAGAAGTATTGAATGCTAAGTGGGTGGATTTGCTTAATCAAAGACCGAAGCATCCTCAAATTATTAATGGTTATGGACCAACTGAAAATACAACATTTACAACGACGTATAATATACCTAACAAAGTTCCAAATCGTATTCCTATTGGTAAACCGATTCTTGGTACTCATGTTTATATCATGCAAGGCGAGCGTCGATGTGGCGTTGGTATTCCTGGAGAATTATGTACAAGTGGCTTTGGGTTAGCTGCAGGTTATTTAAATCAGCCAGAATTGACAGCAGATAAATTTATCAAAGATTCAAATATAAATCAGCTGATGTATAGAAGTGGTGATATCGTTCGTTTGTTACCCGATGGCAACATAGATTATTTATATCGAAAGGACAAACAAGTTAAGATTCGAGGTTTTAGGATTGAGTTGTCAGAGATTGAGCATGCGCTCGAGCGCATACAAGGTATTAATAAAGCTGTTGTTATTGTTCAAAATCATGATCAAGATCAGTATATCGTTGCTTATTATGAAGCGATGCATACATTATCACATAATAAGATTAAATCACAATTACGTATGACCTTACCGGAGTACATGATACCAGTTAATTTTATGCATATTGAGCAAATTCCTATTACTATTAATGGGAAATTAGATAAGAAGGCATTGCCTATCATGGACTATGTTGATACGTATGCCTATGTAGCACCGAGTACAGATACCGAACACTTGCTATGCCAAATTTTTGCAGATATTTTACATGTGAATCAAGTAGGTATTCATGATAATTTCTTTGAATTAGGTGGCCATTCATTAAAAGCAACGTTAGTGGTGAATCGGATAGAGGCATCTACTGGGAAACGATTACAAATTGGTGATTTATTACAAAAGCCAACTGTATTTGAACTAGCGCAAGCGATTGCTAAGGTTCAAGAACAAAACTATGAAGTGATTCCTGAAGCTATAGTTAAAGATGATTATGTGTTGAGCTCTGCACAAAAGCGAATGTATTTATTATGGAAATCAAACCATAAAGATACGGTGTATAACATACCTTTTTTATGGCGGTTATCATCAGAACTTAATGTAGCTCAATTGCGACAAGCAGTTCAGCATTTGATAGCGCGACATGAGATTCTACGAACACAATATATTGTTGTAGATGATGAGGTTCGACAACGTATTGTGGCAGATGTTGTAGCTGACTTTGAAGAAGTTAACACGCATTTTACGGATGAACAAGAAATCATGCGCCAATTTGTGGCACCTTTTAATTTGGAAAAGCCAAGTCAAATTAGAGTGAGATACATTAGAAGTCCATTACATGCATACCTGTTTATAGATACACATCATATCATTAATGACGGTATGAGTAATATACAATTAATGAATGATCTTAACGCACTTTATCAACATAAATTATTGTTACCACTTAAATTGCAATATAAAGACTATAGTGAGTGGATGTCGCATCGTGATATGACGAAACATAGACAATATTGGTTATCTAAATTCAAAGATGAAGTACCTATTTTAAGTTTACCGACAGACTATGTTAGACCAAATATTAAAACGACAAATGGAGCAATGATGTCATTTACAATGAATCAACAAACGAGACAGCTACTTCAAAAGTATGTAGAAAAGCATCAAATTACTGATTTTATGTTCTTTATGAGTGTGGTCATGACGTTGTTAAGCAGATATGCTCGAAAAGATGATGTTGTTGTCGGTAGTGTAATGAGTGCGCGTATGCATAAAGGCACGGAACAAATGCTAGGCATGTTTGCTAATACGTTGGTATATAGAGGGCAACCGTCACCTGATAAAATATGGACACAGTTTTTACAAGAGGTTAAGGAAATGAGTTTGGAGGCATACGAGCATCAAGAATACCCATTCGAATGCTTAGTAAATGACTTAGATCAATCACATGATGCCTCACGGAATCCATTATTTGATGTCATGTTAGTACTACAAAACAATGAAACGAATCATGCTCATTTTGGGCATAGTAAATTAACACACATTCAACACAAATCGGTGACGGCGAAATTTGATTTATCTTTCATCATTGAAGAAGATCGCGATGACTATACAATCAATATCGAGTATAATACCGATTTATATCACTCAGAAACAGTTCGTCACATGGGGAATCAATGTATGATTATGATTGATTATATTTTGAAGCATCAAGATACACTACAAATTTGTGATATACCAAACGGCACGGAGGAACTTCTAAATTGGGTCAATACGCATGTTAACAATCGAATGCTTAATGTCCCGGGAAATAAATCTATCATAAGTTACTTTAATGAAGTTGTTTCACGACAAGGTAATCATGTTGCGCTAGTCATGAATGATTTGACAATGACATATGAAACATTACGTAACTATGTGGATGCCATTGCGCACATGCTCCTATCAAATGGTGTGGGCAATGGTCAACGGGTTGCCTTGTTTACAGAACGTAGTTTTGAAATGATTGCGGCGATGTTGGCGACAGTTAAAGTAGGTGCATCTTATATACCTATCGATATTGATTTTCCGAAAAAGCGACAAGGCGCAATTTTGGAGGATGCTAAAGTAACTGCAGTCATGTCTTACGGCATTGAAATTGAAACGACATTACCAGTCATTCAATTGGAAAATGCTAAAGGTTTTGTTGAATCAAAGGAAAATGAACAATATGATGATTTACATGGCGATCAACTTGAAAACACAGCGATGTTAGATAATGAGATGTATGCTATTTACACATCTGGTACGACCGGGATGCCTAAAGGGGTTGCCATACGACAACGAAATTTGTTGAATTTAGTGCATGCATGGTCAACTGAATTGCAATTAGGCGACAATGAAGTATTTTTGCAACATGCAAATATTGTTTTTGATGCATCAGTTATGGAGATTTATTGTTGTTTGTTAAATGGTCATACGCTTGTGATTCCAGATAGAGAGGAACGTGTTAATCCAGCACAGTTACAACAACTCATTAATAAGCATCGTGTGACGGTTGCGTCGATTCCATTACAGATGTGTAGTGTTATGGAAAACTTTTATATTGAAAAATTGATTACAGGCGGGGCAACTAGTACGGCATCCTTTGTTAAATATATTGAGAAGCATTGTGGCACGTATTTCAATGCCTATGGACCATCTGAGTCAACAGTCATCACATCGTATTGGTCACATCAATGTGGTGATTTGATACCTGAGACGATTCCAATTGGCAAACCCTTATCTAACATCCAAGTGTATATTATGTCAGATGGTTTGTTATGCGGTATTGGTATGCCAGGCGAGTTGTGTATTGCAGGTGATAGTTTAGCGATAGGATATATTAACCGTCCAGAATTAATGGCTGAAAAATGGCAAAATAATCCATTTGGTAAAGGAAAGTTGTATCATAGTGGTGATTTAGCACGTTATACTTCTGATGGTCAAATTGAATTTTTAGGAAGAATAGATAAACAAGTAAAAGTTAACGGGTACCGTATTGAACTTGATGAAATTGAAAATGCAATATTAGCTATTCGTGGTATATCTGATTGTGTTGTCACAGTAAGTCACTTTGATACGCATGATATATTGAATGCTTATTATGTCGGAGAGCAACAAGTGGAGCAGGATTTGAAGCAATATTTAAATGATCATCTGCCTAAGTATATGATTCCTAAGACTATAACGCATATCGATTGTATGCCATTAACCACGAATGACAAGGTGGATACTACGCGTTTGCCAAATCCATCACCTATACAACAGTCTAATAAAGTGTATAGCGAACCATCTAATGAAATTGAGCAGACATTTGTTGATGTATTCGGAGAGGTATTGAAACAAAATGATGTCGGTGTTGACGATGATTTCTTTGAACTTGGTGGTAACTCATTAGAGGCGATGTTAGTTGTCTCGCATTTAAAACGATTTGGCCATCATATTTCAATGCAGACATTATATCAATATAAAACCGTGCGACAGATTGTTAATTATATGCACCAAAATCAACAATCATTAGTTGCATTACCGGATAATCTTTCGGAATTACAAAACATAGTTATGACTCGTTATAATTTGGGTATTTTAGAGGATAGTCTAAGTCATCGACCTCTAGGAAATACACTATTGACTGGTGCTACAGGGTTTTTAGGTGCTTATCTGATTGAAGCACTACAAGGATGCAGTCATCGCATTTATTGTTTCATACGTGCTGATAATGAGGAAATAGCATGGTATAAGTTGATGACGAATTTAAATGATTATTTTTCAGAAGAGACGGTTGAAATGATGTTATCAAACATTGAAGTCATTGTTGGTGATTTTGAGTGTATGGATGATGTTGTTTTACCAGAAAACATGGATACGATTATTCATGCAGGTGCTCGTACAGATCATTTTGGTGATGATGATGAATTTGAAAAAGTAAATCTTCAAGGTACTGTTGATGTTATACGTTTGGCACAACAACATCATGCAAGGTTAATATATGTGTCTACGATAAGTGTGGGAACTTATTTTGATATAGACACAGAAGATGTGACATTTTCAGAAGCGGATGTCTATAAAGGACAACTACTAACATCACCATATACACGGAGTAAATTTTATAGCGAATTAAAAGTATTAGAAGCTGTAAATAATGGCTTAGATGGACGGATTGTACGTGTTGGTAATTTGACGAGTCCTTACAATGGAAGATGGCATATGAGAAATATAAAGACTAACCGTTTTTCAATGGTAATGAATGATTTGTTACAACTGAATTGTATCGGGGTTAGCCTCGCTGAAATGCCTGTAGATTTTTCTTTTGTGGATACGACTGCAAGACAAATTGTCGCATTAGCACAGGTCAACACACCACAAATCATTTACCATGTGCTATCACCTAATAAAATGCCGGTGAAATCTTTGTTAGAATGCGTTAAGCGCAAAGAAATTGAACTCGTCAGTGATGAATCATTTAATGAAATTTTACAGAAACAAGACATGTACGAAACGATTGGATTAACTAGTGTTGACCGTGAACAACAACTAGCAATGATAGATACAAAATTAACATTAAAAATAATGAATCACATCAGTGAAAAATGGCCAACGATAACTAACAATTGGCTGTATCATTGGGCGCAATATATCAAAACAATATTCAATAAGTAAGTAGGGAAAGTTATGACAGTATTTGTAATGCAATTACAGAGTAACTTGAAAAGTATTGAAGAATTAATATCACAAAGTCGTTGGTCATATAAAAAACCGCGTACAGTCAACTATAGATACAATCAAGATAAACTCATGCACAGATTGGGAGATATTTTAGTGCAATATGGAATTCAACATGACACAGGGTTATTACCACATGAATGGCATTATCACATTTCGCCACGAGGTAAGGCAGATATAGTTCAACACAATCGTGATGGACAGCCCATCTATGTGAGCTTATCATATAGTTATCCTTATATCGTGTGTGTTGTCGATAAAGAACCAGTTGGTATTGATATCGAAAAGATATCACAACGTTTAGACTGGCGTACATTAGTGACGTGTTTCTCTACAAACGAAGCACAGCAAATATGTAGTTTAAATGATTTTTATCAAATATGGACACAAAAAGAAAGTTTTACAAAATTGATTGGTGAAGGTTTAATCAAAGGGTTGGACATTTATGATATGACGCAATCACACTTTTATCAATCACGTGAAGTGAAGTTCAAACAATTTATTTTTGATCAGTTTATGGTACAGGTATGTTTCTTAGGACAGGCACCCTGGGGTTATAAAAAAGTGTCTGTATTTCAATTATTGAGTAGTTAAACATGGCGTCTAACAGTATCATTGCGCAGTGATTTTAAACTATACTGCCTAAATGTTTACTGTTAGATGTTTTTTATTGGAAAAATGAAAGGTGAATACACGATGGCATCATTCAAAATCATGACGAGATTAAAGTAAGTGATAAGGTGAAAATATACTGAGCAATATTGAAATTGCCAAAAATAATGGCTTGTTACGACGCATTTGAGATTTTAATGCTCACGTAAGTTGGCTGGAATCATATCATGTCAGTTAATAAAATAACGTGAGCATCAATCATCATACTCAAACGATGATTTAAAACTCACGTTACGATGTTTATATGAATTAATTTAATTTATAGCGATAGACAAAATGTTGTCGTACTAATTCAATAGTCATCATCCAGACGACATGTCCAAATAATTCTGATATGTGCTCTTGGAATGGTTGATCCCACACAGCAGGTACAGTATGCATAATCGGCATAATGATAAGGTGGAATAACACCCATATTACAATACCAAATACAGCACCTTGTCCCATTGCTAAGTAAGCGTATTTTTTAACTAATATGCAATAAATAATTGCAATGACGATAGAAAAACTAAAGTGAACAATGAAGCTTACCCAAGGTAATTCCATATTTGAAAATGTATACGTCTGATGTGTAAATTCACTACTAAATCCTAATTGTTGCAATAACTCTTGAGGTGGGTTTGTTGCATTTCGTTCTGGTGTACGAGGTGGAAACATGACCTCCCAACCTAATTTTACAATTCCAGACAACAAGCCACCAATGATTCCGGCATAAATGAATATTACCATTTGTCGTTTCGTCAACTTAAGGACCCCTCTCTTTTTTCTATCCTCATTATAGTATTTTGTGAAAATAATCACAATGAAAAACTTTTAAAATATAAAATATTTCAAGTTACAAATTTGAAAATCACTAATAGTGTTTTTCATCTCATATTGTATCATACTATATTCTAAGATTCCTTTTGTGAAATGAGACAGGTGAAAAGGTGACACTGCATAATCATTAAACAAATTAGGTACAATTATGCTTCGAAGCCGAATAATACAAGATTGAGTGGTCATATTCAAAGTCATACTGATGATTTTAGTATCGTTGTCCCAACAAAATCATTATTGTAAATAGCTTCGATAATATTTGGCTTGTTTCCTGGTGCAATAATAACTTTAGGACAGCCGTTTTCAATAGCATTTTTAGCATCAAGCACTTTAGGAATCATACCTCCATAAATATCACCATGCTCAATATACTGATTAATATCAGCTAATGGTAGTTGAGGTATAACAACATCGTTGATTAGCACGCCAGCAATATTACTGAGTACATAAATGGGTGCTTCTAATGATGCTGCAATAAAATAGGCGAGTGTGTCTGCATTTATGTTGTAAAATTCTCCATCATGGTTATTGAAACCAATCGAATTGATGATAGGTACAAATTTAGTACATAAATAAGACAATGAGTCTATATTTAAAGTGGTTGGAACCCCGACATATCCATATTGTTGATCAAAACGTTTAATTTCAAATAATTGAGCATCCAAACCACATAAGCCTATTGCAGAACATTGGTGCTGGTTAAATTGAGCTACTAATGCAGTGTTAACGTCTGCAATGAGCGTGTGTTTAGTAATAGTCATAGTTGCTTTATCAGTCACTCTTAGGCCATTAACAAAGTGTGGCTCGATTTGCTGGTTTGATAATGCTTCATTAATAAATGGGCCACCGCCATGAACGATAATGGGGTAGATGTTGTTTGATCGTAAATGCTTAATGTTGTTAATAATTGATGGATGCATGTCACTTAGTGTACTGCCACCAATTTTAATGACAATAAATTTCATCTAACCAACACCACCTTATGTTCGATATGATGCGTTAATACGCACATAATCATAGGATAAATCACAACCGTATGCAGTCGCTGCAGCGTTACCTAAACCAAGCTGAACGTCAATTGTGACATTTTCATGAGTTAATGTATTCGACATAGCTTGCTCATCAAATAGTACAGCCATGCCTTTATCCACGACAGGTATTTGGTTCAGTTGAACATATGTGCAGTTAGGATCAATTTCACATCCGCTGTAGCCAATAGCTGTAATGATTCGACCAAAATTGGCATCTTCGCCAAAAATAGCTGATTTTACTAGATTTGAACTTACGATAGTTTTACCGATTTTTCTTGCGTCTGATATTGATTTAGCGCCTGAAACATTGACACTGATTAACTTTGTTGCGCCTTCGCCATCTCTGGCTATAGCTTTAGCTAAAAATGTACAGACAAAATTGAATGCATCAACAAATGTTTCCCATTGTGGATGGTCTTGATTAAGTATTTGGTGTTCAACTTGCTGATTTGCCATGACTAATACCATGTCATTTGTACTTGTATCGCCATCAACAGTAATCATATTAAATGTATGGTCAGTCGAAGATTTTAATAATTGATGAAGTGTATTCGATTCAATTGATGCATCGGTTGTTATAAAAGCAAGCATGGTAGCCATATTTGGGTGAATCATACCTGATCCTTTAGCACTGCCACCAATTGTAATGGTTTTACCATCAATATTTAGTGATACAGCGATATGCTTTGTACATGTATCAGTTGTTAAAATTGACTCGTTAAACGCACCTGGCGTTGCAAAATTAGCATCATTAATATGTTCTGTACCAGTTTTAATTTTATCCATTGGTAAATATTCTCCAATGACCCCAGTTGAAGCAACAGCAACATGCTCAGATGGTATTTGAAGTTGTTGAGCTACCCATGTTTGAGTTTGTTGGGCATCATCGATACCTTGCTGACCTGTGCAAGAATTTGCATTAGCTGAATTAACAACAAGTGCTTGTAATTTCCCTTTAGACTTTTGTAAAGTGTCTTCAGTGACAATAAGTGGTGCAGCTTTAAATTGGTTTAAAGTATATACGGCAGCTGAACTTGCTAAAGACGATGAGTAAATCCAGCCAAAGTCTTTTTTGTTAGCGCGTAAACCGATGTGCATACCACCGGCCGTGAAGCCTTGAGGTGTACTGATATCGCCATGTTTAATAATTGAAAAGTTATGTTGCTGTGATGTCGTTTCTTGATGTTTCATTCTAACACCCCTTATGGATAAACTGGTGATTGTTTTAGGCCAGTCGTAACTTCAAAATCATATAATATATTTAAGTTTTGAATGGCTTGACCACTTGCCCCTTTGACAAGGTTATCAATCACTGATACTAAAATTGCTGTTTGCGTTGTTTCATCTACATAGATGCCGATATCGCAGTAGTTACTACCGAGTACTTCTTTTGTGGTTGGAAAAGTCCCAATATCTCTAATTCTGACAAATGGCTGATTAGCATAATAAGAGGTCATTAATTTATGTAATGATTCAGTCGTATATTCAGATGATAATTTGACATATATTGTTGATAAAATACCTCGTGTCATTGGTACGAGATGTGGTGTAAATATGACTGATACATCTTGACCTGCAATGATAGATAAATATTGCTCGATTTCCGGTTTGTGTTTATGGTTTCCGATTGCATAAGCACTTAGATTTTCATTCATTTCTGAAAAATGAACACGTTGTGATAATGAACGACCAGCACCTGACACGCCGGTCTTAGCATCAATAATAATAGATGACAAATCTACAATTTTTTCGCTAATAAGTGGATGTAATGCTAATAACGTTGCTGTAGGGAAACAGCCAGGGTTAGAAATGAGTTTCGTTCCATTGTTATCTAAAGATTGCCATTCTGAAATGCTGTAAATAGCATGATCCAAATCAACTTGTGCTGCAGCAGTTTCTTTGTAATATGCTTCATATATTTCACGATTCTTAATTCTAAATGCGCCAGATAAATCGATAACATGAATACCTTTTTCTACTAAGGGAGGGATACATGTTTTACTTACGGGTGCTGGTGTCGCAAAGAAAATTACATCACAGTCATTATTGTCCACTGTAAGTGCTTCGAAATGTTGCATAATATGTTGTAAATGTGGAAATGTTAATTTCAACGGTTCATCTACTTTTGAATGTGAGTAGATGTGTGCAATCGTTACATGAGGATGTGTTTGTAATAATCGAATTAATTCAATTGCGCCATAACCGCTACCGCCAACGATACCTACTTTAATCATCATGAATCCCTCCTATATCATATATAAATGATTAATTGTTAATTTTTAAAAACGTCTTGAAAAGCTGCAACAATTTGATTGATTTCCTCTTTATCAATGACTAGAGGTGGTGACAATCGAATGATAGTACGATGCGTGTCTTTGCATAAGATTCCATGTTGAATCAGTTGATCCACAAAAGGTGCAGCATCTGTGTTAAGCTCTATGCCTATAAATAAACCACGACCTCTAATTTCTTTAATACTAGGATGTTTAAGTTGTAGCAACGCTTTTAATAAAAATGAACCTAAGCGTTCTGATCGTTCAACCAGTTGTTCATCTTTAAGTACATCAAGCGCTGCCGTCGATATTGCAATGGCTAAAGGGTTACCACCAAATGTTGAACCATGTGTACCTGGTGTTAGAACACGCATGACATCATTATTTGCAAGTACAGCAGATACAGGGTATAAGCCGCCACCCAATGCCTTACCTAAAATATAAATGTCTGGAACAACTTGCTCCCATTCCATAGCAAACCATTTCCCAGTTCTACCAAGACCAACTTGAATTTCATCTGCAATCAATAATATTTGATGTTTATCACATAGTTGACGCACAGCTTGAATATATCCTTTCGGTGGTATATTAACGCCACCTTCACCTTGAATTGGTTCCAAAATAATTGCTGCTGTATTCGGTGAAATAGCTTGTGTTAATTGTTCAATGTCTCCAAAATCTACTGTTGTAGTGCCTTGAAGTAGGGGGTGAAATCCTGCTTTATATGCGTCGTGGTTAGATAGTGATAATGAGCCAAGTGTACGACCGTGAAAATTGTTATTCATAGCGATGATTTCAACTTGTCCGTCAGTAATGCCTTTAACTTCAGAGCCCCATTTTCTAGCAATTTTAATGGCTGCTTCAACAGCTTCAGTACCAGAGTTAAGGGGGAGTACTTTGTCTTTCTTAGCAAGATGACAAATTTTTTCTTCCCATTTCCCGAGATTGTCACTATAAAGGACACGTGAAATGATAGACAACTTTGAAGCTTGTTCTGTCATCGCTTTAACAATTGTTGGATGGCAATGGCCTTGGTTTGCAACTGAAAAACCCGAGATGCAATCTATATATTGTTTGCCATCAGTATCCCAAACTTTGACACCTTTACCTTTAGTAATTACAAGCTTAAGTGGTGCATAATTATTAGAGCTATAATAATCAGTTAATTCAATGATTGAATTCATCGGTCTCCCTCCTTTATATTTATACAATTTAAAAAATTAATATTAATATATTACAGTTGTTCAATATAAGTGTCAAATGTAAATTTAATAATATAAAGATAAAGTTGTGTATGTATTAATGTGATTCGTAAAATGAAAGTACTAATATTTTTCATGGATAATCATTGATATGTATACGAGTGCAGTTTAATGTAGTATGAATAAAAAATGCCACAAGCATATGTTTAACATATGACTGTGGCATAGTATTATGCTTGTGGAATTTTACGATGCTTAATTTTATAAATAATGAAGCCGATAATGAAACCAATCAAACTGAGAACAACCCAGCCCATACCAATATCTGATAATGGTAAATATTTTTGGCTGAAATTAATCAAAGTTTGTGAGAATGATGTGCTTGAAATGAACTCTGGACTAGCTTTTAATCCATCTACTAATGCAGCAATCATTGTAAAGAAAATGGTACATTGATAAATAATTTTTGAATGATGGAATTTGCTACTAAATAATGTTAGTACAATCAAGGCAATTGCTAATGGATATAAGAACATTAACACTGGGACTGAGTACATAATAATTTTAGTTAAGCCAACATTCGCGAATAAGAATGAGATAAAGCTCACAACTGTTGCAATCGCTAGGTAATTCATTTTAGGGAAAAGGTGTTCAAATGTTTCTGAAAATGCCGTAATTAAACCGATAGCTGTTTTTAAACAAGCAACCATAACTATGAGTGATAACAAGACGATACCGTAGTTACCTAAGTAGTATTGCGTAATTTGCGCTAAGGCAATACCACCATTTTCACTAAGTTTGAAATGACCAATACTTAATGTACCCATGATTGCTAGTAGGGTATAAATGATCCCCATCATAATGATACTGATAGTACCAGACTTAATTGTTTCTTTAGCGATATCAGTTGGATTTTCGATACCTAACTTTTTAATCGTTGCAACAATGATGATACCAAATGCCAATGACGCTAGCGCATCTAAGGTATTGTATCCATCTAAAAAGCCGTTAAATAAGGCGTTTGATTGATATTGTTTACTAATAGGTGCATCAGATATGCCACCTAATGGATGGATAAAAGCAAATAATAAAATAATTGCTAATAATACTAAGAATACCGGATTTAAAAATTTACCGATATATTCTAAAATTCTTGATGGCTTTCTCGCAAAAAACCATGCAATCACAAAGAAGACGAAGCTAAAAATAAATAAATATAAAGTGATTTGCTTTGGTGATAAAAATGGCGAAAATGCAATTTCAAATGATGTAGTTGCCAGTCTAGGTAAGGCGAAAAATGGTCCGATAACTAGATATAGGGCAATCGTGAAAATATAAGCATATGTTTTATTAACACGCGATGCAATTTCAAATAAACCAGATGTCTTTGAAATGCCAATAGCAATGATACCTAGAAATGGTAAGCCAATTGCTGTAATTAAAAATCCTAAGTTAGCGATAAAAACGTTAGAACCAGCAGCTTGACCCAAGTGTATTGGGAAGATAAGATTGCCGGCACCAAAGAATAAACCAAATAACATAGAACCTATAAACATGTTTTCTTTAAATGTTAGTTTCTTCTTCATATATGTATTTGTTCTCCTTTTTAGAACTTATAAAAATCTACTTAATTAAGATAATATCAAAAATTAAACCTAAAGTGATACATAATTTTGTAATAAATACTAAATTTTTTGAAAATTCCGGAATAAATACTGTTTTTTATGTAGTAAGGGATTAGGTTAAGAACGGTTTAACAGATATAGAATATGTTAAATATAGAAGGTTAGACAACCCGACGTATTAATACTTTGTAAAATAAAGCCCCCCTTCAACATAATCGAAGGGGGGAAAGTGTATGCTTAGTTCAATATATTTAGTAATTCGCTTGTGGTTACTGTTTGCCCCATTATAGGGAATAAATTATCTATTGGGAATTGATGTAGCGTTTCGTTTTGAGCGCTCATCATGTCAGTAACAAAATACTGATCGTAGTTTAATTGATAGGCGTCTCGTGCGGTCGTATCTACACCAACATGTGTTGCTACACCGCCAAGAACAATCGTATCAATTCCTCGACGTCTCAACTGTAAGTCTAAATCCGTTCCTACAAATGCACTAAATTGTCGCTTGTCTATGACAAAATCGCCATCTCTCTTGTCTAATAAATGATGGAAACGACTGTAGTCGTCGCCTTCTTTTGGTGGTAATGATACCATCGAATTTGGTTTCAATGCATCTTTACCATCATAGAATTTAACACGAACGAATACGATAAAACTATTGTTTTTTCTGAAAACATCTATTAATTTATTAGCGTTTTGAACGACATTTTCAGCTGTATATGGGGCATAATCCATTTTAAGAATACCTTCTTGCAGGTCGATTAACACTAAAGCGGTTTTATTAAAATTAATCATCTTATATCAGAGTCCTTTTCGTTTAATAAAGTATTCGCTTAAACTTATACCCTAACGTGATGAAATTATTTATTTTGTTGCGAAAAAGCTTTAGCGATATCGATCAGTTTCTTTGGTGCATCTTCGACAGACATTTTGACTTCGACAAAATGCATCACATCGGGATGGTCATTAATTACATTAAACACCTCTTGTAAATCTTTTGATGATTCAACGTCATGAATTTCAACATTTTTACCACCAAATACAGCTGGTAAAGCTTTATAATCCCACATGTGAATTTCATTATAAGGTTCATACATGCCGTGAATAAGTCGTTCTACCGTATAGCCGTCATTATTAATCACAAATAATACCGGTTTAATATGCTGTCTAATCATAGTTGAAATAGCTTGAACAGTTAGTTGCAATGAGCCATCACCAATTAACAATAAGTTACGACGATCTTTGTCTGCTAATTGTGAACCTAATGTTGCAGGTAATGTATAGCCGATAGAACCCCATAACGGTTGCCCTATAAAAGTATTGTTTTTGTATAATGCTAAATCATAAGCACCAAAGAATGATGTACCTTGTTCAGCAATAATGACATCATTTGGTTTTAAGAAATTTTGCATCATTTTAAAATAAGTTTGTTGTGTTAATGGCTCTGTGCCAACAGTATAATCAGGTGATGTTGGACGATGATAAGCAGGGAACGATGCGTTATTCGTATATGATATATCGGTCAATTGTTGTAGTAATGATGGTAGAGATATTTCATCATTTGTAACATCATCAATTTTGATATTGTGATGATTTAACATAACGACATCATCGATATTGAATTGGTATGAAAATCCTGCTGTTGCTGAATCTGTTAATTTGGCTCCAATATTTAAAATTAAATCGCTGTTGTCCACATAATCTCGTATTTTATCTTCGGCAATTTTCCCATCGTAAATACCCATATAATATGGATTTTCCTCATTAAAAGCACCTTTTCCTAATGAAAGTTGTGCTACTGGTATCTGTGTTTGATTTACAAAATCTTCTAATTCTTGATGGAGGTGAAAACTGTTAATTTCATGTCCAGTAATAATGATAGGCTGCTTCGATTGATGCAATTTAGATGCTAATAACTCTATATATGTTGATGCATCAGTATCTTTGGCTGCCGTTACTTCGAATGGTGTCGGTATCTCAATTTCAGAGATTGCGACATCGATTGGTAAATGTAAATGAACTGGGCGTCTTTCGGCGATTGCTGTATTAATTAAACGTGGTATTTCGGTTGTTGCATTTTCAGGTGTGATATAACCTTGTGCAACGATTATATGTGCAAACATTTTTCGGTAGTCGTCAAATGTACCTTCACCAAGTGAGTGATGTACATATTTACCGGCTTGTTCAACAGCACGTGTCGGCGCACCTGTAATCGCAATGACAGGTATGCGTTCAGCATATGAACCTGCGATACCGTTGACGGCACTTAATTCGCCAACACCAAATGTAGTAACTAATGCAGCGAGTCCATTAAGACGGGCATAACCGTCCGCTGCGTAACTTGCGTTTAATTCATTTGTATTTCCTACCCAATCTACATTGGGATTACTGATAATATCGTCTAGAAAAGCGAGATTAAAATCACCAGGAACACCAAAAATTTTATCGACGCCTGCTCGATGAATAGCGTCAATTAAGTAAGCTCCAATGCGTTGTTTCATAAAAAAACCACCTTTTCTCTATATTTACACTTAAAATGATAGCCTCGAATATAGTGTAAGGTCAAGGAAGTTGACTTTGTTGTGAAAACGCTAACAATAGTGAGCAATTAATATTTTTTAGGAAATGAGTATGAAGGGGGCTTTAATTGATGATCTTAAAATTCAAAATTTAAAGGGAGAGCGAACTATCAATGATGCTGCAAAACACAATAGCAAAGAAAAAACAGGCGCGTCACCTTATGAAGGTATACGCACCTGTTTATAGTAAGCATTATTTAGCTTCAAATAATTGATCGCCAAATGAAATGTTGCCATGTTCACCTTGTTTAAAATCAAGGTTTGTAATGTTTCCTTGTGTAACGATAATAGGCGTAATATCACTCTTTGCATGATTGCGGATGTAGTCTAAATCAAAGTTGATTAATAAATCACCTTGTTTAACTTCTTGACCTTCCTCAACATGTAAAGTAAAGCCTTCTCCGTTTAATTTAACAGTGTCTAAACCGATGTGGATTAATAGTTCTAAACCACTATCTGATACAAGACCAATTGCATGTTTTGTTGGGAAAATCATTTGTACTTTACCGTTGAATGGTGCACGAACTTCACCTTGTGAAGGTTTGATAGCGATACCGTCACCCATCATTTTTTCGCTGAACACTTGATCAGGCACTTCTGATAATGGTGTTACTTCACCAGTTAATGGTGCATGAACGATATGGCTCAATTCGCTTGTTGCAGATTTATCTTCTGCAACAACAACAGTTTCGTCTTTATCGTCTTCCATAGTAGTAGGGTTTTCTACTACTTGACCATTCATAATCTGCTGCATTTCATGCTTGATTTGGTCAGATTTTGGCCCAAAAATTGCTTGCATATTGTTGCCGACTTCTAATACACCAGATGCACCTAAATCTTTCAAACCAGGAACATCAACTTTAGATTTATCGTTGACTTCAACACGTAGACGTGTGATACAAGCGTCTAAATGTTTAATGTTTGCTTTGCCACCCATAGCTTCTAATACTGCATATGGTAATTCAGTTGCTGAAGCAGTAACAGCTTGTGATTGCTTATCTTCACGACCTGGTGTTTTGTATTTTAATTTTACAATTAAGAATCGGAATACGAAGTAGTAAATGACTGCGTATACAAGACCTACAGGAATAACTAACCACCATTGTGTCTTATTAGGTAGTACGCCAAGTAAAACGTAGTCGATGAAACCACCTGAGAATGTATAACCTAAGTGAACATCCAATAAGTACAATGTTAAGAATGATAAACCATCAAGTACTGCGTGAATAAAGAATAATAATGGTGCTACGAATAAGAATGAGAATTCTAAAGGTTCTGTAATACCAGTTAAGAATGATGTTAAAGCAGCAGAACCCATTAAACCTGCTACTACTTTCTTGTTTTCAGGTTTAGCTGAGTGATAAATTGCTAAAGCTGCTGCAGGTAAACCGAACATCATAACAGGGAATTCACCTTGCATGAATTTACCAGCTGTCAAATGTGCGCCTTCACGAATTTGTTCGATAAAGATACGTTGGTCACCGTGAATAATTTCACCAGCTGCATTTTTCCATGAACCAAACTCGAACCAGAACGGTGCGTGGAAAATGTGATGTAGACCGAATGGAATTAATAAACGCTTAATAAAACCAAATAAGAATACGGCAACACCAGTATTTGAGTCTAATAATCCTGTACTGAATGCATTTAATCCTGTTTGGATTGTTGGCCAGATTAATGCCATTGGGAATGCTAAAATAAATGATGTTGTAGCCATCATAATAGGTACGAAACGCTTACCAGCGAAGAAACCTAAATAAGATGGTAAGTTAATGTTATAGAACTTGTTATAACACCAAGCTGCCAGGGCCCCGATAATAATACCGCCGAACACACCTGTTTGTAATGTTGGAATACCTAAAATGCTAGCGTAACCACTCGCTGGATCAGTAACATTTTTAGGTGTAACTTGTAAAAAGTCACCCATTGTTTTGTTCATGATTATGTAACCGACAAATGCTGCGATAGCTGCTACGCCATCACCGCCAGCTAATCCGATTGCGACACCTAATGCGAAAATCATAGGTAAGTTTTCAAAAATAATACTACCGGCAGCTGTCATTAATTTAGCGACATTTTGAACGCCACCATTTTGTATAAAAGGCAAGTAGTGTTGTAATGCTTCGCCTTGTATAGCTGTACCGATAGCTAATAACAGACCCGCTGCTGGTAAAATTGCAACAGGTAACATTAGTGCCTTACCAATACGTTGCAATTGACCGAAAAGTTTTTTCCTCACTTGTCCAACCTCCAAAGTTGTATTTATTATTTAAGATTCAATAAAAAAGACACGAGCAAATAGACTGTGTTGGTAACCATCACAGCTTAATTTAACTCATGCCTAATCTTACTTAGTAACACGTTGGTGTATGTAATTAATGTAAAAGAAGCAATTGACTAAGTAGTATATAAAACTGATACGTTAGTTTATCTAGCTTACCATCACATCTTATTGAATCTTATTTGTTTGCGACTCCTATTTTAGCATGGTGAAGTATGCGTTTTCAATACAATTATTAAATTCAATTTCAAATATCTTAATTGTTCACAGATTATTATTAAAACATAATATAAGATAATCCTGAATAAAATGTATAAAAGTTGTTGTAATAATCCAGTAGTAGCAGCTATTATCAGCACTTAAAAGAAAGGATAATCTTTAATGGTGTAATAATTAACTTGTGACAAAAATATGTAAGATTATTACAATGAACAGGCTTTAACTGATTAATATTGTAATGTGATTTCTCTTATAGTAAAATGTAAGCGATTACACAACTCAACTATATTTTCCTAATAATTATATTGTTAAGGAGGGCTACTTTGACAGGCTTTTCAGTGTATTTAGGACAACCTTTAGATGAAGCGTATATTAAGCGAATGATTAAACAAGGTTACCAAATGATTTTTACATCTGTACAAATACCAGAAGAAGATGACGAGACAAAATATCATTATTTCACAAAACTACTCAATTTATTAAAACATGAACAAGTGACTTACCTCATAGATGCTAATCCATCTATATTAACACCATCTTTTTATAAGCATCTTCGACAATATGATGCGCAATTTATGATTCGTATCGATCATAGTACATCAATTGAGGCAATCGAAGCGATAATGGCACAGGGTTTAAAGTGCTGTTTGAATGCAAGTATTATTTCCCGGGAATTGTTAACAAGCTTACATCAACAATTGAATGATTTTACATTACTTTCATTTTGTCATAACTATTATCCAAGACCAGATACGGGATTATCTGTTGACTTGGTCAATAAGAAAAATGAACTCATTTATCAATTTAATCCAAAGGCACAAATATATGGTTTTATTGTAGGGAGTGGTTTGCGAGGTCCTTTGCATAAAGGCTTGCCAACAATTGAAGCAACGAGACATAGTCATCCTGTCGTTGCAGCTAAATTATTACAAGAAACTGGTGTATCTGAAGTGTTAGTTGGAGACTCATTGATTGAAATGAGGCAGGCAAAACAACTTATAGATTTTTGCAAGCATAGGCATTTCACGTTATGTATTGAAGAAGTGTTTGATACGACAGTGACTTACCTTTTCGATATGTGTCATAAAGTACGTCCGGATAATCCGGAAAATGTCATTCGTTCGGAAACGTCAAGACAAATATGTCCACATTCGATTCAACCACAGTTTACGACGCAACGACGCATTGGTTCAGTAACCGTTGATAATTTGAATAACGGTCGTTATCAAGGTGAAATGCAAATTGTGAGACAAACGCTTAGTGCACATGACAATGTGAATGTTGTTGCACAAATTATTAAAGAAGACTTACCACTGTTAAGTTGTATCGAGCCGAATGATACATTTGATTTTCAAAAAACTAGGGAGTGTAAGAAGTGATGGAAAATAGTACGACCGAAGCGCGTAATGAAGCGACGATGCATCTTGATGAAATGACTGTGGAAGAGGCTTTAATTACGATGAATAAAGAAGATCAGCAAGTCCCGTTAGCAGTTCAAAAGGCAATACCACAATTGACAAAAGTAATTAAAAAAACAATTGCACAGTATAAAAAGGGTGGACGATTGATCTATATCGGTGCAGGTACAAGTGGAAGATTGGGTGTCTTAGATGCAGCGGAGTGTGTACCTACATTCAATACTGACCCTCATGAAATTATAGGTATTATTGCTGGTGGACAACATGCTATGACGATGGCTGTAGAAGGTGCGGAAGATCACAAAAAATTAGCGGAAGAAGATTTGAAAAATATAGATTTAACATCAAAAGATGTCGTTATAGGAATTGCCGCGAGTGGCAAAACGCCATATGTTATAGGCGGTTTAACATTTGCTAACACAATCGGTGCTACAACAGTATCTATTTCATGCAATGAACATGCAGTTATAAGTGAAATTGCGCAGTATCCAGTAGAAGTTAAAGTTGGTCCAGAAGTATTAACTGGTTCAACGCGTTTAAAGTCTGGTACAGCACAAAAATTAATTTTAAATATGATTTCAACCATCACAATGGTTGGTGTCGGAAAAGTTTACGATAACCTCATGATTGATGTTAAAGCAACCAATCAAAAACTGATCGACCGTTCAGTGCGTATTATTCAAGAAATATGTGCTATCACATATGATGAAGCAATGGCGTTATATCAGGTATCTGAGCATGATGTGAAAGTTGCGACAGTTATGGGTATGTGTGGCATTTCTAAGGAAGAAGCAACAAGACGGTTATTAAACAATGGTGACATTGTTAAACGAGCAATCAGAGATAGACAACCTTAGGAGGGATTTAAATGACCAAAGAACAACAACTTGCAGAAAGAATTATTGCTGCAGTAGGTGGTATGGATAATATAGATAGTGTCATGAACTGTATGACACGTGTGCGTATTAAAGTATTAGATGAAAATAAAGTAGATGACCAAGAACTAAGGCAGATTGATGGTGTCATGGGTGTTATACACGATGAACGCATTCAAGTTGTGGTTGGACCTGGTACAGTCAATAAAGTGGCTAATCATATGGCGGAATTAAGTGGTGTTAAACTAGGTGACCCAATACCACACAATCACAATGATAGTGAAAAAATGGACTATAAATCATATGCAGCTGATAAAGCAAAGGCGAATAAAGAAGCACATAAAGCAAAACAAAAGAATGGTAAGTTGAATAAAGTATTGAAATCAATTGCCAATATCTTTATACCGTTGATTCCTGCATTTATTGGAGCTGGATTAATTGGTGGTATTGCAGCAGTACTGAGTAACTTAATGGTGGCAGGCTATATTTCAGGTGCTTGGATTACGCAACTTATAACAGTATTTAATGTCATTAAAGACGGTATGTTAGCATACTTAGCTATTTTCACTGGTATTAATGCGGCTAAAGAATTTGGTGCGACACCAGGACTTGGTGGCGTGATTGGTGGTACAACGTTATTAACGGGTATTGCTGGTAAAAATATTTTAATGAATGTCTTCACTGGAGAACCATTGCAACCTGGACAAGGTGGAATTATTGGCGTTATTTTTGCCGTTTGGATTTTAAGTATTGTCGAAAAGAGATTGCATAAAATTGTGCCAAATGCGATTGATATTATTGTAACGCCGACTATTGCATTGTTGATTGTAGGACTATTAACTATCTTTATCTTTATGCCATTAGCAGGTTTTGTTTCAGACAGTTTAGTTTCAGTAGTTAACGGAATTATTAGTATTGGTGGCGTATTTAGTGGATTTATCATTGGTGCAAGCTTCCTACCGTTAGTTACGTTAGGACTTCATCATATTTTTACGCCAATTCATATAGAAATGATTAACCAATCTGGTGCTACTTACTTATTGCCAATAGCAGCGATGGCTGGTGCTGGACAAGTAGGTGCCGCATTAGCACTTTGGGTAAGATGTAAACGCAACACAACATTACGTAATACTTTAAAAGGTGCATTGCCAGTTGGTTTCCTAGGTATTGGAGAACCATTAATCTATGGTGTGACTTTGCCATTAGGTCGACCTTTCTTAACTGCTTGTATTGGCGGTGGTATTGGTGGCGCTGTAATAGGTGGAATTGGACATATTGGTGCCAAAGCAATAGGCCCAAGTGGTGTGTCACTATTACCATTAATCGCAGATAATATGTATTTAGGTTATATTGTAGGGTTACTTGCTGCGTATGCTGGTGGATTCGTTTGTACATATTTATTTGGAACGACAAAGGCGATGCGACAGACAGATTTGTTGGGTGATTAATGATGACAAATATTTTATATCGCATTGATAAGCAGTTGAGTGATTTTACGAAGACAGAAAAGATAATCGCTGATTACATTTTAAAGAATCCACATAAAATCATTGATATGACTGTGAATGATTTGGCAGATGTTACGAATGTTAGTACAGCATCAATTGTTAGATTTAGTCGGAAAATGACACATCAAGGTTTTCAAGAGCTAAAGATTGCGATATCTCGATACTTACCCGAAGATATTGCAACCAATCCACATTTAGAATTGATTGAAAATGAATCTGTAGAAACTTTGAAAAATAAAATGATTGCTAGAGCAACGAATACGATGCGATTTGTAGCTACTAATATTATGGATGCGCAAATTGATGCAATTTGTGATGTGTTGAAAAATGCCAGGACAATATTTTTATTTGGGTTTGGCGCATCGAGTTTGACTATTGGTGATCTTTTTCAAAAGTTATCTCGTATTGGCTTAAATGTCAGGTTATTACATGAAACGCATTTACTTGTGTCAACGTTTGCGACGCATGATGATAGAGATTGCATGATTTTTGTGACGAATCAAGGTAGTCATAGTGAATTGCAGTCAATTGCACAGGTGGCCACACATTACAGTATTCCCATCATAACTATATCTAGTACAGCTAATAATCCAGTGGCTCAAATTGCAGACTATGCATTGATTTATGGCAGAACTGATGAAAATGAAATGCGTATGGCGGCTACAACGTCACTATTTGCACAGTTATTCACGGTAGATATATTGTACTATCGATTTGTAGCATTAAATTATCATGCGATTCTAGATTGTATAACCCAATCGAAAATGGCACTTGATAATTACAGGAAGCATCTTGCGACGATAGATTTTAAACATTAGATATTGTGTGCGTTCTAATATAAAGTTAGTTGCAGCGTAAACAATTGAAGTTTTTGATGTGATTCAGTTGCTTGATGAAAAATTGTTGATACAAGTTTGTAAAACTGGCATAGAGGCTATTTTGAAAATGATAAAGGCGTGACAAATTAAAGCAAAGTTCAGATTTGAGCTTTGCTTTTTTCATAGTATAGAAATTAAATGCTGTTATTAAGGGGGAATTAATTTGGAACTTAACGAGATGATTAATTTTGTAAAAGAAAACAATAAGATAATTGTTACTTTATCGCTAACAATTTTCACGTCTGTAATATTTCCTGAGTTAAAAAGTTGGTATTCAAAAATCATTAATACTGAAAACAAATATAGAATATTCGATAGGGCAATTATTATGATTGGCACAGTGTTACCAATGTATTTTCTTTTAGGATTTTTGAATTATAAAATATATATTAAACTGCTAGAAAGACCTCATAGTGAATTTATTAATACAATATGGTTTTCATTAATAGGCATAAGTTATGGATTAATCTTATTTATAGCTATTTCAACTTACCGAAATTATTTAGCGATTGTTAATAGATTTCAATTATATAAAATGTGTGGAAATTGTGATTACATACATCCCTATAGGTTTGTTGTAAATAAAGAAAGTACATTAATTAAAGATTGTTTTAAAGTTGGCAATAATGACCTTTACGAACCTGGATCAAACTACAAAATAATTAACCTAAATCAAACCATATATGGACACTATGAAAAAGTTGAAAGTTTTTATCAAAATAAAAACGACAAAATATTCCATATCATTACGCTAAATAGAAAAAACTTAATAAGAAGTTGGCTTTTTATAAATAATTGGTCTATTATTTTATGTCGTTTTACAATGCCGATAGTGTTCACTTTATTTATTTTTTCTTTATCCTATTTTGATAATGGCATTTATAATGCTTTTATTCCAATTGTGATATACATTTTCACTTTTGTTTTTCAATCAATTATATTCAATAAAATATATACAGAGAACAAACAATTGAGGACACAATATATTCAAAAGTTGAACTCTGGCATAGAAGTATAAAAATATAAAGAATAGTGTGTGTTGGTGTTTTTAGGATGCCACTTACCTCAAACACAAATATTAAAATATAAGACAATAAAATTAGAATAAATTTACGTTTGAAGATAAAAAACAAACATTTTTCATTAAAGTTTATGATATATTTAGAGCAATAGAAAGTGTACGGAAGGGGATATGAATGGCATACCAAAGTGAATACGCATTAGAAAATGAAATGATGAATCAACTTGAACAATTGGGTTACGAAAGAGTAACGATACGTGATAATAAGCAATTGCTTGATAATTTTAGAACGATTTTAAATGAGCGTCATGCGGACAAATTAGAAGGCAATCCCTTAACAGATAAAGAATTTCAACGTCTGTTAACGATGATTGATGGGAAAAGTATTTTCGAGAGTGCCCGTATTTTACGTGATAAATTACCACTTAGACGTGATGATGAGTCTGAGGTTTATTTGTCGTTTTTAGATACGAAAAGTTGGTGTAAAAATAAGTTTCAAGTGACGAATCAAGTATCTGTCGAGGATACATATAAAGCACGTTATGATGTAACGATATTAATCAATGGACTACCCCTTGTCCAAGTTGAATTAAAACGTCGAGGCATTGATATTAATGAGGCGTTTAACCAAGTAAAACGTTACCGTAAACAAAATTACACAGGCTTATTCCGCTACATACAAATGTTTATCATTAGTAATGGTGTTGAAACGCGATACTTTTCTAATAATGATAGCGAACTATTGAAGAGTCACATGTTTTATTGGAGTGATAAACAGAATAACCGAATCAATACATTGCAATCGTTTGCTGAGTCATTTATGAGACCTTGTCAATTAGCTAAGATGATATCGCGCTATATGATTATTAATGAAACAGATAGAATACTGATGGCAATGCGTCCGTATCAAGTGTATGCGGTAGAATCACTTATTCAACAAGCGACTGAGACAGGGAATAATGGATATGTATGGCATACAACTGGAAGTGGTAAGACGTTGACTTCTTTTAAAGCGAGTCAGATTTTATCACAGCAAGATGACATTAAGAAAGTTATCTTTTTGGTTGACCGTAAAGACTTGGATAGTCAAACAGAAGAGGAATTTAATAAATTTGCTAAGGGTGCTGTAGACAAAACTTTTAATACCTCGCAACTGGTACGCCAACTAAATGATAAAAGTTTGCCACTTATTGTAACGACGATTCAAAAAATGGCTAAAGCGATTCAAGGTAATGCCCATTTATTAGAACAGTATAAAACGAATAAAGTTGTATTTATTATTGATGAGTGTCATCGCAGTCAATTTGGTGACATGCATCGCCTAGTTAAACAACATTTCAAAAATGCCCAATATTTTGGGTTCACTGGTACGCCACGTTTCCCAGAAAATAGTAGTCAAGATGGTAGAACAACTGCAGATATTTTCGGTAGATGTTTACATACGTATTTAATTAGAGATGCCATTCATGATGGTAATGTACTTGGTTTCTCAGTTGACTATATTAATACTTTTAAAAATAAAGCTTTAAAAGCAGAAGATAACAGCATGGTTGAAGCAATTGATACGGAAGAAGTCTGGTTAGCGGATAAACGTGTGGAATTAGTAACACGACATATCATCAATAATCATGATAAATATACACGTAATCGTCAATATTCAAGTATATTTACAGTTCAAAGTATTCACGCGCTTATTAAATATTATGAGACATTTAAGCGACTTAACAAAAAGTTGGAACAACCATTAACGGTAGCTGGTATATTTACGTTTAAACCTAATGAAGATGATCGTGATGGTGAAGTGCCATATCATTCACGTGAAAAATTAGAGATAATGATTAGCGATTATAATAAAAAGTTCGAGACGAATTTTTCAACAGACACAACTAATGAGTATTTTAATCATATTTCAAAAAATGTTAAAAAGGGCGTTAAAGATAGTAAAATTGATATCTTAATCGTTGTTAATATGTTCTTAACTGGTTTTGATAGTAAAGTACTGAACACTTTATATGTTGATAAGAATTTAATGTATCATGATTTAATTCAAGCGTATTCACGTACAAATAGGGTTGAAAAAGAATCAAAGCCATTTGGTAAAATTGTAAACTATCGTGACTTGAAAAAAGAGACAGACGATGCACTGAGAGTATTCTCACAAACAAATGATACGGATACAATTTTAATGCGTAGTTATGAAGAGTATAAAAAAGAATTTATGGACGCTTATCGTGAGCTTAAAATGATTGTGCCGACACCACACATGGTTGATGACATTCAAGATGAAGAAGAGCTAAAGCGCTTTGTTGAAGCTTATCGTTTATTAGCTAAAATAATATTACGTTTAAAAGCATTTGACGAGTTTGAGTTTACAATTGATGAAATTGGAATGGATGAACAAGAGAATGAAGACTATAAAAGTAAATATTTAGCTGTGTACGATCAAGTAAAAAGAGCGACGGCTGAGAAAAATAAAGTATCCATTTTAAATGATATTGATTTCGAAATAGAAATGATGCGTAATGATACGATTAATGTGAATTATATTATGAATATATTGAGACAAATTGATCTTGAAGACAAAGCGGAACAACGTCGTAACCAAGAACAAATTAGACGCATTTTAGATCATGCAGATGATCCGACATTGAGGTTAAAACGAGATCTAATTAGAGAATTCATCGATAATGTTGTACCTTCTTTAAATAAGGATGATGATATCGATCAAGAATATGTTAATTTCGAAAGTATTAAGAAAGAAGCGGAGTTCAAAGGATTTGCTGGAGAGAGATCTATCGATGAACAAGCCCTAAAAACAATTTCAAATGACTACCAGTATAGTGGTGTTGTAAACCCACATCACCTTAAAAAAATGATTGGTGATTTGCCATTGAAAGAAAAACGTAAAGCAAGAAAAGCCATTGAATCTTTCGTGGCAGAAACAACTGAAAAATACGGTGTGTAATGATTCAGCCCCCTCGCTAGATTAGTGTAGGGGGCATTATTATTTTCTATCTTTTGTAAGTTACCATGTGTTTGGCAATCGTCATTTGGTTTCAATACAATTTTATCATCGTATGTGTATAGAAATAATGTCTATAGGCATTTAAAATAGTTTATAATATTAACAGGATAAGTATTAAATGTATGTTGAAGGAGGTGCGTAGCTATGGATAATAGAAATATGATTAATCGTGTTTTTAGTCAAAAGATATTACATCAAATTGCAATCAAAAATAAAAGTGATGTTGTTGATGAGGCATATGATTTTTATATACAGGGACCTAAAAATATCAATGTAATACAGAAGATGAAATCTTTATATAATTATCTTAAAAAGTCTTATCGTAACGAATATTTTTACAAAAACACAATGCTTAATAAACTCCTTCTAGGACGACATTCTGTTAATACAACTACTGCACTTTCTGAGATGCCCATAGGGGAAAGTATTGCTGATTTTATATTGTTAAACGGCAAAGGTGTTGTCTATGAGATTAAAACAGAATTAGATAAGTTGGATAGATTAGATAATCAAATTAATGATTATTATGAAGTGTTTAATTATGTCGTAGTCATTACAAATGACAAACATCTGAATAAAGTTATGGCTAGATACAAAGATACAACAGTTGGAATTTTAGTGTTAACTTCTAGAAATACACTGAGTGAAGTTCAAAAACCTAAAGAAAACAATAGTCTCTTAAACACAAAAGCGATGTACAACTTTTTACGAAAAGAA
This sequence comes from Staphylococcus sp. SA22, assembly GCF_054165785.1. Classification (NCBI taxonomy): domain Bacteria; kingdom Bacillati; phylum Bacillota; class Bacilli; order Caryophanales; family Staphylococcaceae; genus Staphylococcus; species Staphylococcus sp. SA22. The sequence continues at coordinate 177,620 of NZ_JBSZQY010000003.1, read as the reverse complement.
GAAAGAAAAAGAGTTATTGCACAAAATCATATGGATGTGCCAACTTATAATGATTTCACAGAGTATGATGTGTTATTTGACGTGTTTAAAGAAATACCAATGACGAAACTGCATAACAATATGATTTCTGAGTTGAAAAAAAGAGGCAACATGAAAGAATACAAAGATGAATTTTTAGCAGCTCCGACTGAAATTAAGTTCTTGTTATATTTCGCAAAAATGACAAAGAAAGATAAAAATAAACTATATCATTTTCTTAAGGATGCAAATAATCCCCCGCACTTCACATAGTGGCGGGGGATTTATACTGGCGTCAAAATGCCCAGAGTATGGGTGTGACCCTTAAATCATGGCAAAGCATCTAACACTTGATATGGTGCCGAGCCCTAACATAGCACAATATAGTTAGTATGACAAAGTCATCTAACATAACACATCAGAAGTTGCCCGATTTATTCCAGACCATACAGAGATAAAGTTGCACAACGCATGACTTTTATTTAGCAATAACTGGTACTTCTGAAATAAGTTGCTTTGCATAGTCTGATTGCGGATGTTTGATAATATCTTCTGTGTTATTCAGTTCAACGATTTCGCCATTTTTCATAACTGCAATTCGATCACATATTTCATTGATAACACCCATGTCATGTGTGATGAATAAATAAGTGATGCCGAAGTCTAACTGTAATTGTTTTAATAACTCGATGATATCTTTTTGAATTGAAACGTCTAAAGCTGACACTGCCTCGTCGCAAACAATCACTTTAGGTTCTACAGCAAGTGCTCTCGCGATACTTACACGCTGGCGTTGCCCACCAGATAATTCGTGTGGATAGCGATATAAGAAACTTTGATCTAGGCCAACTTTTTCTAACAACGATACGACAGTTTTAATAATGTCATCATTATCTTTGACTTTCCCATGAATGATAAGTGGTCGTTTAATCACATCAATGACTTTAAATCTTGGATTAATAGATGCGAATGGATCTTGGAAAATCATTTGTATCTCTTGTCGTAAAGATTTCAATTCATCATCTTTAAACAAACTTAATGGTAATTCGTTATACCAAATAAAACCTTCTGACACTTCCTTTAGACCGACGACCGTCTTAGCTAATGTCGATTTCCCTGACCCTGATTCACCGACAATGCCTAATGTTTCGCCTTTTCTAATAGCCAAGTTAATATCACTAACTGCTCGGTATAGGCTGCCACTCGGTGAAGTGTAATCCACGCTCACGTGATCGAATTTTAATAAAATATCATTGTTTAACGGTCTTGGCGGGCGCGTTTGATGAATATCAGGAATCGCATCTATTAAGCGTTTCGTATAGGTATGTTGTGGCGATTTAAAAATACTTTCAACCGTGCCACTTTCAACGACACTTCCATCTTTCATTACAATCACATCGTTGCAAAATTGATACACAGCACCTAAATCGTGAGTGATAAAAATAATAGACGTTTCTGTGTACTCATAAAGGGACTTCATTAACTGCAGTAATTGATTTTGTGTACTCGCATCTAATGCCGTTGTTGGTTCATCTGCAATTAAAATTTGTGGCTTTAAAATCAATGCCATTGCTATCATGACACGTTGACGCATACCACCAGAAAGTTCATGTGGATAAGCATCAAATTGTTGAGTTGCATGTTTTATACCTACTTTTTCTAAAATGTCTATTGTCATAGACTTTGCTTCAGATTTAGATACACGTTTATGTTGAAATAGTACTTCTGTAATTTGTTTGCCAATCGTTAATCTTGGATTCAACGAAGAGAGTGGATCTTGAAAAATCATTGAAATATCCTTACCTCGAATTTGTTGTAACGCTGAAGTTGATAAATTAGTTAACGATTGCCCATTAAAAATAATTTCTCCTGTTAACGTGTGATCCGGATAATCTGGTAGTAGCCCTAAAATAGATTTAGCGGTAATACTTTTTCCTGATCCTGATTCACCAACAATACCTAGGATATGTTTTTTTCGTAATTCGAAAGAGACGTTTTTTACCGCTTGAACTGTAGTTTCATCATAATTGAATTGTACATTCAGACTGTTGACTTCTAATAAATTTGACATGATGTTGTGCCTCCCTATTCACAAATGTGTAAATTTATTCTATACTTTTGTATATCATAGTAATCTACTCAAGATTATTTTACAAGGAGTGATTATCATAATTACTTATTTAGAATCTTTTAAGTCGTTGTATCACAAGGCATTTTACAAGTTTGTATTATCGGTATTAAGCTTGCCAATATTTTTATATGCAGTGATAAAGTTTTTCTTTTCTGCTAAGAGAAAAAATTTTTACGCTAATAATTCTGAAATTTCAGAAATTGAACAGGCGTTACATCAAAAATATAAATATTTATCGCAACAAAAGTCATCCACACAAATACATAAAGAAGCATTAAAAATATTCAAGGCACAAAGTTCTAATACGAATTCAAAGAATATTGAACAAGCACATTTTTCAACATACTTTGAAAATGTATTATTTCTTAAGTTCATCATGATCAAAGTGATATTGGCCTTGCCGATGTTCATCTTATTGACTATTTATTTACAGCCATTAGTTAGATATATTTTTGAGCGAATTGTCATGGCTGTGATTGTCATCATTGGTGTTATTGTCAGTGTGTTTACCATTCTGTATTTTTCACCGCTTGATGCGGCTTATAGCATACTGGGACAAAATGCAACAAAGGCACAGATACATCAATTCAATGTATTACATCATCTTAACGAACCTTATTTTATTCAATTGTGGGATACCATCAAGGGTGTTTTTACTTTTGACTTAGGTACGACTTACAAAGGGAATGAGGTTGTGACTAAAGCAGTTGGCGAAAGAATTCCAATTACAATAATTGTCGCAGTATTAGCGCTAATTGTGGCATTAATTATTGCAATACCAATTGGAATTATCAGTGCGATGAAGCGAAATAGTTGGCTTGATATCACGTTAATGATAATTGCATTAATTGGTTTATCTATTCCAAGTTTCTGGCAAGGGTTATTATTCATTTTAGCGTTCTCATTGAAATTGGATATTTTGCCACCATCTTATATGCCAGAACATCCAATATCGTTGATTTTACCTGTACTTGTCATTGGAACAAGTATTGCTGCTTCTATTACGCGTATGACAAGGTCTTCTGTACTTGAAGTAATGCGCAGTGATTATGTTTTAACTGCTTATGCAAAAGGATTATCGACGACACAAGTAGTTATTAAACATATTATGAAAAATGCCATTATTCCAATTGTAACGCTAGTTGGTCTTCTAGTGGCAGAGTTACTAGGCGGTTCAGCAGTGACGGAACAAGTATTTAACATTAATGGTATCGGTCGTTATATCGTCCAAAAACAACTAATACCTGATATTCCAGCAGTCATGGGTGGGGTCGTATATATATCAATTGTAATATCTTTAGCAAACTTAATTATTGATATATTTTATGCTTTAATCGATCCAAAATTACGTAGTGAAATTAACGAAAGGAAGTGAGGCATATGGTAAAACTTACAACAAAGATAGCTTCCTTAAAACTATTCGCAAGTTATGCTATTGCAACTTATATTTTAGTTATATTAACGAGTGCATTAAATCTTTTTAAAGGTTATGTGGCCGATACGTTCTATATTGCTGAAACATTGCTAATCGTTTTAACCATCATTTTAATTATCATTTTAACAACGGAACAAACATGGAAGCATCATGACCTATGGCGACGTATCGTCGAAGTGTTGTTATTGTTGATGGCATTAACAGGCAACGTATTTACATTATTAATGTTTGTAAGTATTAGACGTTACCAACGTACATCGCAAATACATAGTTATAACGGGTGGGAATCGTTTATACGAAAAACTACTAGACATCGTATTGCGATTATCGGTTTACTTATTTTAGTCTACATGCTGACATTATCAATTGTGTCACAATTTACATTTGATACGACATTAGCTACTAAAAATCAGTTCAATGCACTGTTACATGGACCGAGTCTAGCCTATCCGTTTGGTACTGATGATTTCGGTAGAGACTTATTTACACGCGTAGTTGTCGGAACGAAACTGACATTTTCAATTTCAATTATTTCAGTAGTTATTGCAGTTATTTTTGGTGTGTTACTAGGCACTATCGCAGGTTATTTTAATCATATTGATAATTTAATAATGCGAATTTTAGATGTAGTGTTTGCAATTCCATCATTATTGTTAGCGGTGGCAATTATTGCATCATTTGGAGCAAGTATTCCAAATTTAATTATTGCTTTAAGTATCGGTAATATACCATCATTTGCACGGACAATGCGTGCCAGTGTTTTAGAAATTAAACGCATGGAATATGTAGATGCAGCACGTATCACTGGTGAAAACACTTGGAATATCATATGGCGTTATATTTTACCGAATGCGATTGCGCCTATGATTGTACGTTTTTCATTAAATATAGGTGTGGTTGTATTAACAACAAGTAGTTTAAGTTTCCTAGGACTTGGTGTTGCACCTGATGTAGCTGAATGGGGCAACATTTTACGTACCGGTAGTAACTACTTGGAAACGCACAGTAATTTAGCTATTGTACCTGGTATTTGTATTATGTTCGTCGTTTTAGCATTTAATTTTATAGGTGATGCAGTGCGTGATGCACTAGATCCAAGAATTCATTAAAAAGGTAGGGATAGATGTGAAAAGAATCATTAGTATCGCAATTATAGTTTTAGCGTTGGTATTAAGTGGTTGTGGTGTCCCTACGAAATCAGAAGTGGCTCAAAAGTCATCGAAAGTTGAAGTGAAAAGCGAGCGACCAACGATACATTTCCTAGGACAAGCAAGTTATGAAAATGATATGAATATCGTCAAAGATCAATTGGAAAATGCAGGATTTAACGTGAAGATGAATATCCAACCAGATTATGGTAGCTATCGTACACAACGTCAAGCCGGCAATTATGATATCCAAATCGATGACTGGATGACAGTATTCGGTGACCCGAACTATGCTATGACGGCATTATTTAGTTCTACAGGATCAAATAGTTTATTGAAAGATAAACATGTAGACCAGTTGTTAAATAAAGCTTCTACTCAAAATGAAGCAGATGTTAAACAAACATATAAGCAAATTGAAGATGAAGTTGTATTTGATAAAGGGTATATGGCGCCTTTATATGGATCAAAAAAGAATTTAGTATATGACAATAAAGTGTTAGATAAAAATAGTGTTGGATTGCCAAATTCACGTGCATTAATATGGCAACAATTTGATTACAACAATAGTAGAGAACGAGATACGCGGCCACTTGTGATGACACAACAAGATGGTGAAATTCCTACATTGGATCCAATACGTTCAATTGCGCCGTCAGTATATTCAATTAATATGAATATGTACACAAGGTTATTATTATTAGATGAAAATGACCACTTAACAACGAAAGGTTCGTTAAGTCGTGATTATGCTGTGAATAAGGACAATAAAGCGTTTTATTTCTTGTTAAGAGATGATGATTATTTTGCGAAAGTGGTCAATGGACAAGCACGTAATACTGGAGAGCGTGTATCGGCTGAAGATGTTAAGTTTTCTTTAGATAGAGCACGTGATAAAAAGTCTGTGCCTAACAATAATACTTACAATATGCACAAGCATATAAATGACATCAAGATATTAAAAGATGAGGACATCGATCAGTTGCGTAAAGAGAAAGACAAGGACGATAATTCCATCTATGATAAGTTGATTAAAGCTTATAACGTCAAATCGTTAACGACAGATGGTCATAAAGTAAATAATAAAGACGGTATTTATCAAATTGTTAAAATTACGACAGATCAATCGATGCCTCGAGAGGTAAATTACTTAACACACTCTTCGGCAGGCATTTTATCTAAAAAATTTGTTAATCAAGTAAATAAAGAATATCCAAAAGGATATGGGGATAGCAGTACAATTCCTGCAAATTCAGATGGAAAAAATGCGCTTTATGCAAGTGGCGCATACATTATGACACAGAAAAATGCATATCAAGCAACGTTTCAACGTAATCCAGGATTCAACGAAACAGAAAAAGGTAGTTATGGACCAGCTAAAATTAAAAATATTACATTGAAGTTTAATGGTGATCCGAATAATGCATTGTCAGAACTCAGAAATCATTCAATTGATATGCTGGCAGATGTGAATCAAAAACATTTTGATTTAATTAAGTCGGATAAAAATTTAAGCATTATTCGCAAAAATGGACGCAAGTCAGTCTTTTTAATGCTAAATATTAAAAAAGGTATATTTAAGACGCATCCAAACTTGAGACAAGCAGTAGTTAATGCGATAGATCAAGATCAATTTATTAAGTTTTATCGTGGCGATAAATTTAAAATTGCTTCACCGATTACACCACTTGTCGATACTGGTAACGAGCAACGTCAAGATTTAGAAAAAGTAGAAAAAGCCATTAATCAATAATGTTTTAAATATTTAACAGAAAGTAGGAGGATATAGTATGGTCATTAACTTAAATGACAAACAGACACAAACATCTAAAGAAGGGTTAATTTCCGTATCACATCCTCTTGCCGCTAAAATTGGTAAGGATGTATTAGATCAAGGTGGCAACGCCATGGATGCCGTGATTGCAATTCAACTGGCATTGAATGTGGTAGAACCATTTGCATCAGGTATTGGTGGCGGCGGGTACTTGCTATATTATGAGCAAAGTACTGCCAGTATAACTGCGTTTGATGCGCGTGAGACAGCCCCTGCACATGTAGACAAACAATTTTATCTAGATGATTCAGGCGAATATAAATCATTTTTTGATATGACTACACATGGTAAAACTGTCGCTGTGCCAGCAATTCCAAAGCTGTTTGATTATATTCACAAGCGTTATGCTAAATTGTCATTGGAAGATTTAATTAATCCTGCAATTGAACTAGCCATTGAAGGTCATTCAGCCAATTGGGCTACTGAAAAATATTCGCGCCAGCAACACGCACGATTGACAAAGTATCACGAAACGGCGCAAGTATTTACGCATGAAAATCAATATTGGCGCGAAGGTGATTGGATTGTACAACCCGAATTAGGCAAGACATTTCAAATATTAAGAGAACAAGGGTTTAATGCATTTTATAAAGGTGACATTGCGAAACAATTAGTCAATGTTGTCAAAGCATGTGGTGGGACAATCGCTTTAGAGGATTTAGCCAATTATGACATTCAGATTAAAGAGCCAATCAGTGCGACATTTAAAGACTATGACATTTATTCAATGGGTCCATCTAGTTCCGGTGGTATCACGGTAATTCAAATATTGAAGTTATTAGAACCCATCGATTTACTATCAATGGGTTCAAGATCTGTCGATTACTTGCATCATTTGATACAGGCAATGCATTTAGCATATAGTGATCGCGCGCAATACTTGGCGGATGATAATTTTCATGAGGTGCCTGTACAGTCATTAATTGATGACGATTATTTAAAAGCACGCAGTAAGCTCATTGATAGCAATAAAGCAAATATTGATATAGAGCATGGTGTTGTGTCTGATTGCATTAGTCATACAGATGTTGAAGAAAATCATACCGAAACAACTCATTTTTGTGTGATTGATAAGGAAGGTAATATTGCTTCATTTACGACATCAATCGGTATGATTTACGGATCGGGTATCACGATTCCAGGCTACGGCGTGTTATTGAATACCACAATGGATGGTTTTGATGTTGTGGCGGGTGGGATCAATGAAATTGCACCTTATAAACGACCACTAAGTAACATGGCTCCAACGATTGTGATGCATCACGGGAAGCCAATATTAACAGTAGGTGCACCTGGTGCTATAAGTATCATTGCCAGTGTTGCGCAAACATTAATCAATGTATTAGTGTTTGGCATGGATATTCAGCAGGCTATAGATGAACCTAGAATTTATAGTAGCCATCCTAATCGCATTGAATGGGAGCCTCAATTTTCACAATCTACAATATTAGCATTGATTGCACGTGGACATGCAATGGAACATAAACCAGATGCCTATATTGGAGATGTACATGGACTACAAGTTGACCCAACAACGTATGAAGCTTCGGGTGGCAGTGATGATACTAGAGAAGGCACCGTAATGGGTGGCGAGGTGATAGAGATTAGAAAACAGCCATTACCATATCGGCAAATGTATGATAATTATATATATCGTGTATATCTTAATGGCATACAGTTGCCATTATATGCTGAACAAGTGCGATGGATGCATGGCAAATATTGGGTTGATGAAAGTATTGTCAGAATCATTTTCCCTGAAGTTAGTGCACATATTGAAGATTTGAGAAGTTATGATATCGCCGGAGAAAATTATATAGATGTGGCCTGGTTAGCACGAAAGAAAGGTTATCAAGTGGCATTGAAGGATGACGGTTTATACTTAACTGATGATACATATACTTCAGTGAAGCGAAATACACATGCGTACTATAGATATGATCGAGATAGTATCACAAGATAGTTTATGCGTTTGATATGGAGTTTGTAGTGGATATGGGCTTTTGTTGAATGAAAGGATTCGATTTCGAACTTTAGCGTGACGCTTGAGTGTAGTAATGTTGGAAATGCTATACGAAACGCTATTCACCTTTGTAAAATATACAACGCCTCACAAATTCGTTTTTGATGTACATCACAATAGTTAGTCTAAAATCTAACGTGATGTGGTTTGGTACAGTTGAACGAGTTATGTGAGGTGTTTTTATAATATAGGATTTTAATAGATGATTTGGATGTTTCTATAATTACAGCATAAGTATTAATGTTCACTTATTTTATTATAAGTAAGGCTTTCTTTGTATATAATTTGGTCTTTTCCAGGACTTGAAAAATAAAAATAAAGTTTCTGATCTTGATGATTACTGCCTTTTAAATCACTCATTCCCTTTAATTCCACCTTTGTTGATGCATTTTTGGGAATATTATATCTACGTTTTAATTGTTTGACACTTGGATTATCGTTCGACAACTTACCAGATAAATTATAATAATCAGTGGTAGGATCATGTGTGACTTTCAAATCATTGCTATTTAAAATGCTTGTTAAATCACCATTTTGAATCAAAAATTGATTGTTTTCGATTTTTTGTTTCAGCGCGGGATCTTTTACGTCTTTTGTGAAAATGATTTTATTATTAACTACTTTTACTGGATAACTTTTGTATGTCGAGTCAGTAGCATTTTTTCTATCGTTTGTAGTTGTGTCATATTCACCAGTTATTTTATGTGTGTTCTTATCTACCTTTAACAACATACGGTCTTCTTTTAAAAGCTCATCTGATCCAACAACTGAATAAGAGGATTCTATATACCATGTGTCTTGATCATTATTTTCATAATGGGGATTATCGTGACCATCAATTTCATAAAGCGTTTCTAAGTTTTTAATAGGATATGTACTTAGTACTTTTTTAAGGCCATCTTTCAAATGAATCTGTTCCCACTTCATTGCCAAAAACATACCGCCACTGACTACAATTGAAATAATAATAATTGCTACTAAGTTTAACCAGAAAATTTTATACGCTTTCATACATTCCCACCATTTCTTAAAATACTTCATTAACACCATAATAATATATTTTAAAAATATTTACATCAGTAATAAAGTGAATATCAAATTTTAAATTTATGAAAATAATAGATATTTATAAAAAACGGGAAAGGTATACAATAAAAAACACTGTATGACGTTTGATCAGTCACACAGTGTAGATAACAATTAAAATGTTGTTGCCAATTTTTCAGCATTATTAATACTAGTTGCTTTAATTTCTTCAGTTTTATGCGGTTCGGCATTGTGTCCTTCAATAATGATTGTTTCATATGATGGCACACCTAAGAATGTCATAATTGTTCTTAAATAACGGTCGCCCATTTCGAAATTAGCAGCGGGGCCTTCAGTATAATATCCACCACGTGATTGAATGTGTAATACTTTTTTGTCAGTTAGTAAACCTTGTGGTCCTTCAGCAGAATATTTAAAAGTTTTACCTGCAATTGAAATAGCATCAATATATGCTTTAACTACAGGTGGGAAAGAAAGGTTCCACATAGGCGTTACAAATACATATTTATCTGCACTTAAAAATTCTTCTAAAATGTCACTCAATCTTGAAACTTTCATTTGTTCATCATCAGTTAACGTTTCGCCATTACTCATTTTTCCCCAACCAGTTAATACATCTTTGTCAATAACTGGAATATAATTTTCAAATAAATCAATATGTTTCACTTCATCTTCAGGATGTTGTTGTTGATATGTTTCGATAAATGCTTTACCAGCCGCCATAGAATTTGATACCAGTTCATTAAAAGGGTGTGCTGTAATATATAATACTTTTGCCATTTGAAAATTCTCCTCTGTTTCTGTTATTTTCTAAAGTATAATTATTATACTCAATATAAAATTTAATATCAATCAAAATATTCAAATTACCATCATTTTCTTCATCTATATTTGGCAGTACTACTAAAGTATGAGTGCATTTAATTATGAAATAGTTGATTTAGAATATATACTTAATACCCAAAATATATGAAGGATGGATGCCACTATGACAAAGCGACCAAAACGTATTTTGGCAACAATTATCATTTTTCTTTCACTATTATTTACGATTATTTATATAGATGACATTCAAAAATGGTTTAACCAATATACCGATAAATTGACACAAAATCATAAAGGAAAAGGACACTCAAAATGGGAAGACTTTTTTAGAGGGAGTCGGATTACTGAGACTTTTGGTAAATATCAGCATTCACCATTTGATGGTAAGCATTATGGCATTGATTTTGCATTGCCAATAGGTACACCAATTAAAGCGCCGACGAATGGTAAAGTAACACGTATCTTTAATAATGAATTAGGCGGCAAGGTATTACAGGTTGCCGAAGACAATGGAGAATATCACCAGTGGTATCTACACTTAGACAAATATAATGTCAAAGTAGGTGATCGAGTCAAAGCAGGTGATATTATTGCATATTCAGGCAATACAGGTAAACAAACGACAGGCGCACATTTACATTTTCAAAGAATGAAGGGTGGCGTAGGTAATGCATATGCAGAAGATCCAAAACCGTTTATCGATCAGTTACCTGATGGGGAACGTAGCCTATATGATTTGTAGTTATAGAAGAGTGCCCGCAGTCTAAAAATTAAGCAATCATTGTGTGAGTATGATACTTACATAATGGTTGCTTTTTTCAATGAAAATCGAAATGCTAAGTCATACTTGTTTGATTTAGATATTACTTAAAAAATGTAAGACAAGGTTGTTAGCATTGGCAGTGAAATTTCGCACGTAAAAAATCATTATTGTCACACTAAAAATAGTTGTGTGCTATATCAATTCTCTGTATAAAAGTTTAATTCTGATAGTAATGTAAACGTTTACAATTTATGATTGACATTAATAATGAGTGACTATATGATTTATGTAAGTATTTGTGCAAACGTTTTCACAATGTGTATTGCACAATCAAACTGTAAACAAAGTATGGGAGGCATAACATGGCAGAACTAAAGTTAGAGCATATTAAAAAGACGTATGATAACAACAATACTGTAGTGAAAGATTTTAATCTACATATTACTGACAAAGAATTCATTGTATTTGTTGGACCATCGGGATGTGGTAAATCAACAACATTACGAATGGTTGCTGGACTAGAGTCTATCACATCTGGAGATTTTTATATTGATGGGGAACGCATGAACGATGTTGAACCAAAGAATAGAGATATTGCGATGGTATTTCAAAACTATGCATTATATCCACATATGACTGTTTTTGAAAATATGGCATTTGGGCTAAAGCTACGTAAAGTAAATAAAAAAGAGATTGAACAAAAAGTTAATGAAGCAGCTGAAATATTAGGATTAACTGAGTATCTTGGTCGTAAACCAAAAGCGTTATCTGGTGGACAGCGTCAACGTGTTGCTTTGGGCAGAGCTATTGTTAGGGATGCGAAAGTCTTTTTAATGGATGAACCATTATCGAATCTTGATGCGAAGCTTCGAGTACAAATGCGCACAGAAATATTGAAATTACATAAGCGACTTAATACTACGACAATTTATGTTACGCATGATCAAACTGAAGCATTGACGATGGCTAGTCGAATTGTTGTTTTGAAAGATGGCGACATTATGCAAGTCGGCACACCTAGAGAAATATATGATGCCCCTAATTGCATATTTGTGGCGCAATTTATCGGCTCACCAGCAATGAATATGTTGAATGCTACAGTTGAAATGGACGGATTGAAGGTAGGAACACACCATTTTAAATTACATAATAAAAAATTTGAAAAGTTAAAAGCTGCTGGCTACTTAGACAAGGAAATTATTTTAGGTATTCGAGCTGAAGATATTCATGAAGAACCAATATTTATTCAAACTTCTCCAGAGACACAATTTGAATCTGAAGTAGTTGTATCCGAACTGTTAGGTTCAGAAATTATGGTACATAGCACATTCCAAGGAATGGAATTGATTTCTAAATTAGATTCAAGAACACAAGTGATGGCGAACGACAAGATTACACTAGCATTTGATATGAATAAGTGTCACTTTTTTGATGAAAAAACAGGAAATCGTATCGTCTAAGGGGGAGTATTCATGTCTAAAATTTTAAAATGTATCACGTTAGCCGTGGTAATGTTATTAATCGTAACTGCATGTGGCCCTAATCGTTCGAAAGAAGATATTGATAAAGCATTGAATAAAGATAATTCCAAAGACAAGCCTAACCAACTTACGATGTGGGTGGATGGCGACAAGCAAATGGCGTTTTATAAAAAGATTACGGATCAATATACTAAAAAAACTGGCATAAAAGTAAAGCTTGTAAATATTGGTCAAAATGATCAACTAGAAAATATTTCGCTAGACGCTCCTGCTGGAAAAGGTCCAGATATCTTTTTCTTAGCACATGATAATACTGGAAGTGCCTATCTACAAGGCTTAGCTGCTGAAATCAAATTATCAAAAGATGAGTTGAAAGGTTTCAATAAGCAAGCACTTAAAGCGATGAATTATGACAATAAGCAACTAGCATTGCCAGCTATCGTTGAAACAACGGCACTTTTTTATAATAAAAAATTAGTGAAAAATGCACCGCAAACGTTAGAAGAAGTTGAAGCTAATGCTGCCAAGCTAACTGATAGTAAAAAGAAACAATACGGTATGTTATTTGATGCTAAAAATTTCTATTTTAATTATCCGTTTTTATTCGGCAATGATGATTATATTTTCAAGAAAAATGGCAGTGAATATGATATTCATCAGCTAGGACTAAATTCAAAACATGTTGTCAAGAATGCTGAACGATTACAAAAATGGTACGACAAAGGGTATCTTCCTAAGGCAGCAACACATGATGTCATGATTGGTCTTTTTAAAGAAGGAAAAGTAGGACAATTTGTCACTGGACCATGGAACATTAATGAATATCAAGAAACGTTTGGTAAAGATTTAGGAGTAACAAAATTGCCTACAGATGGTGGCAAACCTATGAAACCATTTCTCGGTGTACGTGGTTGGTATTTATCTGAATATAGTAAACATAAGTATTGGGCTAAAGATTTAATGCTGTATATCACTAGTAAAGATACATTACAAAAATATACAGATGAAATGAGCGAAATTACTGGACGTGTTGACGTGAAATCATCTAATCCAAATTTAAAAGTGTTTGAAAAGCAAGCACGTCATGCAGAACCGATGCCTAATATTCCTGAAATGCGACAAGTTTGGGAACCGATGGGCAATGCAAGCATATTTATCTCAAATGGTAAGAATCCTAAACAAGCGTTAGATGAGGCGACGAATGATATAACGCAAAATATTAAGATTCTTCATCCGTCACAAAATGATAAGAAAGGAGATTAGTTATGACGAAACGTAACCCTAAATTAGCGGCATTATTATCTGTTATACCTGGTTTGGGACAGTTTTATAATAAAAGACCCATTAAAGGGACGATATTTTTTATCTTTTTCATCAGTTTTATTTCTGTATTTTATAGCTTTTTAAATATTGGTTTTTGGGGATTGTTCACATTAGGGACAGTACCTAAGTTAGACGATTCTCGTGTCTTACTTGCACAAGGTATTATTTCTATCTTACTCGTTGCTTTTGCAATCATGCTATATGTCATTAATATTTTAGATGCATATCGTAATGCTGAACGATTTAATCGTAATGAGGAAATAAAGGATCCGAAGGCACGTATGGTTGCAACATGGGACAAGACGTTCCCATACTTACTAATCTCACCAGGTACATTCTTATTGATATTTGTAGTTGTATTTCCATTAATATTTATGTTTGGAGTAGCATTTACAAACTACAATTTATACAACGCGCCTCCGAGACACACATTAGAATGGGTTGGTTTAGATAACTTTAAAACGTTATTCACAATTGGCGTTTGGCGTAAAACATTTTTCAGTGTTATTACTTGGACATTAGTATGGACGCTTGTTGCAACGACACTTCAAATTGCATTAGGGCTGTTTTTGGCAATTATTGTAAATCACCCTGTTGTCAAAGGTAAGAAATTTATCCGTACGGTATTAATCCTACCTTGGGCTGTACCATCATTTGTGACAATTTTAATATTTGTAGCGTTATTTAATGATGAATTTGGTGCGATAAATAATGATATATTGCAACCTTTATTAGATGTTGCACCAGCATGGTTAAGCGATCCATTTTGGGCAAAAGTGGCATTAATCGGCATTCAAGTATGGCTTGGTTTCCCATTTGTCTTTGCACTGTTCACTGGTGTACTGCAAAGTATTTCATCAGATTGGTACGAAGCAGCAGATATGGATGGTGCGTCTAGTTGGCAAAAGTTTAGAAACATCACATTCCCGCATGTCATTTACGCCACAGCGCCATTGTTAATTATGCAATATGCAGGTAATTTCAATAATTTTAATCTTATTTATCTATTTAATAAAGGTGGTCCACCAGTGTCAGGGCAGAATGCTGGTAGTACAGATATCTTGATATCTTGGGTGTATAATCTGACATTTGAGTTTAACAACTTTAACATGGGTGCAGTTGTGTCATTAATTATTGGATTTATTGTTGCTATTGTCGCATTTATTCAATTCAGACGTACAAGTACGTTTAAAGATGAGGGAGGTTTATAAGATGACAAAGAAGAAAAACATATTAAAAGCAATCGGTATTTACAGTTTTATAGCGATGATGTTTGTCATCATTTTATATCCACTACTGTGGACATTTGGCATTTCCCTTAATCCAGGTACGAACTTGTATGGTGCCAAAATGATACCAGACAATGCAACATTTAAAAATTATGCATTCTTACTATTCGATGACAGTAGTCAATACCTGACTTGGTATAAAAATACGCTTATCGTAGCATCTGCAAATGCACTGTTTAGTGTGATATTTGTCACGTTAACAGCATATGCTTTTTCTAGATATCGCTTTGTTGGTCGTAAATACGGGCTGATTACATTTTTGATTTTACAAATGTTCCCTGTATTAATGGCAATGGTCGCAATCTATATTTTGCTAAATACAATTGGATTATTAGATTCTTTATTTGGACTAACACTTGTATATATTGGTGGGTCAATACCGATGAATGCCTTTTTAGTGAAAGGTTACTTCGATACGATTCCAAAAGAACTTGATGAATCTGCCAAAATTGATGGTGCTGGCCATATGCGTATTTTCTTGCAAATTATGCTTCCATTAGCTAAGCCGATTTTAGCAGTTGTTGCTTTGTTCAATTTTATGGGGCCATTTATGGACTTTATATTACCTAAAATACTATTAAGAAGTCCTGAAAAATTCACATTAGCAGTTGGATTGTTCAACTTTATTAATGATAAGTATGCAAATAATTTCACAGTGTTTGCAGCAGGGGCAATTATGATTGCAGTACCTATAGCAATCGTATTCTTGTTCTTGCAACGCTATTTAGTATCAGGTTTAACAACAGGTGCGACAAAAGGTTAGTTTGAAATTAGGAGCGGGGCAGAAATGATAAACAACCACTAATGAATTTATTGTGTTAGTGGCTCTTACAAATTAGCCACAGCTAATATGTACCTAAAAATAGCCTAGAACGTTGATTGATGTTTAAGGCTTGACATACGCACTAATGACGATAAAGATTTAAAGGAGGACGTTATGATGACGATTAAAGTTGGAATCATTGGGTGTGGTGGTATTGCGAATGGCAAGCACATGCCAAGTTTACAAAAAGTTGAAAATGTTGAAATGACCGCATTTTGTGACGTAGACATTTCGAAAGCAGCGTGTGCGGCAAAAGCATACGGTACTGACAATGCAAAGGTTTATGATGATTACAAAGCATTGTTAAAAGATGCCACGATTGATGTTATCCATGTTTGTACGCCAAATGACTCGCATTGTGAAATTACTGTAGCAGGGTTGCATGCCGGTAAACATGTGATGTGTGAAAAACCAATGGCTAAAACGACAGCAGAAGCTCAAAAAATGATAGATACAGCTAAATCAACAGGTAAAAAATTAACAATAGGTTATCAAAATCGCTTCAGACCAGATAGTCAATTTTTATATAAATCAGCGCAACGTGGCGACTTAGGTGACATTTATTTCGGAAAGGCACATGCTATTCGTCGTCGAGCAGTACCAACATGGGGTGTCTTTCTAGACGAAGAAGCTCAAGGTGGAGGACCATTAATCGATATCGGTACACACGCTTTAGATTTAACGTTATGGATGATGGATAATTATGAACCAGAATCAGTGATGGGTTCAACATTCCATAAATTAAATAAACAGCATGATGCGGCAAACGCTTGGGGTTCATGGAATCCAGATGAATTTACAGTTGAAGATTCTGCGTTTGGCTTTATTAAAATGAAGAATGGAGCGACGATCATTTTAGAATCCGCTTGGGCGATTAATTCTTTAGAAGTGGATGAGGCACAATGCTCATTATCAGGAACGAAAGCAGGTGCTGATATGAAAGATGGTCTACGTATTCATGGTGAAGATATGGGCACACTTTATACCAAACACGTTGAATTGGAAAACAAAGGCGTCGACTTTTATGAAGGTAATGAAGTGGATGAAGCTGAAGAAGAAGCAAAAGCTTGGATTGATGCAGTTGTAAATGATACTGAACCAGTTGTGAAACCGGAACAAGCAATGGTAGTTACAAAAATTCTTGAAGCGATTTATCAGTCTGCAAAATCAGGCAAAGCAATTTACTTTGAATAACATCATACGGTAAGGAGGCACATCATGACAAAATTAAAAGTTGGTGTGATAGGTGTTGGTGGTATTGCACAAGACCGTCATATTCCAGCATTGCTGAAACTCAAAGACACAGTCTCATTAGTTGCAGTACAAGATATTAATACAGTGCAGATGATTGATGTTGCGAAGCGCTTTAATATACCTCATGCAGTTGAGACACCTAGCGAGCTGTTTAAACTTGTTGATGCGGTGGTCATTTGTACACCTAATAAATTCCATGCTGATCTTTCTATAGAAGCATTGAATCATGGCGTCCATGTATTGTGTGAAAAGCCAATGGCAATGACGACAGAAGAGTGTGATCGCATGATTGAAGCGGCTAATAAAAATCACAAGTTATTAACAGTTGCTTATCATTATCGTCACACAGATGTGGCAATTACTGCTAAAAAAGCAATTGAATCAGGTGTGGTTGGTAAACCTTTAGTAGCACGTGTACAAGCGATGCGTAGGCGTAAAGTGCCTGGCTGGGGCGTTTTTACCAATAAAGCGTTGCAAGGTGGCGGTAGTTTAATCGATTATGGTTGCCACTTGTTAGACTTATCTTTGTGGCTACTAGGTAAAGATATGGTGCCGAATGAAGTGCTAGGAAAAACATATAATCAATTGAGCAAACAACCGAATCAAATTAATGATTGGGGAACATTTGATCACACTAAATTTGATGTCGATGATCATGTTACTAGTTATATGACATTTGCCAATCGAGCAAGCATGCAGTTTGAATGTTCGTGGTCTGCAAATATAAAGGAAGATAAGGTACACGTTAGTTTATCAGGCGAAGATGGCGGTATCAATTTATTTCCATTTGAAATATATGAGCCCCGCTTTGGAACTATTTTTGAAAGCAAAGCTAATGTTGAGCATAACGAAGACATTGCTGGTGAGAGACAGGCGCGTAACTTTGTCAATGCGTGTTTAGGGATAGAAGAGATTGTGGTGAAACCGGAAGAAGCACGCAATGTAAATGCCCTTATAGAAGCGATTTATCGTAGCGATCTTGATAACAAGAGCATACAACTTTAATGATTATTATATATAATACAAAATTCTCAATATAAAAAGAAGGAGTGCTTTTCAATGAAAATAGGTGTATTTTCAGTATTATTTTACGATAAAAATTTTGAAGATATGTTAGATTATGTCGCAGAATCTGGATTGGATATGATTGAAGTTGGAACAGGTGGTAACCCAGGAGATAAATTTTGTAAGTTAGATGAGTTGTTAGAAAATGAAGACAAGCGACAAGCATTTATGAAGTCAATCACAGACAGAGGCTTACAAATAAGTGGTTTCAGTTGTCATAACAATCCAATTTCTCCAGATCCGACAGAAGCGAAAGAAGCCGATGAAACGTTACGTAAAACAATCCGTTTAGCAAATCTATTAGACGTGCCAGTTGTTAATACATTTTCTGGCATTGCAGGATCAGATGATACCGCTAAAAAGCCTAATTGGCCTGTTACACCTTGGCCAACAGCCTACTCTGAAATTTATGATTATCAGTGGAATGAAAAGTTGATACCATATTGGCAAGGTTTAGCTGAGTTTGCAAAAGAGCAAGATGTAAAAATTGCCATAGAGTTGCATGCAGGATTTTTAGTTCATACACCATATACGATGTTGAAGTTGCGTGAGGCTACAAATGAATATATCGGTGCTAACTTAGATCCTAGTCATTTATGGTGGCAAGGTATTGACCCAATTGCTGCGATTCGCATATTAGGCCAAGCAAATGCAATTCATCACTTCCATGCTAAAGATACGTATATTAATCAAGAAAATGTAAATATGTATGGTCTAACTGATATGCAACCATATGGTAACGTTGCAACAAGAGCATGGACATTCCGTACAGTTGGTTATGGACATAGTCCATATGTATGGGCAGATATCATAAGCCAACTAATTATTAATGGATATGATTATGTATTAAGTATTGAACATGAAGATCCTATTATGTCAGTAGAAGAAGGTTTCCAAAAAGCTTGTCAAACTTTGAAATCTGTTAATATTTACGACAAGCCAGCAGACATGTGGTGGGCA
The DNA here is from genome assembly GCF_054165785.1 of Staphylococcus sp. SA22. Taxonomy (NCBI): domain Bacteria; kingdom Bacillati; phylum Bacillota; class Bacilli; order Caryophanales; family Staphylococcaceae; genus Staphylococcus; species Staphylococcus sp. SA22. The sequence continues at coordinate 158,201 of NZ_JBSZQY010000003.1, read as the reverse complement.
TAATACGAACTCGAGGTTAGTCTGAAGTTTGTCTGAAGTAAGACTGGTGGCAGTGTTGAATAAATGCATATGTCGCCAAGCCATTGCCAAAAATTTCATACCTTAAATCAAGTCATTGTTTGTAAAGAAGGTGTACTTTATATAAGTATATAGCGATGGTCATACCCATTCACAGTAACAATCCGAACCATTGAAAAGAGTATATAAGCTTTTCAATAGTGAGGTATATGATAATAAAAAAAGCCTGTTGTCACAATGGTCATAGACACGACATACTTTAAAGGTTTCTGAATATAATATTTCAGAACGCACTTTAAAGATGGACGTCGATGGCGACTAATGTGATGACAGGCTTTCATCTTTTTAAATATTCATTAATTTCTCTTCTTGTTTAATACGTACATATAAGAAATACGCATACGGTACTAATAAAATAGTTGTATATGTTGCATGTGTTAATAATAATACACCGATTAATTCAGGAATGATGTTTAAGAAGTAATTTGGGTGTTTTGTAATTTTATATAATCCAGATTTAATAATAGGATGGTTAGGTAAAATGAATAATTTTAATGTCCAAATACCACCTAAAGTTTTAATAACCATAAATAACATAATATAAGCAAAGATTAATATAACTAAGCCAATACCATTTGCAAAGCTAAATGTATCTTTATTAATAAATGCCTCTACACCAGCCAATACATAAATTAAAACGTGTGTTATTGCTAAAAACTTCGAATTTTTAACGCCATATTCAACTGCACCGTCTGCTTTTAATTGTTTTGAGTGATTAATAGATATCTTTAAGCTGACAAGTCTGATACAGAAAAAGATAAGTAATATAGATAGAATCATGATGTCCTCCGTCATTATGTCATATGTATAAGCGTTGATTTTGACAACATAAAGTATTTTATAGATAAAACTTGTCAAATACTATTAACTATTTATTAATTTTAGTACATAAATATGTTTCTAAGTATGTGTTTATGTTCAGTATTTTGGATAATTTAATAATTTTAAGGATATTAAGCGCTTACACCGACGTGATATATTTGGCTTAACGAAAATGATTGAGGTGACAGAGATGAACTTTTTTGATATCCATAAGATTCCGAACAAAGGCATTCCATTATCGGTGCAACGTAAATTATGGCTTAGAAACTTCATGCAAGCTTTCTTCGTAGTGTTCTTTGTTTATATGGCTATGTATTTAATTCGAAACAACTTTAAGGCGGCACAACCGTTTTTAAAAGAGGAAATTGGATTATCTACATTAGAACTTGGTTATATCGGATTAGCATTTAGTATCACGTACGGCTTAGGGAAAACGTTACTTGGTTATTTTGTCGATGGACGTAACACAAAACGTATTATCTCGTTCTTACTTATCTTATCTGCGATTACAGTTTTAATTATGGGATTTGTGTTAAGTTACTTTGGTTCTGTAATGGGATTATTAATTGTACTTTGGGGACTTAACGGGGTGTTCCAATCAGTTGGTGGACCTGCAAGTTATTCAACGATTTCAAGATGGGCACCAAGAACGAAACGTGGCCGATACTTAGGATTCTGGAATACATCACATAATATCGGTGGTGCCATTGCAGGTGGTGTCGCACTTTGGGGTGCTAATGTATTCTTCCATGGAAATGTTATAGGGATGTTCATTTTCCCATCGGTGATTGCATTACTTATTGGTATCGCAACATTATTTATCGGAAAAGATGATCCAGAAGAATTAGGATGGAATCGTGCTGAAGAAATTTGGGAAGAGCCGGTCGATAAAGAAAATATTGATTCTCAAGGTATGACGAAATGGGAGATCTTTAAAAAATATATCCTGGGAAATCCTGTTATATGGATTCTATGTGTTTCAAACGTCTTTGTATACATTGTACGAATCGGTATTGATAACTGGGCACCGTTATATGTGTCAGAGCATTTACACTTTAGTAAAGGCGATGCAGTTAATACGATATTCTACTTTGAAATTGGTGCTTTAGTTGCAAGTTTATTATGGGGCTACGTATCAGACTTATTAAAAGGTCGTCGTGCAATTGTAGCTATTGGCTGTATGTTTATGATTACATTTGTTGTCTTATTCTACACAAATGCTACAAGTGTAATGATGGTTAACATTTCATTGTTTGCATTAGGTGCGTTAATCTTTGGTCCGCAATTATTAATTGGTGTATCATTGACTGGTTTTGTTCCTAAAAATGCCATCAGTGTAGCAAACGGAATGACAGGTTCATTCGCGTATCTATTCGGTGACTCAATGGCAAAAGTTGGTTTGGCGGCTATTGCTGATCCAACACGTAACGGTTTAAACATCTTTGGATATACATTAAGTGGATGGACAGATGTTTTCATCGTCTTCTATGTTGCATTATTCCTAGGCATGATTCTATTAGGAATCGTTGCTTTCTATGAAGAAAAGAAAATTAGAAGTTTAAAAATCTAATATCAATCGGATTAAAAGTATCGCCAATTTATTGCAGTATAGTTGGCAATCCTGCCCCGACGGCATGTGCGTGAAGAGATGAAAGATACTGCTTCTACCCTTGCAAATATATCATCTCTATGTCTCGGGGCAGATCATAATTCCCTGTTATGAAGTATCCTTATTTGCCCGACTTAGGGTGACTCAATGAATTTACTCCTTACAATAAAGACATATAGCGGTGTCGATATTGTAGGGAGTATTGTTTTATATTTAAACTCTCTAAAAAGCGGACTGAAAGAAAAGTGAAAACTTCTCTATCAGTCCGCTTTTTCATAGAACAAAATGTAGGCTCCATAATCATTAGTTATGTGCTAATCTATTTTGCTTGCTTACAATAATCACTTGGCGACATTTGTAAATATTTTTTAAAATGATAGCTAAACATTTTATACTCTGAAAAGCCTACTTTGTCTGCAATTTCATAGTGCTTATAATGTCGATCTAACAATTGCAGAGATTGTAAAATACGATAGCGATTTAAATAATCGACAATTGTAATACCAACATGATCTTTAAATGTTCGCATCGCATACGATTCACTAACATCGATATGTTGAATTAAATCTGAAACAGTCACTTTCGTTTGATAAGATTGCTTAATTTGATCAACAATCTGATTCACATAATAATCATCGTATTCTACTTTTAATAATGGTTGGAAGGCATCATGACAAGATGCTAAGCTACGGCCGTTCTGTGATTGTTGCTCTAATAAGGTACGGACAAGTCTTCCTAAAATAACTTCTAATTGTGCATGGTCTACTGGTTTTAATAAATAATCAAGAACATGATGTTGAATGCCGGCTTTCATATATTCAAAGTCATCGTAACTCGATAATATGATGACATTACAATCTAGATGTGCAATATCATTGAGTAAATCGACGCCATTTTTACGTGGCATACGAATATCAGTAATTACTAATTCTGGCTGATGTTGTTGAATTAGTGATAATGCTTCAACACCATCTTTAGCAGTGTATATTGTATTGAAATGATAGTCTCCCCAAGGAATGATTTGCTTTAAACCTTCTCGAATAATTCGCTCATCATCACAAATAACTACCTTAAACATCTACATTCCCCCTTGAAAGTGGTATTTTATAACAAATTAACGTACCTTGATTACGCTTTGAAAAAATATGGAGTCGTGCATGTGAACCATATTGAATCATTGCTTTATTGTGTAAATGATTTAATCCCAAATGCTTAGTATCAAATACATCATTATTAAGAGATTGGCGTACATATTGCAGGCGAGATGACGACATCCCAATACCATTGTCGCAAACTAAAACATGTAAATTCTGACGTGCCAATGTCAGGCGTATAGTAATGTCCAATGACTCAGTATCTCTACCATGTTTAATAGCATTTTCTATGAGTGGCTGAAGCATCATTTTACCAATTGTCTGGTGACGCGCTTCTTCAGAACTTTCGATATGGAGCTTAATCATGTCATCGAAACGGATGTTTTGTATCGCAACATACTGTTCAATGTAGTTCAACTCTTCGTTTAATTCCACTGTATGTGAGTTTGTACGTAATGAGTAACGTAACATTTGAGATAATTGTTGGACCACAGTTTGTGCTAATTTCGGAGATAACGTAATTAAATATTGTATTGTTTGCATCGTATTGAATAGGAAATGAGGCTGGAATTGGCGTTCTATTTCCTTTAACTGAATATCACGCAAGCGACGTTCTGTATGCTCGATAGAATGGATCAGTTGCTCATTTGATTCAAATAAATCGTAAATATAATTATTAATTTCTTCTAGTTCACTGTTGTTTTTTAAAGGCGTATATGTACCTAGATGACGATTTTTGGCATAGTAAATTTTTTGAATAATCGTTTCGATATCTTTTGTTTGTCGTTTAGCCATATTATCTGCGCTAATGAAACCAAATATTACTAGTAAAACAAGAACTACAGCCATAACAATTAACAACGTGATACCATCTTCAATGTTTTCATGGATATCTTTATAAATAATGAGACGATGGTCAGCATGGTTTAATTTTACAGATTCATTCATAAATCCGAATTGTTGAGGTCTATACTTTTCACCTATAGTAAAACGGTCATCGTTGGCGTATAAAATATTGTCATATTGATCAACGATAAGTGCGAATTGTCGGCTATCTTTCTTAATTTCACTTAAACGTGGGGTGTTAGCCATATAAATTTTAAGCATATATGTACTATTTTTGAACTTAAGCTGATGCGTTGAAAATAAATACATATTTTTAGTGTTTAAATGTTCATAATTATTGGTTATAAACTGATTTGGTCCAGATAACTCATAATAAAGTGTTGCGGGCTGTTGGTGTATTAATTTTAATAATTCACGTTTTGTAGCGGTAACATCATGATGATTTGTTAAATCGAGCTCTTGAAACGAATTATTATGCTGTGTAATAAATGTCTGAATCTGCTTTTCAGTATGATGTAAAGATGACTGACTTTCATCAACATGTTGATGAATCGTACGATGCTCAATCCAAATATAAATGGCATAGAAGCTTACTAGTCCAATAATAATGACTAAAAATACTGGGAAAATAGTAGACGCAAATAACGATCGTCTCAATTGATGTCTATAAGGTTTGTATGCCGTCATTGAATCATCTCCAAAAATTTATGATGCGGAATGTCCGGTAATTTAGATTTCGGTATTAAAGGTATGTTCTTAAGATTTTCGATAGACTGATCGCTTTGTTCACTAACATCCTTTCGAATTGACTTGGCATCAAACTCTGCAACTAATCGTTGTTGTACTGAGCGGCTTGTTAAATATTGCACTAACTTTTTACGCTTAGGATGAGGGTGTGCATTTTTAACTAAAGCAATACCATCAACATTTAACATTGTTCCTTCAATTGGATAAACGATTGATACAGGATAACCTTTGTTTTTCCATGTTCGTGCATCTTGTTCGTAGCTTAGACCTGCGTAATATTTACCTTTAGCAACATTTTCAATGACTTTAGACGTCTTTGACAGTTGCATCGCGTGGTCTTGGAATTGATGCACATCACTTACTCGATGATGCATGCTATAAATAGCGCGCATATGTTGATAGCCTGTCGTTGTTGTAATTGGATTTGAGTACGCAATTTTACCTTTAAGTATAGGTTGTAATAAATCTTGATAACCTCGAATCTTAATATCTCCTTGCAAATCTGAATTAACTACTATAACTGTTGGCATTAATAGAAAACTAGTAACATATTTATTGTTCGAGCGATAATCCTCTAATTGCTGTGTTACAGATGTATCTTGATAGGGAACAAAATCTTCTGGATGATCAATTGTTTCTGATAACACACCACCCATAAAGACATCACCACGCTCCGAAAAATCTTCGTTATGCAAGTTTGAAAGTAGTACTTGAGTAGATCCGTGTTTAATTTCAATTTTGACATGCTCTTGTTTTTCAAATTCATTTAAAATTGGACGAATCAAGTTTGATTGATACGGAGAATAAACTGTTAATACATTTTTATCTGATTCAGAGTGACGCGTATTAGCGCATGCTGATAAAAAAATGAGAAATAATAGCAAGATATAAATTTTTGATTTCATGATATCCCATCAATTCTATGTATATTTTAATACAATAATTTTAGCAATAAATGACGCATAAGTAATGTTAAATATTTAGAAATGTTTATAGATGACTTGTTAAGACGTTGCAAATGTTGTGATAGCACATAATTTTTGTTTGTCAAGACGACTTACCGAGGCTGTAAAATCAAACTGTTATATTTTATTTGAAGCTGTTATATAAAAATTGGCAAGATATTGAACGGTTCAAAAGTAAATTTTTACGTCAATAAAAGTATTTAATCCTGTCTCTTCATATATAAAAGTAAATCTCTCTAAGTATTGATTTAACGCTTATTAACAATCATTTTTTATAAACAAATATATCCACCTAAATTAACTTTTAAAGCAATGAAAATAGTGAACATTATAACTGTTGTGTAACAGAATGCAATTAGCATATTACTGTTACACAAATTAGTACAGTTTCTATGTTTTGACATACATTTGATGAAAATTGTACATAATTTATGTGAAAAAAATCACAACAAACATGCTACAATGACTATGAAAACGTTAACATAGCATTTCAAATTCACAACATTATACAGATGGAGGCGTTTAGTATGTTAGAAACAAATAAAAATCATGCAACAGCTTGGCAAGGATTTAAAAATGGAAGATGGAACAGACACGTAGATGTAAGAGAGTTTATCCAATTAAACTACACTCTTTATGAAGGTAATGATTCATTTTTAGCAGGACCAACAGAAGCAACTTCTAAACTTTGGGAACAAGTAATGCAGTTATCGAAAGAAGAACGTGAACGTGGCGGCATGTGGGATATGGACACGAAAGTAGCTTCAACAATCACATCTCATGATGCTGGTTATTTAGACAAAGATTTAGAAACAATTGTAGGTGTACAAACTGAAAAGCCATTCAAACGTTCAATGCAACCATTCGGTGGTATTCGTATGGCGAAAGCAGCTTGTGAAGCTTACGGTTACGAATTAGACGAAGAAACTGAAAAAATCTTTACAGATTATCGTAAAACACATAACCAAGGTGTATTCGATGCATATTCTAGAGAAATGTTGAACTGCCGTAAAGCAGGTGTAATCACTGGTTTACCTGATGCATACGGACGTGGACGTATTATCGGTGACTATCGTCGTGTAGCTTTATATGGTGTAGATTTCTTAATGGAAGAAAAAATGCACGACTTCAACACGATGTCTACAGAAATGTCAGAAGATGTAATTCGTTTACGTGAAGAATTATCAGAACAATATCGTGCATTAAAAGAATTAAAAGAACTTGGACAAAAATATGGTTTCGATTTAAGCCGTCCAGCAGAAAACTTCAAAGAAGCAGTTCAATGGTTATACTTAGCATACCTTGCTGCAATTAAAGAACAAAACGGTGCAGCAATGAGTTTAGGTCGTACTTCAACATTCTTAGATATCTATGCTGAACGTGACCTTAAAGCAGGTGTTATTACTGAAAGCGAAGTTCAAGAAATTATTGACCACTTCATCATGAAATTACGTATTGTTAAATTTGCTCGTACACCTGATTACAATGAATTATTCTCTGGAGACCCAACTTGGGTAACTGAATCTATCGGTGGTGTAGGTATTGACGGACGTCCACTTGTTACGAAAAACTCATTCCGTTTCTTACACTCATTAGATAACTTAGGTCCAGCACCAGAACCAAACTTAACAGTATTATGGTCAGTACGTTTACCTGATAACTTCAAAACATACTGTGCAAAAATGAGTATTAAAACAAGTTCTATCCAATATGAAAATGATGACATTATGCGTGAAAGCTATGGCGATGACTATGGTATCGCATGTTGTGTATCAGCGATGACAATTGGTAAACAAATGCAATTCTTCGGTGCACGTGCGAACTTAGCTAAAACATTACTTTACGCCATCAATGGTGGTAAAGATGAAAAATCTGGTGCACAAGTTGGTCCAAACTTCGAAGGTATTAACAGCGAAGTATTAGAATATGACGAAGTATTCAAGAAATTTGATCAAATGATGGATTGGCTAGCAGGTGTTTACATTAACTCATTAAATGTTATTCACTACATGCACGATAAATACAGCTATGAACGTATTGAAATGGCATTACATGATACAGAAATTGTACGTACAATGGCAACAGGTATCGCTGGTTTATCAGTAGCAGCTGACTCATTATCTGCAATTAAATATGCACAAGTTAAACCAATTCGTAACGAAGAAGGTCTTGTAGTAGACTTTGAAATCGAAGGCGACTTCCCTAAATACGGTAACAATGACGACCGTGTAGATGATATCGCAGTTGATTTAGTAGAACGCTTTATGACTAAATTACGTAGTCATAAAACATATCGTGATTCAGAACATACAATGAGTGTATTAACAATTACTTCAAACGTTGTATACGGTAAGAAAACTGGTAACACACCAGACGGACGTAAAGCTGGCGAACCATTTGCACCAGGTGCAAACCCAATGCATGGCCGTGACCAAAAAGGTGCATTATCTTCATTAAGTTCTGTAGCTAAGATTCCTTACGATTGCTGTAAAGATGGTATTTCAAATACATTCAGTATCGTACCAAAATCATTAGGTAAAGAACCAGAAGATCAAAACCGTAACTTAACTAGTATGTTAGATGGTTACGCAATGCAATGTGGTCACCACTTAAATATTAACGTATTTAACCGTGAAACATTAATAGATGCAATGGAACATCCAGAAGAATATCCACAGTTAACAATCCGTGTATCTGGTTACGCTGTTAACTTCATTAAATTAACACGTGAACAACAATTAGATGTAATTTCTCGTACATTCCATGAAAGTATGTAACAAAATTTAAGGTGGGAGCACTATGCTTAAGGGACACTTACATTCTGTCGAAAGTTTAGGTACTGTCGATGGACCGGGATTAAGATATATATTATTTACACAAGGATGCTTACTTAGATGCTTGTATTGCCACAATCCAGATACTTGGAAAATTAGTGAGCCATCAAGAGAAGTCACAGTTGATGAAATGGTGAATGAAATATTACCATACAAACCATACTTTGATGCATCGGGTGGCGGTGTAACAGTCAGTGGTGGCGAACCATTGTTACAAATGCCATTCTTAGAAAAATTATTTGCAGAATTAAAAGAAAATGGTGTGCACACTTGCTTAGACACATCGGCTGGATGTGCTAATGATACAAAAGCATTTCAAAGGCATTTTGAAGAATTACAAAAACATACAGACTTGATATTATTAGATATAAAACATATTGATAATGACAAACATATTAGATTGACAGGAAAGCCTAATACACACATCCTTAACTTCGCGCGCAAACTGTCAGATATGAAACAACCTGTATGGATTCGACATGTCCTTGTGCCTGGTTATTCTGATGATAAAGACGATTTAATTAAACTAGGGGAATTTATTAATTCTCTTGATAACGTCGAAAAGTTTGAAATTCTGCCATATCATCAGTTAGGTGTTCATAAGTGGAAAACATTGGGCATTGCATATGAATTAGAAGATGTCGAAGCGCCCGATGATGAAGCTGTTAAAGCAGCCTACCGTTATGTTAACTTCAAAGGGAAAATTCCCGTTGAATTATAAATACAATTCAGACCGAAAAGAAAGCATATGTAACTTCAAGAGTGAAGGGGCATATGCTTCTTTTTCAATTGAGTATTGAGTATTAGCAAGACGTAGTAAGTATATGAGACAAGTCCTACAATGGTTGAAGGAAGACGTTTTTGTAAGTAGCTATGCTGATAAAGAATGTGATGCCTTGTTAAAGGTGGGGTTCCAATATCATCATTTAGCTGATGTTGAATGGGTTATTATTTGCTACTTGCATATGAATATGAGTCTTTTCAAATTTTTATTGACCCTGAGTAATGAAAAATATTAAGATGAAACTTAATATTAAAGCAATGCGGAGCGTGATTATGAAGAGAATTAGTAAAGATATATGGGCAGTATTTAAATTACTGTATCAAAATAAAGGGCGTTTTAGCATTAATGCCTTACTATTGCAGTTAATCATGATTTTTATTAGTAGTACATACTTAATTTTACTATTTAATATGATGTTAAAAGTAGCTGGGCAAAGCCAACTTACGATTAACAATTGGACGGAAATCGTTAGTCATCCTGCCAGTGTGATACTTCTTATTATATTCATATTAAGTGTTGCCTTTCTGATTTATGTAGAGTTTTCATTGTTAGTTTATATGGTTTATGCCGGCTTTGATCGACAGATTATTCCATTTAAATCCATTTTTAAAAATGCCTTTGTAAATGTGCGTAAACTCATAGGTGTACCAGTTATTTTCTTTGTCATTTATTTAATGTTAATGATACCCATTGCCAACCTAGGACTAAGTTCAGTATTAACAAAAAATATTTACATACCTAAATTTTTAACGGAAGAACTTATGAAAACGACGAAAGGTATAATCATTTACGGTACCTTTATGATTGCTGTATTTATATTAAACTTTAAATTAATATTTACTTTACCGTTAACGATTTTAAACCGTCAGTCGTTATTTAAAAATATGAGACTAAGTTGGCAAATTACGAAGCGAAATAAGTTTCGACTTGTTATAGAAATAGTTATATTAGAACTCATCATTGGTGCGATTTTAACATTAATTATTTCAGGAGCAACATATCTTGCTATTTGTGTAGATGAAGAAGGAGATAAGTTTTTAGTCTCATCAATTTTATTTGTTGTATTGAAAAGCTCATTGTTCTTCTATTATTTATTTACGAAATTATCATTAATCAGTGTGTTAGTACTGCACTTAAAACAAGAGAATGTATTAGACCAACCGGGCTTAGAATTTAAATACCCAAAACCGAAACGGAAGTCTAGGTTCTTTATAATTTCAATGGTGCTTGCAGTGACATGTTTTATCGGTTATAACATGTACTTACTTTACAATAATACTATCAATACAAATATCTCCATTATTGGCCATCGTGGTTTCGAAGATAAAGGCGTTGAAAATTCTATTCCGTCATTGAAAGCTGCTGCAAAAGCGAATGTCGAATACGTTGAGTTAGATACAATTATGACGAAAGATAAACAATTTGTTGTTAGTCATGATAACAATTTGAAACGTTTAACAGGTGTTAATAAAAATATTTCTGAATCTAATTTCAAAGATGTCGTCGGTTTGAAAATGCGTCAAAATGGACATGAAGCAAAACTTGTATCCTTAGACGAATTTATTGAAACGGCTAAACAATCAAATGTGAAGCTACTAGTAGAGTTAAAGCCACATGGTAAAGAACCAGCAGATTATACACAACGTGTTATTGATATTTTGAAAAAGCATGGTGTTGAACATCAATATCGTGTGATGTCATTGGATTATGATGTGATGACTAAGTTAAAAAAAGAAGCACCATATCTCAAGTGTGGTTATATCATTCCGTTACAGTTTGGCCATTTTAAAGAAACATCTTTAGATTTCTTTGTCATTGAAGATTTTTCTTATTCGCCAAGACTTGTTAATCAAGCACACTTGGAAAATAAAGAAGTCTATACTTGGACCATTAACGGCGAAGAAGATTTAACGAAATATTTACAAACCAATGTTGATGGTATTATCACAGATGACCCAGCATTAGCTGATCAGATTAAAGAAGAAAAGAAAGACGAAACATATTTCGATCGTTCTATAAGAATATTATTTGAATAATATAAACAAAGACCTCTAAAGTTATCAAGATGATACTTTCAGAGGTCTTTTTAACGTTGTCATCTATGGGATAGGCAATCGTTTCATTCGTTTATAATCATATGACAAGTATTTATAAGGCAATTTGGCGTCATAAACACTTACATGATTTATTGGTGAATTATTAATTGTTTTGTGAATGCAAAGGGTTAGAAATTGAATCGCAAATACTTTCTAATCTATGTTTCGCTTTAGTCATTTGATCCAAATTTTTAGTGCGTATAGCAGATTTTGCAATATAGTGTGCAGCTAAAATATCGCGCTTTTGATACGCATCTAAATTTAGGTACGATAATTTATTTAAGTCAGTGTTTACTATTAATTCATGTAATTGATCTACAAGCGCTTGATGTTGATACGTATGTGATGTAGTTTCAGATTTGCTTGCTAATTTAATACCAGTCGTATCAAGGAGCGCCGCTTTAATACCAGCAACTAAATATGTTTTGATTTTCATTTGTGTTGTCATGCTTTGTTACTCCTTTGATGTACATTAATCAAAAAAATTATACACTATTGTATATTGCAAAGCTAATTAACTATAACAAAAAGATAGTTAATGCTTTGTTTATTCTAGTTAATATATAGTTAATGTCTTTTAATATTTTGTTTCTTTAATGTAGATTGGGCAATTACATTTTGGAGGAATTAAAAAATTATGAAAAAGCAAATAATTTCGCTAGGCGCATTAGCAGTTGCATCTAGCTTATTTACATGGGATAACAAAGCAGATGCGATAGTAACAAAGGATTATAGTGGGAAATCACAAGTTAATGCTGGGAGTAAAAATGGGAAACAAATTGCAGATGGATATTATTGGGGAATAATTGAAAATCTAGAGAACCAGTTTTACAATATTTTTCATTTATTGGATCAGCATAAATATGCAGAAAAAGAATATAAAGATGCAGTAGATAAATTAAAAACTAGAGTTTTAGAGGAAGACCAATACCTGCTAGAAAGAAAAAAAGAAAAATACGAAATTTATAAAGAACTATATAAAAAATACAAAAAAGAGAATCCTAATACTCAAGTTAAAATGAAAGCATTTGATAAATACGATCTTGGCGATTTAACTATGGAAGAATATAATGACTTATCAAAATTATTAACAAAAGCATTGGATAACTTTAAGTTAGAAGTAAAGAAAATTGAATCAGAGAATCCAGATTTAAGACCATATTCTGAAAGAGAAGAAAGAACAGCATATGGTAAAATAGATTCACTTGTTGATCAAGCATATAGTGTATATTTTGCCTACGTTACAGATGCTCAACATAAAACAGAAGCATTAAATCTTAGGGCAAAAATTGATTTGATTTTAGGTGATGAAAAAGATCCAATTAGAGTGACGAATCAACGTACTGAAAAAGAAATGATTAAAGATTTAGAATCTATTATTGATGATTTCTTCATTGAAACAAAGTTGAATAGACCTCAACACATTACTAGGTATGATGGAACTAAACATGATTACCATAAACATAAAGATGGATTTGATGCTCTAGTTAAAGAAACAAGAGAAGCGGTTTCTAAGGCTGACGAATCTTGGAAAACTAAAACTGTCAAAAAATACGGGGAAACTGTAACAAAATCTCCTGTTGTAAAAGAAGAGAAGAAAGTTGAAGAACCTCAAGCACCTAAAGTTTCTGAAAAAGTAGATGTTCAGGAAACAGTTGGTACAACTGAAGAAGCACCATTACCAATTGCGCAACCACTAGTTAAATTACCACAAATTGGGACTCAAGGTGAAATTGTAAAAGGTCCCGACTATCCAACGATGGAAAATAAAACGTTACAAGGTGAAATCGTTCAAGGTCCTGATTTCCCAACAATGGAACAAAACAGACCATCTTTAAGCGATAATTATACTCAACCATCGTTAACGAACCCTATTTTAGAAGGTCTTGAAGGTAGCTCATCTAAACTTGAAATAAAACCACAAGGTACTGAATCAACGTTGAAAGGTATTCAAGGAGAATCAAGTGATATTGAAGTTAAACCTCAAGCAACTGAAACAACAGAAGCTTCTCAATATGGTCCGAGACCGCAATTTAACAAAACACCTAAGTATGTGAAATATAGAGATGCTGGTACAGGTATCCGTGAATACAACGATGGAACATTTGGATATGAAGCGAGACCAAGATTCAATAAGCCATCAGAAACAAATGCATACAACGTAACAACACATGCAAATGGTCAAGTATCATACGGAGCTCGCCCGACACAAAACAAGCCAAGCGAAACAAACGCATATAACGTAACAACACATGCAAACGGCCAAGTATCATATGGCGCTCGCCCGACACAAAACAAGCCATCAGAAACAAATGCATACAACGTAACGACAAATCAAGATGGCACAGTATCATATGGCGCTCGCCCGACACAAAACAAGCCAAGCAAAACAAACGCATATAACGTAACAACACATGCAAATGGCCAAGTATCATATGGCGCTCGTCCAACACAAAACAAGCCAAGCGAAACGAACGCATATAACGTAACAACACATGCAAATGGTCAAGTATCATACGGAGCTCGCCCGACACAAAATAAGCCAAGCGAAACGAATGCATACAACGTAACAACACACGGAAACGGCCAAGTATCATATGGGGCTCGCCCGACACAAAACAAGCCAAGTAAAACAAACGCATACAACGTAACAACACATGCAGATGGTACTGCGACATATGGGCCTAGAGTAACAAAATAAATTTATAACTCTATCCAAAGACATACAGTCAATATAAAACATTATGTATCTTTACAACAGTAATCGTGCATTCTATGATGCTTCTAACTGAATTAAAGCATCGAACAATCGGAAGCATATTTCTAAATTATTTATTCATTATAGTCTTAAACATAACATGACCTAATATATTACTAACCTATTAAAATAAACCACGCACATCTATGTGACATACGACAATCACAGCAATAATAATTGCTTTAGAAAGTCGTACCGAACTGGAACTTACAAGTCTAGTTCGAACACACACTGATGTGAGTGGTTTTCTTTATTTTAAATATGAACAATCAGATAAATTACTAGCATTAGCAAATATTATTAAATCAAAGGACTTCGATTCATAAAATTTAAAACAATGATTAAAATTAGACGTGTAAATGTTAAATTCTAAAACGGAAATACCCGCTATCCTATTAAACCACTATTTTGTTCAATCACTATATTTCACACAGCTTCAATAATAAAACGAAACTGCTTCAACCCGTTTCAACTTCAGCCTACTTCAATAACAAAACGAATCCGCTTCATCCAAAATCAACCATTCTAACGCACATATTCAAATATAGCAGCTGCACCCATACCGACACCAATACACATCGTAACCATGCCGTAACGACTATCGGGACGTCTACCCATTTCATTAAGTAAACGCGCGGTTAACATTGCCCCTGTAGCACCTAATGGATGACCTAAAGCAATAGCGCCACCATTCACATTCGTACGTGATATATCTAGACCTACTTCTTTAATAGATGCAATCGTTTGAGAAGCAAATGCTTCGTTCAATTCGATCAAATCAATGTCTTCAACAGATAGATTGCTGAGTGACAATACTTCAGGAATCGCATATGCAGGCCCAATACCCATAATTTTCGGGTCAACGCCTACTGCCTTATAACCAACGAATCGTGCAATAGGTGTCACGCCGAGTTCTTTCACTTTATCTCCAGACATTAAAACTACAAATCCTGCACCATCAGAAAGTGGGGCAGATGTTCCTGCAGTCACAGTGCCGTCAGCTTTAAATACTGTACGTAATTTGGCTAGTGCCTCCATCGTGGTGTCAGGTCGTATAAATTCATCTTGGTCAAAGATATTTGTGTGTACTTTTGGTCCTGTGTTTGTATATTCAACTGAGTTTACTTGTATTGGAATAATTTCATCTTTGAACCGACCATCACGTTGTGCGTCATAGGCACGTTGATGACTTCTGACAGCATAAGCATCTTGATCTTCGCGTGATACGTCAAATTGGGATGCTACATTTTCAGCAGTTAAGCCCATAGGATATGACGCACCTATATCATCATATTGTAAGGTAGGATTGTTTGTGGGCTCGTTGCCACCCATTGGTACGGCACTCATCAATTCAACGCCACCAGCTACAAGTATATCTCCTTGACCAGCCATAATTTGATTGGCTGCAATCGCGATGGTTTGTAATCCTGATGAGCAGTAGCGATTCACTGTTTGACCCGGTACCGTGTCAGATAATCCCGTACGCAATGCAATCGTTCGTGCAATGTTTTGTCCTTGTAATCCTTCTGGAAAAGCCGTACCAACAATGACATCTTCAATCATATTCTTATTGAATT
Source organism: Staphylococcus sp. SA22 (assembly GCF_054165785.1). Taxonomy (NCBI): domain Bacteria; kingdom Bacillati; phylum Bacillota; class Bacilli; order Caryophanales; family Staphylococcaceae; genus Staphylococcus; species Staphylococcus sp. SA22. The sequence continues at coordinate 141,991 of NZ_JBSZQY010000003.1, read as the reverse complement.
TTCCGTCAATACGTTTCAATACGCCTTGTAATACTTTGGCTGCGACATCATCAGGTCTTTCGTGGAATAATGCGCCTTGCTTTGCTTTCGCTGCGGCTGAACGCCCATAAGCAACAATGTATGCTTCTTGCATGGTTATCATCCTCTCTTAATGACTATCTTTTAATTACGTAATGGCTTACCAGTTTTTAACATATGCGCAATTCTTTCATATGATTTTTTAGATTTTAGTAAGTCAATAAAGCCAATTTTCTCCAACGATTGAATGTAACGTTGATTGATAAATGTATTTCTTGGTAAATCACCACCCGCTAAAATTGTGGCGATATTTAAGGCGATATGATAATCATGGTCGCTAATAAAATGACCCCGTCTTTGCGCATCTAATTGTCCTTGGATCAATGCTTTGAAGTCTTCGCCTAAAGCGATATATTGATGTCTAGGATTCGGAATATAGTTTGTTTCTGCTTCATATTTCGCACGTTTGAGCGCAACTTCGACACGTTGTGCTGTATTGAAAATAATCGTATCTGTATCACGTAAATAACCATAACGGCGTGCCTCAAAGGCATTTGTAGAGACTTTCGCAAATGCGATATTTGTCAGTACTTTTGTCATGGAAGCTTGTTTGTCATCAAACTTATGCGATGTGCGTAATATGCGATCAGCCATTTCTGCAAGGCCACCGCCACTCGGTAATAAGCCAACACCTGCTTCAACAAGACCGATATATGTTTCACTTGCAGCGACAACAATAGGTGAGTAAAGTACAAGCTCACAGCCACCGCCTAAGGCACGACCTTGAACAGCTGTGACTACTGGTTTCAAACTATACTTCAAACGATTAAAGCTATAATGTAATTTATCAATTGATTGTGCAACGACATCATCTACAAGACCGTCTTCATGCGCCTTTTTCATTAAGAAAAGATTAGCACCCACACTGAAATTATTACCATCTGCATAAATAACCATACTTGTGTAATGGTCATTTTCCAGTAAATCAATCGCATCAACTAACGCATCGTTGAATTCATCGGTAATGACATTGTTTTTACTTTGTAATTTCAGTAGCAGTTGATCATCATGAGTTACGGAAAGTTTGGCATCACCTTTATCCCAAAGTTCATCTTTTACGAAGTGAGAAACAGGTGTTGCATATTCGATGGTCTCATCTTGTTTATAAAAGCCACCATCTAAATCACTAATCCATTGTGGTAAGTCTCCAAGTTCGTCTTCCATACGTGTTTTAACACGTTCATATCCCATTGCATCCCATAATTGGAATGGACCAAGTTTCCAGTTGAACCCCCAGACAAGCGCACGGTCTATGTCTCGGAAATCATCGGTAGCTTTAGGTACATTGATGGCAGAGTAATAGAAATTATTACGTAATGTCTCCCATAAAAATAGTCCCGCTTCGTCTTGCGCATTGAATATGACATCAAGGTTATGCACTAAGTCTTTATTAAATTCATTTAAAATTGGTAATTGTGGTTGCGATACAGGTACATAATCTTGTTTTTCAACATCGTAAACAAGTCGAGCTTTAGTTTCTTTATCCTTTTTGTAAAATCCTTGTTTCGTTTTACGTCCGAGTGCGCCATTTTCAAACAACGTATTTACAATTTTGACATCATGAAAATAAGGTGTTTCTTCAGGTACTTGTTGCATGCCTTTAATTACAGACACTGCAATGTCTAAACCGACTAGGTCGGATAGGGCATATGTACCTGTTTTAGGACGACCAATCGCTTGCCCAGTTAAAGCATCCACATCTACAATGCTTAACTTGTGTTGCTCGGCGCGATACATAATATCATTCATTGTTTGCGTGCCGACTCTATTTGCGACAAAGCCAGGCACATCATTGACGACAATGACACCTTTACCTAACACATTTTGCGCGAAATTTTTTACATCTAATATAATAGATTCCTTCGTGTGTGACGTAGGTATTAACTCCACTAATTTCATAATACGTGGTGGGTTAAAGAAATGTAGACCAAAGAATCGTTCTTGATCCTTCTCGTTAAATGCTTGAGCAATCGCATTAATTGGAATACCTGATGTATTTGTAGCGAATAAAGCATCTTCTTTAGCATGTTGTAGAACTTGTTGCCAAACAGCATGCTTAATTTCAATATCTTCTTTGACTGCTTCGATATATAAATCAGCATCATCATTTACCAAGTCATCATCAAAATTACCATATGTTAAATGACTCGCTAGATTTAAGTCGAATAGTAGCGGTCGTTTCTTATCTGTAATTTTATCGTAAGATTTTTTCGCAATGAGATTTGGATCGTTTTTGTCCACTACAATATCTAATAGTTTTACTTTAAGTCCAGCATTCACAAAGAGTGCTGCCAGTTGAGCGCCCATTGTGCCTGCGCCAAGAACGGTTACTTTATTAATTGTCATAGTGATTCCTCCAATTTAGTTGAGGATAAGATAACCATTAAGATAATTGGAATAACGTTGCTATTTTATAAAATTAATTAAGTATCTTTGACAGTCATCTTAGCCTCTTATTTAAGGAAAAAGCTTTATGCTTAAAATAAGTCTTTTTTAGTGAAATTAATGCATCTCATATAATTCTTTGCTATTTATACGAAAGCAGAATCTCCAGTCAAAGCGCGTCCAATTACTAAGGCATTAATTTCATGTGTACCTTCGTACGTGTAAATCGCTTCTGCATCAGAGAAGAAACGTGCAATATCATAATCGTCAGCTAGTATGCCATTACCACCTGTAATACCGCGGCCCATAGCTACTGTCTCACGCAAACGTAAGGCATTCATCATCTTCGCCGTTGAAGTTGCAACCTCGTCATATTCACCATGTGCTTGCATATTAGCTAATTGAGCACATGTTGCCATTGCTTGAGCTAAATTACCTTGCATCATTGCTAGCTTTTCTTGTATTAACTGATATTTACTAATTGGTTTGCCGAATTGCTTACGCTCAGTGACATAATCTAATGTGGCACGTAAAGCGCCAGCCATACCACCTGTAGCCATATAGGCAACGCCTGCTCTCGTTGAATAAAGGATTTTAGCAATATCTTTAAAGCTTGTTATGTTTTGTAAGCGATCCGCTTCATCTACTTTGACATTAGTTAATTTAATTAGTGCGTTAGGAACAATGCGAAGTGCGATTTTATTATCAATGACTTCAATATCGACGCCATCTTGTTCTGGTCTGACTACAAAGCAATGGGGTTTGCCAGTTTCTTTATTTACTGCGAATACTGGAATGACATCAGATACATGTGCACCACCAATCCATTTCTTTTCACCATTGATAACCCAAGTATCGCCCTGGCGTTCAGCGACTGTTTCAAGACCTCCCGCAACGTCCGAACCGTGTTCTGGTTCAGTTAAAGCAAAGCATGTACGCAGTTCATGTGACTGTAATTTAGGTACATATTTCGCAATTTGTTCTTTGCTACCTCCGAAATAGAAAGTATTATGCCCTAAACCTTGGTGAACACCGAGTAGGGTAGCTAAGGAAATATCAAATCGCGCGAGTAGGTAAGACATGAAAAACTGAAATAGTTGACTAGGCATTTTGGCGTTTGGACGATCCTTGTAAAGTAATGGATTGTTAAAATAATTTAATTCTCCCAGATCTTTAAAATAGTCCTCGGGTACAGTAGCGTCTATCCAATGTTGATTAATATTTTCACGGTACTTACTTTCTAGCAATGAATCTACTTGTTGTAAAAATTCGACTTCACCGTCTGTTAAACCTTTAGCAATACTAAGTACATCTTCAGGAAATAATGTTTTTAAGACTGTTTCTTTTTCAAATGTCATATAAATTCCTCCTAAAAATAATATGAATACTAATGTGAAATGCATTTAATTAAAAAACAACACGCTTCAAATGTAAACGCTTACACTGAATACCGAAAATTTTTATCACCTTTAAAGTGTTTGTGAGACTTTGTCATTCATCATTTGTCGAATCGCAAGTTTATCTGGTTTCTGCGTACTGTTTAACGGCATATGTGTCACTGGTACATACATTCTTGGGACTTTATAACCTGCTAAACGACTTCGCATATGTTGATCTAAAATTTCAGCGTAATGAGGTTCATCTTCGCGAAGTATAATGGCTGCAGCAATTGACTCACCATATTTTGGATGATCATAGCCAACGACCACACACCGGTCTACTAGTGGATGCTCAGCTAAAGCATTTTCGACTTCGGATGGTAAGACATTTTCGCCACCAGTTATGATTAATTCTTTTTTACGGTCAATAATAAATATATCGCCATCGTCGTCCATTTTTGCTAAATCTCCTGTCAATAAGTAACGACCATGAAACGCTTTAGCAGTCTCTGCTGGTTTATTCCAATATCCTGGCGTGACATTTTTAGCCTTAATTGCAAGTTCACCAATCTCGCCAGAAGGTACTTCTTCACCGTTATCATCAAGGATACGTGCATCAACAAACATGACTGCTTTACCAATACTCATTGGTTTACGTTTTGAATTTTCCGGTGTATTAACAAGTACAAGCGGTGCTTCAGTTAAGCCATAGCCGTTAATAATGTTTATGCCATATTGTTTAAAAGCTGCTTGGATACTTGGTAATGGTTGTGAACCACCTTGGATGATATAATCCATAGCTTTAAAATTTTCTGGATTAAAATTACTAGCACGTAGCGTACTATAATACATTGTCGGAATCATGATAATAAATGTAGGGTGATATTGTTCAATCATGTTATTCAATTCTTCGCCATTAAAGTAACGTTGAAGAATAAGTGTGCCTCCTGACATTAATACTGGTAATACAGTATCGTTAAACCCTAAAACATGAAACATTGGTGTTGATACAATCGTAATATAGTTTGAATTGAACTTGTACGTCAGCTCTAAGTTTGCACCGTTATGAACGAATGATTCATATGAGAACATCACACCTTTAGGTGATCCGGTTGTACCACTTGTATAAATTAATGCTGCAAGGTCTTGTGGTTCAACAGGAGTTGCTTGAAAAGGTTGGTGATAATCTGGATTTACGATTTCATCATATTGCGCTACATCAATATCCATATGCAATAAGTTTTGGTCAATATCGGTGAGTGAACTTAAATGTTTTTCAGCATAGAAGAGCAGTTTTAATTGTGCATCTTCCACAATGGCTGCAATTTCTTTTGGGTTAAGCCGCCAATTCAATGGTAAAAAAACCGCACCTGTTTTAAAACAAGCAAACAATAAATCTAATATTGCAATATCATTTGGCGCAAAAATACCGATAACATCGCCTTTTTTAACACCTTGAGATGTTAAATAATGTGCCATATTATCAGCGCGTGCATTGAGTTGTTGGTATGTCCAAGATGTTTGTTTTGCGTGATCAATAACGGCAGGCTTGTCATCATCGAAGTCTGAACGCGTTTTTATCCAATCGAAATTCATTAGTATACCCCCTTTAGCTTCACTTTCATACTTTATGAATTGATTGTTTAAGTTGTCCCCATTTTTCTTTGTAAATGCTGGTATCAATTAATTTTAAATGATCAGCAATAATTGGTTTAAAAGCCATTTGATTCAAAATATCTTTATGCAAATCAAGACCTGGTGCAATTTCAATTAGTTTCAAGCCTTGATTGGTGAGCTCGAATACTGCACGATCAGTAACAAAATAGACTTCTTGCTCGAGTGATTGTGAATATCGTGCATTAAAGTCGATATGGCTCACATCTGATACAAATTTCTGGTTTTGTCCTTCAGTTTCAATGTTTAATCGTTGATTATGACATGAGACATGACTGCCAGCTACAAAAGTACCTGAAAAGATAATTTTATTTACAGATTGCGTAATGTCTATAAAGCCGCCACATCCATTTAGTCGGTCATTGAAGTAAGATACGTTGACATTGCCGTATTGATCAACCTCAGCAAAGCTAAGATAGGCAACTGATACACCATTGTTATAAATAAAATCCCATGCTCGATCATGAGGCATGCGCACATCTGCATTGTAATTCATACCAAAATGTTCACGACTCCCAACGAATCCACCGAAAATGCCAACATCTAGAATCGGTTGCACATCATGTTCAACACATTCTTCATGCAATAAATTAGAGAGTTCATTATTGATGCCATAACCGATGCTAATTGTATCGCCATAAGTTAAAAACTGAGCAGCACGTCGGAGAATCAATTTGCGACTATTAAAAGGTAATGCGGTTTCAGGTATTCCATCAATTCGTTCTTCTCCAGACAAGGCTGGTAAATAATGACTCTGAATTACTTGGCGGTGATTCTTTTCATCTTCTGTGACGTATACATAATCGACAAGATTTCCTGGGATAACAACTTCATTCGGTTTTAGTTGATAGTCGTCAACTAAATCTTTAACTTGTACAATAACTTTCCCATGATTGGCTTTCGTGTTTAATGCGACATGATAACACTCGCTCAAGTACGCTTCTTGAGTTAAATAAATGTTACCTTGTTGATCTGCGTATGTTCCTCTCAGTAGTGCCACATCAACGCTAGGGAATGTGTAGTGTAAGTATGTTTCATCGTTGATGGTTACTAATGAAACTAAATCATCAGTTGTTCGTGTATTTACTTTACCGCCACCGTATCTAGGATCAACAGCTGTGTTTAATCCGATTTTAGTAATAACTCCAGGTAATAATTGATTACTCTGACGATAATGAGTTGCAATGATACCTTGTGGTAAAAAATAAGCTTCAATGTCATTATTTTTCATTGCTTGTGCCGTTTTGGAAGAAGCCGTTAAAATGCTCATAATGACACGTTTAATCATACGACGTTCTATAAAATCATCTAAATCCGGTGCGGCACCTAAACTATGGATATCATTCGCTAATATAAACGTTAAATCATTGGGCGTATGATATGTGTCATGTTGCGCTAACACAGCACGTAGAACTTCGGCGGGTAAGTTGGCTACAGCTAATGCTGGTAAACCAATCACATCACCATCTTTAATGATATGTTGTAAGTCGTGCCATGTGATTTGTTTCAAGCAAGTCACCTCCATCACATTTGATAAAATATAGTGTTTTTACACTTTGTGTAAACCCTTACAAGAAATATAACATAACGACGTTTAAAATCAATTAGAAATATCTTTTTATTCTGATAATAGACACAGTATAGACACATTTTAATGGCCGATAACAATTGTAATATCAAGGGTTTGTAATGAATTGAATATCATTAAAATACTTATATAAAAATATTGCTCGGAATATAAAAAGTTAAATAGGTTTTGATTTTCAAATATGGAATACAAGGTGCCCAATCGAACAAAGTATTTATATTAAAATATGGAAAATCCATCAATATTAAATTAAAATAGTTTTATTATGAAAAGTGAAAGTAGGTAAGTCTATGGAAGGTCTTAATCATCGAAGAAATACAGAAAAAGAAGAGACAATACAAACGCAATCAGTTGCACCTAATACAGGTGAAGAGGGGATGTCATCAGCAATTACACAATCAACTAAGACGTCCGACATACATAATGAATCTATCGATAAACAAATGGAAGCCAAAGCGCATGAAACAGCGCAAAATGCAGATTTAAAAAACGAAGCAAGAAGTTTATTTGATAATGCAACCAAATCAATCGGTAGACTAGCCGGCAATGATGAAAGCTTAAATCTTAATTTAAAAGATATGTTTTCTGAAGTATTTAAGCCACATACTAAAAACGAAGCAGATGAAATATTTATAGCGGGTACTGCTAAAACTACGCCAGCAATTTGTGATATATCAGAAGAATGGGGGAAGCCATGGCTCTTTTCTCGAGTATTCATCGCTTTCACAGTAACATTTATTGGATTATGGGTCATGGCAGCGATTTTTAATAACACAAACGCGATTCCGGGTCTCATTTTTATAGGGGCTTTAACAGTACCATTATCGGGTTTGTTCTTCTTTTATGAATCAAATGCGTTTAAAAATATTAGCATTTTTGAAGTTATTATCATGTTCTTTATTGGCGGAGTATTTTCATTACTAAGTACGATGGTATTATATAGATTTGTCGTTTTTAGTGATCAATTCGAAAGGTTTGGTTCTTTAACATTTTTCGATGCATTTTTAGTAGGATTAGTTGAAGAAACTGGAAAAGCGCTCATTATTGTTTATTTCGTCAATAAATTGAAAACAAATAAGATTTTGAATGGATTATTAATCGGTGCTGCTATTGGTGCAGGGTTCGCAGTTTTTGAATCAGCAGGTTATATTTTGAATTTCGCTTTAGGGGAAAATGTCCCATTATTAGATATTGTCTTCACACGTGCGTGGACTGCGATTGGTGGTCATTTAGTTTGGTCAGCGATTGTTGGTGCTGCAATAGTTATTGTGAAAGAACAGCATGGCTTTGAATTCAAAGATATTTTTGATAAACGCTTTTTAATATTCTTTTTATCAGCCGTTGGTTTACATGGCATTTGGGATACATCTTTAACTATACTTGGCAGTGATACGTTGAAAATATTTATTTTAATCGTTATTGTGTGGATACTTGTATTCATTTTAATGGGGGCAGGTTTAAAACAAGTGAATTTACTGCAGAAAGAATTTAAAGAACAACAGAAAAAAGTAGACGAATAATAATTAAAGCTAATGTTGCTCATATGTTTGTGACATAAGCTATTTTTATAATTAGTCTTTAAAAGAGTGGAAGTGGAATACTTTTTGGAGTTAAAAAAGTGTTTCACGTTAAACAAATAGTGACAATTAGGTTTATATAAAATGAATATGATTCACTGAAAGTATGTAATAATCATTTTATTGAAATTCATCAAACAGAAATTAATACAATCATATAAGCAAATTAAACCACGCCATAATCATATTGGATGACTTCGGCGTGGTTTTTATAGTTGAAGTGGGGCTGAGACATAAATCAATGTCCCACACTCCCTTATCGTTCAATCGTTGTTCGATAATCGATTAAATAGATACCTTCAGGTGTTACTTTATAATTTTTAACCTTAGAGTTAGCAGCGACTATTTGATCGTTGTAAGCAATATAACTGTTTGGTACATCTCGACTTGATAATTTAATAATATCATTAGAAATATTGTGACGTTCCTTAACATCTACAGTGTGATTCAATTGATTAATTAAAGCATCAACGTTGCTATTATTGTAGTCTCCTTTATTAATAGCACCATCTTTTTTATATGCTTGATTAAAGAAATAGCCTGTATCTCCACGAGGAATCGTTCCGAAACTATACATCGTTGCATCCCATGCAGAACGGTCTGTTAAGTAACCTTCTATGTCATCAACACTTTTAATGTCGATTTCAATATTTGCTTTTTTAGCATCTGATTGTAATACTTGCGCAATTTTCGATAGTTCTGGACGACCGTCATACGTAATTAACTTAATTTTTAAAGGGTGTTCTTTTGTATAACCATCTTTAGCTAATAACGTTTTTGCTTGTTCGATATTTTGTTTGGTTAACTTAGGTTCTTTAATATATGGAATTTTATCATTAAATGGACTCGTTGCAGGTTTCGCGTAACCTTGATAAATATGATCTGCAATACCTTGTCTATCAATGATATGATCTAATGCTTCACGAACGGATTTAGTCATTTTTTTATTAGTATGATTATACATAAGTAAAGAAGTTCTAAATCCAGATTCTTTTGACACTTTTAAATTTTGATTATTTTCTATGTCTTGAACTTTATTAACTGGGACATCAGTTATTAAGTCATCTTTTTGAGATTCTAAATTTCTGACGCGATTATTGCCATCTTCTTGGTACGTCACAGTAATATGATCAAGTTTCGGTTTACCTTGCCAATAGTCCTTAAAATTCGACAATGATATTTTTCGAGATTGCTTATAATCTTTTATTTGGTAAGGGCCTGTAGCAACAGGAGTTTGATTAACATCTGATTTAGCATCTGTATCATAAATTGCCATAAAAGGATTAGCTAATTCAGATACAAGTTCAGGGTAAGCGGAGCTGGTTTTAATTGTCAGTTTTTGACCTTTAGCGGTAATTGATGATATTGGTAATGAATATTTGACCAAGTCGCTTTTTTTTATGCTATTTTCAAGGCTAGATTTCACTTTTTCTGCAGTCAATTTTTGACCGTTTTGAAATTTAATATTATCTTTTAATTCAATATCTAACGTTGTATCATTTGGTTGATGATACGATTTCACTAATACTTTTTCTATTTTTCCTTGATCATTTGTTTTAAATAATGATTCTGCAGCACCAATCTTAACTGGTACATCTGTTTCATAAGGTGCAATAGACTTTGTTTTTAACGGTAACGAAATATTTAAGTCTTTGCCAGATGAATGCATTGAGCCACATCCTGATAACACTAATACTGCTGAAAATATAGTTGCTAGTCTTTTAAACTTCATTTCATTAACACTCTCTTTCTAATTACTATGTAAAACCCAATAATTAATATTTTAAAACTTTATTTTGTTAAAGTAAAATGTTGTTCAAGTTTAGTAATTATTAAAGTTCAATTAATTGTAGTAATTATGCTTTTTAAAAATAAATATTAGAAATGAAGTTAGCGACATGTATAGTGATTCACGACAAACATATATACCTAAGTATTGAGCAACTGCTGTAGTACTACAGCTTGGTTATGTTTAGTATCTTTTGCTGCATATAACAATAGAACATGATTATGCTGATTTACAATATCCTTTAATTTTTCAAAAGCATCTTTTTGCGCATCCTGATCACGTAATTCTTTTTCGTATTTTTCTTTAAAAGCTCCAAAAAGTTTAGGATCATGTTGGAACCATTGTCGCAACTCAGTAGATGGAGCAATGTCTTTTAACCAATAATCTAGGTTAGCAGTTCTTTTCGAAATACCTCTCGGCCAGACTCTATCGACTAGGATACGAATAGCGTCGGTATTATCTTTATTGTCATAAATCCGTCCAATATCTACGGTCATCTTGTGAACTCCTTTCTTATGAAATTCAGTGAGCATACATCAATGCATGTTGGGGTGGGACGACGAAATAAATTTTGCGAAAATATCATTTCTGTCCAACTCCCAATTAAAAAACAGCCATGACAAAGTAAAGTCATAGCTGTTTTTGTATAGATGTCATTTATTTTTACGTTTAGTTAAATACTTCAAACCAACTGCAAAGACCGTGTACCCGGCTATGGTTTGTATCAATGTTTTAATTAAATTATTATTTTTAACAATAATATTTGCAGTAACAATACTTACGAAATATAATGCAAATACTTTTACGTAACGTTGATTAAGTTTCATATGAGCACTAAACCTCTTTTCTCAGTTATACTGCAACGCTTAGTCTTGGAATAAATGTTTCGTAGTGTACGCGATCCATATCGTAATTTAAAGATTTAAGTGCTTCGATCATAGATTGTAAGAATTTTGTACCACCACAGATATAAATTTCAGGTTTATTTGCTAAAAATACTTGTAATTCTTCAGCGCCAATATAGCCTTGTTTATCTTTTAAGTGAGTATATAACTTAGCGTTGTCATGATGGCTTGCGATACTGTTGAAGTTGTCTTTGAAAGGTAAATGTTGTTCATTTTCAGCAACTTGAACCATCTGTGTATCTAAACCTTTGGCAGAGGCAGCTTCATACATTGCTACTAAAGGTGTGACGCCAATACCTGAACCTAAGAAAAGTTGTGGTTCAGTCGTATTCTCTAATACGAATCCACCTACAGGCGCAGCTAGATTAATCGTATCGCCTTCTTTAATCTCATCGTGTAAAATTGTTGAAACTTCGCCTTCATGTTCTGTTGTAACATCACGTTTAACGCCAAAAGTTAAATGGTTTTTATCACCTGATACGATAGAATAGTGACGTTTAGCTCTATATGGAAGTTTATCACTAGAAACATCAACTGTGATGTATTGGCCTGGTGTAAATTCACTAAAGTCATATTCTTCAGTTTCAACTGTAAATGATTTAATGTCTTCAGATTCTTGTTTAATATTGGTAATTTTGAATGGTTTAAAACCAATCCACATCATTTGATCATAAATTTCTTTTTCAATTTGGATGAACACATCCGCAATAACACCATATGCTTTCGCCCAAGCTTGAATGACAGGGTCATTTTCTTCTAATCCTGTCACGTCTTGAATGGCTTTTAATAAATTTTCCCCCACAATTGGATAATGTTCAGCATAAACTTGTAGTGCGCAGTGTTTATATGCAACTGGCATAATGACTGGTTTAATAATACTTAAGTTATCGATGTTAACAGCTGCAGCCATTACTGCTTGTGCTAATGCTGAAGATTGCATGCCTCTTTTTTGGTTCGTTTGATTAAACATATTTAAAAGTTCAGGATGTGCCTTAAACATTTTCGGATAAAAAGTTGACGTAATTTCTGTTCCTTTTTCTTTAAGCAATGGCACCGTTTGTTTGATTATGTCTTTCTCTTGTTCTGTAAGCATGATACTCCTCCTTTAATCTGTCTATTTTGATTATTCTACTAAAAATTTCGATATTCAATTAATTGGTTTGAGAAAATATAAATAAAATGGCAAATTTGATAATTGTATGACATTTTTAATTTTTTAAATACTTATCAATAAGCATTGTGTACAATTGTCTGTTTGCACACCGACGATTGCGCGCATTTATTTGACTAATTCAAAAAACATTGTTGTTTTCTTAGAAAAAAGTAAACATGATAATAAAAATGTGAAAGTGTAAATAATCACTGGCGAAGTACGAAGACTAAAGACGTCTAAGATGTAATCGTATACAAATTAAAAAGGTGTAAAAATTAAATTAAAATGTGAAATAAATCACAATTTAATATTGACCCAGTACTTAATGCATGTTACATTTTATATGTGAAATAAATCACAAACTTAAAAGCGGATGACACATGACCTTTTAAGTTATGCGTTGAAAATAAAAGAGATGTTTATTTGCTTTTGTATCGTCAATAAGCAGCATTAAACTAACATATTTGAAACTACATGTATGTTAGTGAATTAATCATAAGGGAGTTTTTGTAATGAACAAATTTAAAGGGAACAAAGTTGTATTAATAGGTAATGGTGCAGTAGGTTCAAGCTACGCATTTTCATTAGTGAACCAAAGCATTGTTGATGAATTAGTCATCATTGATTTAGACACTGAAAAAGTTCGAGGAGATGTTATGGATTTAAAACATGCCACACCATATTCTCCAACAACAGTTCGTGTGAAAGCTGGCGAATACAGTGATTGTCATGATGCGGATCTAGTTGTCATCTGTGCTGGTGCTGCACAAAAACCTGGAGAAACACGTTTAGATTTAGTATCTAAAAACTTGAAAATATTCAAATCAATTGTTGGTGAAGTAATGGCATCAAAATTTGATGGTATTTTCTTGGTAGCTACAAATCCTGTTGATATTTTAGCGTATGCAACATGGAAATTCTCTGGTTTACCTAAAGAACGTGTTATAGGTTCTGGTACAATTTTAGACTCTGCACGCTTTAGATTATTGTTAAGCGAAGCGTTCGATGTTGCGCCACGTAGCGTCGATGCTCAAATTATTGGTGAACATGGTGACACTGAATTACCAGTATGGTCACACGCTAATATTGCGGGTCAACCTTTGAAGACATTACTTGAACAACGTCCTGAGGGCAAAGCGCAAATTGAACAAATTTTTGTTCAAACACGTGATGCAGCATATGACATTATTCAAGCTAAAGGTGCCACTTATTATGGTGTTGCAATGGGATTAGCTAGAATTACTGAAGCGATTTTCAGAAATGAAGATGCCGTATTGACTGTATCAGCATTATTAGAAGGCGAATATGATGAAGAAGATGTTTATATTGGTGTTCCAGCAGTCATCAATAGAAACGGTATTCGCAACGTCGTAGAAATCCCATTAAACGACGAAGAACAAAGCAAGTTCGCACATTCAGCTAAAACATTAAAAGATATTATGGCTGAAGCAGAAGAACTTAAATAACTTTTTATAAAATCTATACCATTCCAAAAATTGTAAAACCTTACCCCAAAAAATTGTATAAAGGGCTATTTGATACAACTATATGTGTCGAGTAGCCCTATTTTTAATGTAGTGAAAGTCGTTGTTGAAATTAAATTCAAATCTGGCACTTAAGCTTTAATCATAGCATTAAGATGATTGTCTAGCAGAGGCGATTTGCGGACTCACTACAGTGCATGATGAACTTAATGTTTCAAATGCAACATTAAAAATAAAAGCAACGATGTTACTTCTTACTTCGTACATCGTTGCCATTAGTTCTGTTGATATTTCGGTTAGTCTTAATCCCCGAGCAATTCTTCAATTTCATTTTTGATAACTGTAACGTGAGGCCCATAAATTACTTGCACACCAGTGCCTTGCTGGATTACACCTTTGGCACCAGTACTTTCGAGTAATACTTTATCGACTTTGTCATTTTGATGAAGTGTGACGCGTAGTCTCGTTGCACAACAGTCAACGATTTCAATGTTATCTTCGCCTCCCAAACCAGCAACAATAGTTTGTGCTCTTTCAGTAGCCTCAACTTGTTGTGCTGCAACTTTATCTTCACGACCAGGTGTTTTGAAATTAAATTTCGTAATTAAGAATCTGAAAACGATGTAATATAAACAGAACCACACAATTCCAATAGGTATGACGTATAGGTAGTTTGTTTTACTATTACCTTGTAGCACACCAAAAAGTAAGAAATCGATAAAGCCTCCACTGAAGGTTTGACCAATTGTAATGTTGAAAATGTCTGCCATCATAAATGCTAATCCATCAAAGAAGGCATGGATTACATAAAGAATAGGTGCGACAAACAGGAAACTAAACTCTAAAGGTTCGGTAATACCTGTTAAAAATGAAGTGAGTGCAGCGGATAACATTAAACCGCCGACAACTTTTTTATGTTCAGGTTTAGCTGTGTGATAAATTGCAAGTGCGGCACCACATAAGCCGAACATCATCGTAATAAAACGGCCTGACATAAAGCGTGACACACCTGAATAATACTTCGTCACATCTGGATCACCAAGTTGAGCAAAGAAGATGTTCTGCGTACCTTGAACTAAGTGCCCTTTGACTTCTAAAGTACCACCAAGTGCCGTCTGCCAAAACGGTAAGTAAAAAATATGATGTAAACCGAGTGGACCTAACAATCTTAAGATGAAGCCATAAACAAAAGTACCGATGGCACCTGTTTTCGTTACAAATCCACCAACATGATAAATGCCGGCTTGTATGCTTGGCCAAATGAAAAACATCAATACACCTAAAAAGATTGCGGCAAATGCTGTGACAATAGGGACAAATCTAGAGCCACCAAAGAAACCTAAATACGGTGGTAATACCACTTTGTGATATTTGTTGTGAAGTATTGCGGTCATAATACCTGTGATAATCCCGCCAAAAACACCGGTTTCAACCGTTTGTATACCGAGCACCATGCCTTGTCCATTTTGTGCAAGCTGATCTTTTGCCAATGTGCCCGTGATAGTTAATAAACCATTCATAGTTGCGTTCATAATTAAGAAACCGAGCAGTGCAGCTAAACCTGCAGTACCTTTATCGCTTCTAGATAATCCGATTGCGACACCAATTGCAAAGATGACTGGTAAATTTTGGAAAACAATACTACCTGCAGCTGACATTAATGTAAAAATATTTTGTAATAAGGTAATATCTAAAATAGGGTATGCTTTAACGGTGTTTGGATTACTTAATGCACCACCGATACCCAACAATAGACCTGCAGCTGGTAAGATTGCGATAGGTAACATAAAGGACTTGCCGAACTGCTGTGCTTTTTCAAATAAAGATTTCATCAACATCCCTCCTAATTATTCTCAATATAGCTTTTGAGAAATTTAATATCAATATATATTCTGTGGATGAAAATATTTTTCATAAAAATTGTTTGAATCATGTAACAATCATATAAATTGCTGTTTATATTGTTGTGAAAATGAGTTGACAAAAGTCGTATAAATCTGTAGACATCCTATTTTTTAGCGAGGTAGGGTGACAAAGAATATCGGATAAATTTATAAGCCATAAAATAGATAAATAGTGTTTGTATCCAAAACTATGAGAAAGTTAAAACTATTTTTCAAAATAAACATGATTCACCACATAAATAAATATACATAAGCAATCGATAACAACTTAAGAAAGGTGGATATATAAATGAAAAGAAAGATTATTATGGATTGTGATCCAGGACACGATGATGCAATAGCATTAATTTTAGCGGGGGCAATTGACAGTCCACTAGAGATATTAGCTGTAACCACAGTCGCAGGTAATCAATCAGTTGACAAGAATACGACAAACGCCTTGAACGTATTGGATATTATGGGACGCCAAGATATAGCAGTAGCGAAAGGTGCGGATAGGCCGTTAATTAAACCAGCTGCCTTTGCTTCTGAAATACATGGGGAATCTGGATTAGATGGTCCGAAACTACCGTCGACACCATCACGTCAAGCAGTTGCAATGCCAGCATCAGATGTGATTATTAACAAAGTGATGACGAGTGATACACCTGTAACAATTGTAGCGACAGGTCCTCTTACGAATGTAGCAACGGCATTGATTCGTGAGCCAAGAATCGCTGAGCATATTGAATCTATTACTTTGATGGGTGGTGGTACATTTGGAAATTGGACGCCTACAGCAGAATTCAATATTTGGGTAGATGCTGAAGCAGCGAAGCGTGTTTTTGAAAGTGGGATTACTATAAATGTGTTTGGTTTAGATGTAACACATCAAGTTTTAGCCGACGATCACGTGATTGAACGCTTTGAAAGTATCAATAATCCTGTTGCACAGTTCGTCGTAGAATTATTGCAATTCTTTAAGAAAACATACAAGACTCACTTTAATATGGACGGTGGTCCAATACATGATGCTTGTACGATTTTGTATTTGTTACAACCAGAATTGTTTACAATGGTACCCGTTAATATCGACATTGAACATCAAAGTCCACTAACTTATGGCACTATGGCTGTCGATTTAAATCATGTTACAGGTAAGCCTGCCAATGCTTATTTTGCTACAGCAGTTGATGTTGAAGAAGTGTGGAACTTGATAGATCATAAGTTACGTACATACGAATAATAATACTTAATTAAATAGATACAGTTAGCCCTAAGGTGCCTGATTTAAGCGTCCTTAGGGTTTTTGTATTGGATTACAATGGTCATGACAATTTGATAATGATTGAGCTATGTATGTTAAAAATGCTTCAAAAAACACAAAATACAAAAATATATGCAAAAATTTCAATTGCTTTATTTTAAAAGATTAAAATCACAAAAAATATAGATATAATTGAAATGTTGTTAAAACATCACAATGATGTACATGCTCATTTTGAAAATATGTGTTCAAAGTGTGTACATCGGTGTGACGATTGATGATAAATTGAGCTCAGATGCTCAAAGGAGGATCGAACATGAACGGGGATAATCAGCAAATACTCAGAGAAATTGTATTGAATCCTACTATTCATGGTAAAGAACTTGAATCGATATTTGGTTTGTCTCGTAGACAACTAGGATATCGCATTCAAAAAATCAATTTGTGGCTTGAACAAGAGGGTTATCCAAAACTTGAAAGAACAAGCCAAGGAAATTTTATTGTAAGTTCTGAAATCATGACGTTATTCAAACGAGATGTATCGGAGCAGCAAATGTTAAACGGAAACAATGTCATTTTTAGCATAGAAACACGTCGTTATTATTTAATGCTCATGCTTTTTAGTAAGGAAAACGCAATGTCTCTAAACCATTTTTCAATTGATTTACAAGTCAGTAAAAATACTGTCATTCACGATATAAATCATGTGAAAGAGCAATTGGAAAATCATGGTTTGTCACTTAAGTATTCTCGAAAACATGGTTATGAAATTGTTGGTGATGAATTTGAAGTTCGCCGTTTCTTCATTAAGTTGATTGATCAAAGGTTGAATCATGATATTACTAAAAGTGAAGTTTTAAAGGCGCTCAACTTAACATTCGAAGATATCGCATATCAAAAAGACAAGATCAAACAGGTAGAACAATTTTTGAAGAGTCGCTTTATAGACAAATCACTTAGTTCATTGCCTTATGTCCTTTGTGTGATTCGTAGACGAATTCAAAGTGGTCATGTGATTAATCCATTAAATATTAATTATCAGTATTTGAGGGATACGAAAGAATATCAAGCAACGGAGATTATGACGCAACATGAGCCGGATTTGCCAGAAGCGGAAAAGTTATATTTGACATTACACTTACTTTCAACAAGTGTGCAATGGACTGATTTGCAGGAATCAGATAATATATCGAATTTAACGATGGCCATCGCTCAAATGATTCACCATTTTGAACAAATCACTTTTATTAACATTGAAGATAAGGAGAAATTATCACAGCAACTCTTGTTACATTTAACGCCTGCTTTTTATAGGATTAAATATAACTTAACGGATCGTGATGAATTAATAAATCCTTTACAAGGAAATTATCAATCCTTATTTCATATGGTGAAACAATCATGTCAATCGTTAACTGAATATTTCGGAAAATCGTTGCCTGATAATGAAATAGCATATTTAACCATGTTGTTCGGAGGTAGTTTGAGACGTCAAGATGAAAACTTCGATGGCAAGATAAAAGCTATTATCGTGTGTACACAAGGCACGTCAGTATCACAAATGATGTTATACGAGTTGCGAAACTTATTTCCAGAAATTATTTTCTTAGATGCGATTTCACTTAGAACATTTGAAAATTACACATTAGATTATGACATCGTCTTTTCACCAATGTTTGTCCTAACACATAAAAAATTATTTATCACAAAAGTAGCTTTATCTGAAAATGAGCAACGAAAGTTACGTAAAGATGTGATGAAGTACATTAATAAGGAATCGGCTGACATTGATAAGGAAATAAACAAGTTAATGGCATTAATTGAACGCACAACGACAGTTAATGACATTACAGAACTACGTGATGGTCTAGAAGATTTTATTGCGAATTATAATTCAATTTCAACCATTAATGGATCGATTGTCACACAAAATAAGACATTAGATTTAGCTGACTTGATACCAGCAAGGCACGTGAAAAGAATACATCATGTTGAAAATATTGATGAAGCTATTGCTAAAGCAAGTGATGTGTTAGTTGCTAATCATTTTATTGATATTAAATATATTCATGAGATGCAACAGGTATTTGATGATTCGTATATGGTTATCATGCAAAATATTGCTATTCCACATGCATACTCTGAAAAGCATGTACATAAAACAGCGATGAGTATGTTGATATTACAAGAACCAATATACATGTCAGATGGCACAGCAATCCATATTATTGTACCTATTGCTGCTGTTGATAAAGTGACACACTTAAGAGCGTTACTACAATTGAGAGATGTGGCGCAAGACAATGACGCAATTAAGCGCATCATACAAAGTCGCAGAAATTCTGATGTTAATGAGATTTTAAAAAATTATTCAAATAAAGAAGCGAGGGAAAATGGATGGGACAGCAATTAGTGCATAAAGAAAATATAATGCTCAATTTGTCGGCAACTGATAAAGAATCCGTATTGTCACAAATGTCAGATGTGTTATTTCAAAATGGGTTCGTGAAGTCAACGTTTAAAGATGCAGTCATCGACAGAGAAAAAGAATTTGCTACTGGTTTACCAACGCATCTATGTTCGGTCGCTATACCGCATACAGATGTCGAACATATTAACCATAGAACGATAGGTGTGGCTGTTCTAGAAAAAGAAGTGCCGTTTATTGAAATGGGAACACTTGATCAACAGACAGAAGTGAAAATCGTTTTTATGTTAGCAATGGATAAAGTAGATGATCAACTTAAGCTGTTACAACAGTTGATGCAAATTTTTCAAAGTGAAGAAAAATTGGAGCAGATTCTACGAACGAAAGATGAAACAATTTTAGCAACACTAATCAATGATTATTTGGAATATAACTAAAAATTAATTGGAGGAATTGAAAATGAAACAAGTATTAGTAGCGTGTGGTGCAGGTATTGCAACGTCAACAGTAGTAAATAATGCAATTGAGGAAATGGCAAAGGAACACAATATTAAAGTAGATATTAAACAAATCAAAATTACAGAAGTTGGACCTTATGAAGACACTGCAGATTTATTAGTTACAACTGCAATGACAAAGAAAGAATATAAATTCCCAGTTATCAACGCACGTAATTTCTTAACTGGTATTGGTATTGAAGAAACAAAACAACAAATCTTAACAGAGTTACAAAAATAACTGAATTGATATGTAATGTGGGTCAATAACATATAAATATATGCAAATTGCATATAAATGACTATCACGACAAATGATTGTTGATGACATAGAAACGCAGTGACTGTAATTCAAAGTGATTGCAGTCGAATGTAGCAAGGGTAGTCGTTGAAATGACCGTAACGACAAATGTAATCACAATCGGAAAGTATCGTGACAATGTATATATAACAGGGAGGGTTTAAATATGAGTTACTTCACTGATTTTGTAAGGGGATTTTTAGATTTAGGTGCAACTGTTATTTTACCGGTTGTCATATTCTTGCTTGGCCTATTCTTTAGGCAGAAAATTGGAGCGGCATTTAGGTCTGGTTTAACAATAGGTGTGGCTTTTGTAGGGATTTTCTTAGTCATCGATTTATTAGTTAAAAATTTAGGGCCAGCAGCACAAGCGATGGTTAAAAATTTAGGCGTCAGTCTGAATGTGATTGATGTAGGTTGGCCAGCAACATCATCTATCGCGTGGGCATCATCTGTCGCAGCATTTATAATTCCACTCGGAATCATAGTTAACGTTGTATTGCTAGTAACTAAAGTGACAAAGACGATGAATGTAGATATTTGGAATTTTTGGCATTATACGTTTACAGCAGCAATGGTTTATGCCGTATCAGGCAGTATTTGGCAAGCGTTATTAGCAGCAGTTATTTTCCAAGTTATCTGTTTGAAAGTAGCAGATTGGACAGCACCGATGATGAGTGAGTTCTTTGATTTACCAGGTGTATCGATTGCTACAGGAAGTACAATTTCTTATGCACCAGGTATTTACTTAGTTAAATTGTTACAAAGAGTACCCGGTCTGAATAAGTTAGATGCTGATCCTGAAACAATTCAAAAACGTTTTGGCGCATTTGGAGAGTCTATCTTTGTCGGATTAATTTTAGGTTTAGGTATTGGTGTGTTAGCAGGTTACAAACCTGGAGACATCATTAATTTAGGAATGTCAATGGCTGCAGTAATGGTATTAATGCCTAGAATGGTAAAAATCTTAATGGAAGGTTTAATGCCAGTTTCAGAGTCTGCAAGAACATGGCTAAATAAACGTTTTGGCGAACGTGAAATTTATATTGGATTGGATGCGGCTGTAGCTTTAGGTCATCCAGCGGTTATTTCGACAGCATTAATTTTAGTACCTATCACTGTTTTATTAGCCGTTATTTTACCAGGAAACCAAGTACTACCTTTTGGTGACTTAGCAACTATACCATTTGTTGTCGCGTTTATTGTTGGTGCAGCAAGAGGAAACATTATTCATTCTGTCATTGTGGGTACGATTATGATTGCAATTTCACTATATATTGCAACAGACGTAGCACCTATTTTCACAGATATGGCGAAAGGTACGAATGTACAAATGCCAAAAGGTTCATCTGAAATTTCAAGTATTGATCAAGGTGGTAATATCGTTAACTATCTTATCTTTAAACTATTTAGTCTATTCAATTAAAAATCGAGGTGTTTGTGGTGAAAGCTTTAGTAAAAACAAGAGAAGGACATGGCAACTTAGAACTTCTTGATAAAGAAGTTGCAACACCGCTAGATGATAAAGTAAAGATTAAAGTACATTATGCAGGAATTTGTGGCACAGATATTCATACTTATGAAGGTCATTATAAAGTTAATTTTCCAGTGACATTAGGTCATGAATTTTCTGGTGAAATCGTTGAAGTTGGAGCAGACGTTAAAGATTTTAAAGTTGGTGACCGTGTCACTTCTGAAACGACATTCTATGTTTGTAATGAGTGTGAATACTGTGAATCAAAAGACTATAATTTATGCAACTATCGAAAAGGTATTGGAACACAAGTTGATGGCGCATTTACTAATTATGTCATTGCACGTGAAGAAAGTTTGCATCATATTCCAGATGAAGTATCGTACCAGTCTGCAGCTATGACAGAACCATTAGCATGTGCACATCATGGCGTTTCTAAGATTCAAGTGAACTCTGGCGATGTAGCAGTTGTAATGGGACCTGGGCCAATCGGATTACTTGTAGCACAAGTGTTAAAAAGTAAAGGCGCAATTGTTGTGGTAACAGGATTGGACAATGACAAAGTCAGATTAGATAAAGCAGAAGCATTGCACATGGATTATGTAGTCAATTTACAACAAACAGACTTAAAAACGTATATCAATGGAATTACAGACGGTTACGGTGCAGATGTTGTTGTTGAATGTTCAGGTGCAGTTCCAGCAGCACGACAAGGTTTGGATATTTTACGCAAAAAAGGTTTCTACAGTCAAATAGGTATTTTTAAGGATGCTGAAATTCCATTTGATATGGAAAAAGTGATTCAAAAAGAAATAACAGTTGTTGGTAGTAGAAGTCAAAAGCCAGCAGATTGGGAACCTTCATTGCAACTTATGGCGGATGGTTTAGTAAATGCTGAAGCTCTGGTGACAAAAATATATGATATTTCGAAATGGGACGAGGCGTATCAACATTTAAAATCTGGCGAAGGTATTAAAGCATTACTTAAGCCGCTCGATTTAGATGAAAATGAAGGAGAGAATTAATATGGTAGAATCAATGCTAACTTTTATGCTTGGGCCATTGAGACAAATCACTGATTTTTATATGGAACATTTACTCGTAAGTAATTCTATCGTCATTGCAGGTTATTTTGCGACAGGTATTTTTAAAAAGAAAAAAGTTGTGAATTAAATCAGAGTTGAGGTGATTTACAAGTGAAAGCTTTGAAATTATATGGCGTGGAAGATTTACGGTATGAGGATAATGATAAGCCAGTCATTGAAAGTGCGAATGACGTTATTGTTAAAGTGCGCGCAACGGGTATATGTGGTTCAGACACGTCACGATACAAAAAAATGGGGCCATACATTAAAGGTATGCCATTTGGTCATGAATTTTCAGGTGTTGTAGATGCCATTGGAAGTGATGTTACGCATGTTAATGTAGGCGACAAAGTGACAGGTTGCCCAGCAATACCTTGTTATCAATGCGAGTATTGTTTAAAAGGTGAATATGCGCGATGTGAAAAGTTATTCGTCATTGGCTCATATGAACCTGGATCGTTCGCGGAATATGTCAAATTGCCAGCACAAAATGTTTTAAAGGTTCCAGACAATGTTGATTACATTGAAGCAGCAATGGTTGAACCATCAGCCGTTGTTGCACATGGGTTTTATAAATCGAATATACAACCTGGTATGACTGTTGCAGTAATGGGGTGTGGCAGCATAGGATTGTTAGCTATTCAATGGGCACGAATATTTGGTGCTGCACATATCATCGCTATAGATATAGATGCGCATAAACTAGATATTGCAAAATCATTGGGCGCACATCAAACAATCAATTCAAAAGAAGAAAACCTTGAGAAATTCATCGAAAATCATTACGCCAATCAAATCGATTTAGCTATAGAATCATCAGGTGCTAAAGTTACGATTGGTCAAATATTGACGCTACCGAAAAAAGGTGGCGAGGTGGTATTACTCGGAATACCATATGATGATATTGAGATTGATCGCGTTCATTTTGAAAAAATTCTGCGTAACGAGTTGACAATATGTGGCTCTTGGAACTGTTTGTCCAGTAATTTTCCGGGGAAAGAGTGGACGGCAACCTTACATTATATGAAGACGAAAGATATTAATGTAAAGCCTATTATTTCTCATTTTTTACCGTTAGAAAAAGGCCCGGAGACATTTGATAAATTAGTTAACAAGAAAGAACGATTTGATAAAGTCATGTTTACGATTTATTAGCATGCACCTTTGAGGACGAAAACGCTGGTATAGTTATAGCTATGAAAGTGCGAATGCCGTCTGGTCTACAGATACTATCGAAATAATTCATCTTCGAATATACGTTGCTAAATAACCGGTTTACTTGTGTGAAATATGCTTGTGAATCGGTTGTTTTGCATTTTGTATACTTAAAATAAGATGGCAATATTTGATAATTTTTAGAGTGAAAATCAAGTACAGCCACTTAATAAGATAAATTTATTATAATATATGGTAAAATGATGGCAGTAATAATGAATTTGAAAAAGAGTAAACATTAATACCTTTAACAATTTAATATCGTCAGTGTTAATGATTAACTGCATGGCAAAACAACTTAGAAAGGTCAGTTACAAAAATACATTTTTATAAAAATTATCACACTATTGTGACAACTACCTTTGACTTAATAAAAGAGGCAAGTGAGCAATAGGTTAGGCTTATGTTCGGGCATAGGTCAGTAATGTATAAATGGAAATGATGTAATGACAGAATGGAGGACAACATGATTTATGCAGGTATTTTAGCAGGAGGTATTGGTTCGAGAATGGGGAACGTGCCATTACCAAAACAATTTTTAGATATTGATAATAAACCGATTTTAATCCATACAATTGAGAAGTTCATTTTAGTGAGTGAATTTAATGAGATTATTATCGCAACGCCAGCACAGTGGATTTCCCATACACAGGATATTTTAAAAAAATATAACATTACAGATCAACGTGTCAAAGTAGTTGCAGGTGGTACGGATCGAAACGAAACAATTATGAACATTATCGACCATATTCGCAATGTAAATGGAATTAATAATGATGATGTGATTGTAACTCATGATGCCGTAAGACCATTTTTAACTCAACGTATTATTAAAGAGAACATTGAAGTAGCAGCCAAATATGGTGCAGTAGATACAGTCATTGAAGCAATTGATACTATTGTAATGTCTAAAGATAAACAGAACATACACAGTATCCCCGTAAGGAATGAAATGTATCAAGGCCAAACACCACAATCATTTAATATTAAATTATTACAAGATAGTTATCGCGCCTTAAGTAGTGCACAAAAAGAAATCTTATCAGATGCATGTAAAATCATTGTCGAATCTGGACATGCAGTTAAATTGGTACGTGGAGAACTATACAATATTAAAGTGACAACACCATATGATTTAAAAGTAGCAAATGCCATTATTCAAGGTGATATTGCCGATGATTAATCAAGTATATCAACTCGTTGCACCGAGACAGTTCGACGTCACATATAATAATGTTGATATTTATGGTAATCATGTCATCGTAAGGCCTTTATACTTGTCTATT
Organism: Staphylococcus sp. SA22; assembly: GCF_054165785.1. Taxonomy (NCBI): domain Bacteria; kingdom Bacillati; phylum Bacillota; class Bacilli; order Caryophanales; family Staphylococcaceae; genus Staphylococcus; species Staphylococcus sp. SA22. The sequence continues at coordinate 116,543 of NZ_JBSZQY010000003.1, read as the reverse complement.
TGTGCAGCTGATCAAAGGTATTACACAGGTCGAAGAGATGAAAATGTACTGCGCAAAAAATTACCAATGTCACTAGTTCATGAAGCTGTTGGTGAAGTTGTATTCGATAGTAAAGGCGTATTTGAAAAAGGTACGAAAGTAGTAATGGTGCCGAGTACACCTACAGAGCAACATCATATTATTGCGGAGAATTACTTAGCCTCTAGTTATTTTAGATCTAGTGGTTATGATGGTTTTATGCAAGACTACGTTGTGATGGCACATGATCGTATCGTTCCGCTGCCTAATGACATTGATTTGAGTACGATTTCATACACAGAGTTAGTGTCAGTAAGTTATCATGCTATACAACGATTTGAACGTAAATCTATACCTTTGAAAACCAGTTTTGGTATTTGGGGTGATGGTAACTTAGGTTATATTACTGCTATTTTGCTACGTAAGTTGTACCCAGAAGCTAAAATTTATGTATTTGGTAAGACAGACTATAAATTAAGTCATTTTTCATTTGTAGATGACATCTTTACAGTAAATCAAATACCAGATGATCTTAAAATTGATCATGCATTTGAATGTGTTGGAGGTAAAGGAAGTCAAGTTGCACTTCAACAAATAGTTGAACATATTTCACCAGAAGGCAGTATTGCTTTGTTAGGCGTAAGTGAATTACCCGTGGAAGTGAATACACGATTAGTACTTGAAAAAGGATTAACATTGATTGGTAGTAGTCGAAGTGGCTCTAAAGATTTTGAGCAAGTTGTTGATTTATATCGTAAGTACCCAGACATTGTTGAAAAGTTAGCATTATTAAAAGGACATGAAATTAATGTATGTACGATGCAAGATATCGTCCAAGCGTTTGAAATGGATTTATCGACATCTTGGGGAAAAACAGTATTGAAATGGACGATTTAATAAACCGATGGGGGAATAACAATGACAAAAACGAAACAAGCAATACATATTGATAACATATACTGGGAACGTGTTCAGTTATATATTGAAGGACATAGTGAAGGTGTAGATTTAACATCAGGACAATTTGTTCTGAGGAATTTAACCGAAACAAAAACATTAGAAGCAAATGAAATGAAAATAGACGGTAATACATTTATATGTAGATTCAACGTCGCAATATTAGACGATGGGTATTATTTACCAATGGATAAATATTTATTTGTTTATCATGACCAGTTAGAGTATATTGGACAACTTAATCCAAATATTATTGATCAAGCTTATGCGGCATTAAATGAAGAGCAAATTGAAGAATACAATGAGCTGACTACACAAAATGGAAAAGCAAACTATGTGTTAGCCAACGAAGCTAAAGTTTTCCGCAAAGGTGGCGTATCACAACATACGGTTTATACCATTACTCCAGAAATAGCAAGTGACGTTAACGAATTTGTATTTGATATTGAAATCACCTTACCTCAAGAGAAATCAGGGGTCATTGCGACAAGCGCACACTGGCTTCATAAACAAGGACATAAAGCTTCATTTGAAAGTAGAAGTTTCTTATTTAAAGCTATTTTTAATATTACAAAGTTACTACATATTAAAAGAAGCAAAACAATATTATTCACATCAGATTCGCGTCCGAATTTATCAGGGAATTTCAAGTATGTATATGATGAGTTGCTACGCCAAAAAGTAGATTTTGATTACGATATTCAAACAGTATTTAAGGCGAATATTACGGATAGACGTAAATGGAGAGACAAGTTTAGATTGCCATATTTACTTGGTAAGGCTGATTATATTTTTGTCGATGATTTTCATCCATTAATTTATACGGTTCGCTTTAGACCATCACAAGAAATTATTCAAGTGTGGCATGCCGTTGGTGCTTTTAAAACAGTTGGCTTTAGTCGTACAGGTAAAAAAGGTGGTCCGTTTATCGATTCATTAAACCATCGTAGTTACACGAAAGCATATGTTTCATCAGAAACCGATATTCCATTTTATGCTGAAGCATTTGGAATTAGAGAAGAAAATGTTGTACCAACAGGTGTACCACGTACTGATGTACTATTTGATGAAGCTTATGCAACACAAATTAAACAAGAGATGGAAGATGAATTGCCAATTATAAAAGGTAAGAAAGTTATTCTATTCGCACCGACATTTAGAGGTAATGGTCACGGTACGGCACATTATCCATTTTTTAAAATTGATTTTGAACGTTTAGCAAGATACTGCGAGAAGCATAATGCAGTTGTGTTATTCAAAATGCATCCGTTCGTAAAAAATAGACTTAATATTTCACGTGAACATAGACAATACTTTATCGATGTGTCAGATCATCGTGAAGTTAACGATATTCTCTTTGTTACAGACTTGTTGATTAGTGATTATTCATCTTTAATATATGAATATGCAGTATTTAAAAAGCCGATGATTTTCTATGCATTTGACTTAGAAGATTACATTACGACGCGTGATTTCTATGAACCATATGAATCATTTGTTCCAGGTAAAATTGTACAGTCCTTTGATGCATTAATGGATGCTTTGGACAATGAAGATTATGAGGTTGAAAAAGTTGTGCCATTCTTAGATAAACATTTTAAATATCAAGATGGTCGCTCAAGTGAACGTTTAGTCAAAGATTTGTTTAGACGCTAATGTTGGCATATATTACATGCCATGCAAATGAGTCATAAGGCATAGTTTTCAAGAAGGGTTCTGACAATGAAGTGAGCAACATGTCATGATGAGAAGCAGGACTATACAATGAGAATAACCTTTTGATTTTTCATGCATATGGCGATTCAATCAAAAGCAATCACCTTCCAACTGAATTGTCATTTTGTAAAATAAAATAATCAATCCAATCGTTATCTAATTCATAAATGTGTAAACACACACGTTATGAATGGATAACGATTTTTTGTTATGTTAAAGTGGTACATTAATCATGTATTTCGTATGATAATTAACGACAAGTGTAATGGTTAAATGTATTTTATGCTGAAATGCTATAATAGGCATGATTACAATGAGCTTGCTCATACATATTAATATAATTACAAAAACACGTCGGAGGTACGACATGATTAAAACTACAATTAAAAAATTGATAGAACACAGTATATATACGACTTTTAAATTACTATCAAAATTGCCAAATAAGAATCTAATTTATTTTGAAAGCTTTCATGGTAAACAATACAGCGACAATCCCAAAGCATTATATGAATACTTAACTGAACATAGCGATGCCCAATTAATATGGGGTGTGAAAAAAGGATATGAACACATATTCCAACAGCACAATGTACCATATGTTACAAAGTTTTCAATGAAATGGTTTTTAGCGATGCCAAGAGCGAAAGCGTGGATGATTAACACACGTACACCAGATTGGTTATATAAATCACCGCGAACGACGTACTTACAAACATGGCATGGCACGCCATTGAAAAAGATTGGTTTGGATATTAGTAACGTTAAAATGCTAGGAACAAATACTCAAAATTACCAAGATGGCTTTAAAAAAGAAAGCCAACGTTGGGATTATCTAGTGTCACCTAATCCATATTCGACATCGATATTTCAACATGCATTTCATGTTAGTCGAGATAAGATTTTGGAAACAGGTTATCCAAGAAATGATAAATTATCACATAAACGCAATGATACTGAATATATTAACGGTATTAAGACAAGATTAAATATTCCATTAGATAAAAAAGTGATTATGTATGCGCCAACTTGGCGTGACGATGAAGCGATTCGAGAAGGTTCATATCAATTTAATGTTAACTTTGATATAGAAGCTTTGCGTCAAGCGCTGGATGATGATTATGTCATTTTATTACGCATGCATTATTTAGTTGTGACACGTATTGATGAACATGATGATTTTGTGAAAGACGTTTCAGATTATGAAGACATTTCGGATTTATACTTAATCAGCGATGCGTTAGTTACCGACTACTCATCTGTCATGTTCGACTTCGGTGTATTAAAGCGTCCGCAAATTTTCTATGCGTATGACTTAGATAAATATGGCGATGAGCTTAGAGGTTTTTACATGGATTATAAAAAAGAGTTGCCAGGTCCAATTGTTGAAAATCAAACAGCACTCATTGATGCATTAAAACAAATCGATGAGACTGCAAATGAGTATATTGAAGCACGAACGGTATTTTATCAGAAATTCTGTTCATTAGAAGATGGATACGCGTCACAACGAATTTGCCAAACGATTTTTAAGTGATAACTTAAAAACAATAAAAAATTATAAATTAATTAGTTAAGTGATATAAATAATAAACGAAATGTTTGCTTGTATGTTATTATTTGTGTATGAAAACGTCTGATATAATGTAATATAGGTTTAAACAAAATATGCTAAAATATAAGCAAAATATGTATAATTTTAAGTAATACATAGACATTTAGAGTTTTGATTTTAAAATGAGTTTTCAATTGAAAAATGCAACGAAATTTAAATAATTAAATATAGATATAGTTGAATGGAGGAAGTATTTTATGAAATACGCTGGTATTCTAGCTGGAGGTATAGGCTCAAGAATGGGTAACGTACCTTTACCTAAACAATTTTTAGATTTAGACAACAAACCGATTTTAATCCATACATTAGAAAAATTTATTTTAATTAATGATTTTGAAAAAATTATTATCGCGACGCCACAACAATGGATGACGCATACGAAAGATACACTTAGAAAATTCAAAATTTCTGATGAAAGAATTGAAGTCATTCAAGGTGGTAGCGATCGTAACGATACAATTATGAATATCGTTAAACATATTGAATCAACAAATGGTATTAACGATGACGATGTCATTGTGACACATGATGCAGTTAGACCATTTTTAACGCATCGTATTATTAAAGAAAATATTCAAGCTGCTTTAGAGTACGGTGCAGTAGATACAGTGATTGATGCTATAGATACGATTGTTACATCTAAAGATAATCAAACGATTGATGCAATTCCAGTGCGTAATGAAATGTACCAAGGTCAAACACCTCAATCGTTTAATATTAATTTATTAAAAGAAAGCTATGCACAGTTGAGTGATGAGCAAAAGAGTATTTTATCTGATGCTTGTAAGATTATTGTAGAAACAAACAAACCGGTTCGACTTGTAAAAGGTGAGTTATATAACATTAAAGTAACAACACCTTACGATTTAAAAGTAGCGAATGCTATTATTCGAGGTGGTATTGCCGATGATTAATCAAGTATATCAATTAGTTGCACCTAGACAATTTGAAGTTACGTATAACAACGTAGATATTTACAGTGACTATGTCATTGTACGTCCTTTATATATGTCAATTTGTGCTGCCGATCAAAGATATTATACTGGTAGCCGTGATGAGAATGTCTTATCTCAGAAATTGCCAATGTCTTTAATTCATGAAGGTGTTGGTGAAGTCGTATTTGACAGTAAAGGTGTGTTTAATAAAGGTACAAAAGTAGTTATGGTACCGAATACGCCGACAGAAAAAGACGATGTCATTGCTGAAAACTATTTAAAATCGAGCTACTTCAGATCAAGTGGACATGATGGGTTTATGCAAGATTTTGTGTTGCTAAATCATGATAGAGCTGTACCACTACCTGATGATATTGATTTAAGTATTATTTCATATACAGAGCTTGTAACAGTAAGTTTGCATGCTATTCGTCGTTTTGAAAAGAAATCTATTTCAAATAAAAATACATTTGGTATTTGGGGTGATGGTAACTTAGGTTACATTACAGCCATTTTATTACGTAAATTATATCCAGAGTCTAAAATATATGTCTTTGGTAAAACAGATTATAAATTGAGTCACTTCTCATTTGTTGATGATGTCTTCTTTATTAATAAAATACCTGAAGGCTTAACATTTGATCATGCATTTGAGTGCGTTGGTGGGCGTGGTAGCCAATCAGCAATAAATCAAATGATTGATTATATTTCACCAGAAGGAAGCATTGCACTGTTAGGTGTAAGTGAGTTCCCAGTAGAAGTTAATACACGTCTAGTATTGGAAAAAGGACTAACGTTGATTGGTAGTAGTCGAAGTGGTTCAAAAGATTTCCAAGATGTTGTAGACTTATACATTCAATACCCAGATATTGTAGATAAATTAGCGTTGTTAAAAGGTCAAGAATTTGAAATTGCAACAATTAATGATCTTACAGAAGCTTTTGAAGCAGACCTGTCTACATCTTGGGGTAAAACAGTATTAAAATGGATTATGTAAATAGAAAAGGATGAATTAACGTTGGTTAAAAGTAAGATATATATAGATAAAATCTATTGGGAACGTGTTCAGTTATTCGTTGAAGGACATAGTGAAAACCTAGATTTAGAAGATAGTAATTTTGTATTAAGAAATTTAACTGAGACACGTACAATGAAGGCGAATGATGTCAAAATAGATGGGAATCAATTCGTTTGTCGTTTCAATGTAGCTATCTTAGATAATGGTTATTACTTACCTGAAGATAAGTACTTATTAGTGAATGAGCAAGAACTTGATTATATTGCACAGTTAAACCCAGATGTGATTAATGATGCATATCAAAATCTAAAGCCAGAACAAGAAGAAGAATACAACGAATTAGAAACACAAAATGGTAAAATCAATTTCTTATTGCAGACTTACCTAAAAGAATTTAGAAAAGGCGGCATTTCAAAGAAAACGGTTTATACTGTTACACCTGAAATTTCTAGCGATGTTAATGAATTTGTCCTTGATGTTGTTGTAACGACTCCAGAAGTTAAAAGTAATTATATCGTTCGTAAATATAAAGAATTGCGTAAGTATTTCCGCAAACAATCATTTAATACAAGACAATTTATTTTTAAAGCGATATTTAATACGACGAAATTTTTCCACTTGAAAAAAGGGAATACGGTGTTGTTCACATCAGACTCTAGACCAACGATGTCTGGAAACTTTGAATACATCTATAACGAAATGTTACGTCAAAATTTAGATAAAAAGTATGATATTCACACTGTTTTTAAAGCGAATATTACAGATAGACGTGGCATCATCGACAAGTTTAGATTGCCATATTTACTTGGGAAGGCAGACTACATCTTTGTTGATGACTTTCACCCATTGATTTATACAGTGCGTTTTAGACGTTCTCAAGAAGTTATTCAAGTATGGCATGCCGTTGGTGCCTTTAAAACAGTTGGCTTTAGTCGTACTGGTAAAAAGGGTGGACCATTTATTGATTCATTAAATCATCGTAGCTATACAAAAGCTTATGTATCATCTGAAACCGATATTCCATTCTACGCTGAAGCATTTGGTATTAAAGAGAAAAATGTAGTGCCTACAGGTGTTCCACGTACTGATGTACTATTTGATGAAGCTTATGCGACACAGATCAAACAAGAGATGGAAGATGAATTACCAATTATTAAAGGTAAGAAAGTCATTCTTTTCGCACCAACATTTAGAGGTAGTGGTCATGGTACAGCACATTACCCATTTTTCAAAATTGATTTCGAACGTTTAGCAAGATATTGCGAAAAAAATAACGCGGTTGTATTATTTAAAATGCATCCATTTGTGAAAAATAGACTTAATATTGCAGACAAACATAAACAATATTTTGTTGACGTTTCTGACTTTAGAGAAGTTAATGATATACTGTTCATAACAGATTTATTAATTAGTGACTATTCATCTTTAATATATGAATATGCAGTATTTAAAAAGCCAATGATTTTCTATGCATTTGATTTAGAAGATTATATTACGACGCGTGATTTTTATGAGCCATATGAATCATTTGTTCCAGGTAAAATTGTGCAATCATTTGACTCATTAATGGACGCCTTGGACAATGAAGATTATGAAGGAGAAAAAGTCATTCCATTCTTAGATAAACATTTTAAATATCAAGATGGTCGATCAAGTGAGCGTTTAGTCAGAAATTTATTTGGTAGCTAAGTTTATATAGTAGTCAAAGTGGGAGAGGTATAATGATGAAATTTTCAGTAATAGTTCCAACATACAATTCAGAAAAGTATATAACAGAATTACTTAATAGCCTTGCGAAACAAGATTTTCCGAAAACTGAATTTGAAGTGGTTGTAGTTGATGACTGTTCAACAGATCAAACGTTACAAATAGTTGAAAAGTATCGTAATAAATTGAACTTGAAAGTAAGTCAACTCGAAACAAATTCTGGTGGTCCAGGTAAACCTAGAAATGTGGCGTTAAAACAAGCAGAAGGTGAATTTGTATTATTTGTGGACTCCGATGACTATATAAACAAAGAGACTTTAAAGGATGCAGCAGCATTTATTGATGAACATCACTCAGATGTTTTATTGATTAAAATGAAAGGTGTTAATGGTCGTGGTGTACCACAATCTATGTTTAAAGAAACAGCACCTGAAGTTACTTTGTTAAATTCAAGAATTATCTATACTTTAAGCCCGACTAAAATCTATAGAACAGCATTACTAAAAGATAATGACATTTATTTTCCAGAAGAATTAAAGAGTGCAGAAGATCAATTATTTACAATGAAAGCATATTTGAATGCAAATCGAATCAGTGTGTTAAGTGATAAAGCGTATTATTATGCTACAAAGCGTGAAGGGGAACATATGAGTAGTGCGTATGTTTCACCTGAAGACTTTTACGAAGTCATGAGATTGATTGCTGTAGAAATATTAAATGCAGATTTAGAAGAAGCCCATAAAGATCAAATCTTAGCAGAATTTTTAAATCGTCATTTTAGTTTTTCTCGTACGAATGGCTTCTCACTTAAAGTTAAACTAGAAGAGCAACCACAATGGATTAATGCTCTAGGAGACTTTATACAAGCAGTTCCAGAACGTGTAGATGCATTGGTGATGAGTAAATTACGACCATTGTTACACTACGCGAGAGCGAAAGACATAGACAACTATAGAACTGTAGAAGAAAGTTACCGTCAAGGTCAATACTACCGTTTTGATATTGTAGATGGTAAATTAAACATTCAATTCAATGAAGGCGAACCATACTTTGAAGGCATTGATATCGCTAAGCCAAAAGTGAAAATGACAGCATTTAAATTTGATAATCATAAAATTGTTACAGAGCTAACGCTAAATGAATTTATGATTGGCGAAGGACATTATGATGTCAGACTTAAATTACATTCACGAAACAAGAAGCACACAATGTATGTACCTTTAAGTGTCAATGCGAACAAACAATATCGTTTTAACATTATGTTAGAAGATATTAAAGCGTATTTACCTAAAGAAAAAATTTGGGATGTTTTCTTAGAAGTCCAAATAGGTACGGAAGTATTTGAAGTGCGTGTTGGTAATCAACGTAATAAATATGCTTATACTGCAGAAACAAGTGCATTAATTCATTTGAATAATGATTTTTATAGATTAACACCGTATTTCACAAAAGACTTTAATAACATTTCGTTATACTTTACAGCTATTACATTAACGGATTCAATCTCAATGAAGTTAAAAGGTAAAAACAAAATCATTTTAACTGGTCTGGATCGTGGATATGTATTTGAAGAAGGTATGGCTAGTGTCGTGCTAAAAGACGACATGATTATGGGAATGTTAAGCCAAACGTCAGAAAACGAAGTGGAAATCTTACTTAGTAAAGATATTAAGAAGCGAGACTTCAAAAATATTGTTAAGTTAAACACTGCACATATGACTTACTCGCTAAAATAAATAACAAATGCCCTCAAATCTATGTGAACTAACATAATTTGAGGGCTTTATTTTGCTGTTTATGACATGATTATGACATTTCCCTGATTTTCATTTTCAAATACATTAAATTGTATACACTGAAAATGAGGAGGTCGTCTATAATGATAAATAAAAATGACATAGTAGCAGATGTAGTAACAGATTATCCGAAAGCAGCAGATATTTTTAGAAGCGTAGGTATAGACTTTTGCTGTGGTGGACAAGTAAGTATAGAAGCAGCATCCTTAGAAAAGAAAAATGTAGATTTGAACGAATTATTACAGCGTCTCAACGACGTTGAACAAACGAATACACCAGGTTCGCTTAACCCTAAATTTTTAAATATTTCGTCACTTATTCAATATATTCAAGCAGCATATCATGAACCTCTTAGAGAAGAATTTAAAAATTTAACACCTTATGTGACGAAATTATCGAAAGTACATGGACCTAATCATCCATATTTAGTCGAGTTAAAAGAAACATATGATACATTTAAAAATGGCATGTTAGAGCATATGCAAAAAGAAGATGATGTTGATTTTCCAAAACTAATTAAATATGAACAAGGTGAAGTAGTAGACGATATTAATACAGTGATTGATGATTTAGTATCTGATCACATTGCAACGGGACAATTGTTAGTGAAAATGAGCGATTTAACATCAAGCTATGAACCACCGATAGAGGCATGTGGTACTTGGCGACTCGTTTATCAGAGATTAAAAGCACTTGAAGTGTTAACACATGAGCATGTTCATTTAGAGAATCATGTTTTATTTAAAAAAGTATCATAAATAGCGCGATTAGAAACTGTTGGCAAATTAATGTCAGCAGTTTTTCGCTATACTTAACAGAAATTTAGTGACATGATAGTCATTATTTTGAAAAGGAAAATTGTCAACTTAGCATAAGAATTGATATGAAATTTTAATGGTATAGGTAATTAAATAGTAGCGTGTTTTTTTAATAATTTATTCATGAATTTTACATACACTATTATGATAAAATAAACATAATTATAATTCACTGAGGTGCTATCGTGCTATCGCTAACAATGTTATTACTTGAGCGTGTAGGTTTAATTATTATTTTGGCCTATGTGTTGATGAATATTCCATATTTTAAAAACTTAATGAATCGTCGACGTACATGGAAAGCACGTTGGCAATTATGTATTATTTTCAGTTTGTTTGCCTTAATGTCTAATTTAACTGGTATCGTCATCGATCATCAACATAGTTTGTCAGGAAGTGTGTACTTCCGTTTAGATGATGATGTATCTTTAGCTAACACACGTGTATTAACGATAGGTGTCGCAGGATTAGTTGGTGGACCTTTTGTAGGTCTATTTGTTGGCGTTATTTCAGGTATTTTCAGAGTGTATATGGGTGGGGCGGATGCACAAGTTTATCTTATCTCATCTATATTTATCGGTATAATTGCTGGTTATTTTGGCTTACAAGCTCAAAGACGCAAGCGTTACCCGAGTATTGCGAAAAGTGCCATGATTGGAATTGTTATGGAAATGATTCAAATGTTGAGCATTTTAACATTTTCCCACGACAAAGCATATGCGGTTGACCTCATATCATTAATTGCACTACCAATGATTATTGTTAATAGCGTTGGTACGGCGATTTTTATGTCTATTATCATTTCAACATTAAAGCAAGAGGAGCAAATGAAGGCTGTTCAAACACATGATGTACTGCAATTGATGAACCAGACATTGCCGTATTTTAAAGAAGGATTGAATAGAGAATCGGCACAGCAAATTGCGATGATTATTAAAAATTTAATGAAAGTATCTGCCGTAGCAATTACAAGCAAAAATGAAATCTTATCGCATGTAGGTGCAGGTAGTGATCATCACATACCAACAAATGAAATATTAACAAGTCTGTCTAAAGATGTATTGAAATCAGGGAAGTTGAAAGAAGTTCATACTAAAGAAGAGATTGGTTGTAGTCATCCGAATTGCCCGCTTAGAGCAGCTATCGTGATACCACTTGAGATGCATGGTTCTATCGTCGGTACATTGAAGATGTATTTTACAAACCCTAATGATTTAACTTTTGTGGAACGTCAACTTGCAGAAGGATTGGCAAATATTTTTAGTAGCCAAATTGAACTTGGTGAAGCCGAAACGCAAAGTAAGTTATTGAAAGATGCTGAGATTAAGTCATTACAGGCACAAGTGAGTCCACATTTTTTCTTCAATTCAATTAACACGATTTCAGCTTTAGTTAGAATAAATAGTGAAAAGGCACGAGAGTTACTATTAGAATTGAGTTATTTTTTCAGAGCGAATTTACAAGGCTCAAAGCAACATACGATTACTTTAGATAAAGAGTTAAGTCAAGTGCGTGCATACTTATCACTCGAACAAGCACGTTATCCAGGAAGATTTAATATCAATATTAATGTTGAAGACAAATATCGCGATGTGCTTGTACCACCATTTTTAATTCAAATTTTAGTTGAAAATGCCATCAAACATGCGTTTACGAATCGAAAGCAAGGTAACGATATTGACGTGTCAGTGATTAAAGAAACTGCAACACATGTACGTATTATTGTACAAGATAATGGTCAGGGTATTTCTAAAGATAAAATGCATTTGTTGGGAGAAACATCTGTAGAATCAGAATCTGGAACTGGTAGTGCTTTAGAAAATTTAAACTTACGCCTAAAAGGATTATTTGGAAAATCCGCAGCATTACAATTTGAATCGACATCGAGCGGTACCACTTTTTGGTGTGTACTTCCTTATGAAAGACAAGAGGAGGAATAAATATGAAAGCATTAATCATAGATGATGAGCCATTAGCACGTAATGAATTAACATATTTATTAAATGAAATTGGTGGTTTTGAAGAAATTAATGAGGCAGAAAATGTAAAAGAAACATTGGAAGCATTACTGATAAATCAATATGACATTATATTTTTAGATGTCAATTTAATGGATGAAAATGGAATCGAATTAGGAGCTAAAATTCAAAAGATGAAAGAGCCACCTGCGATTATTTTTGCAACTGCACATGACCAATACGCAGTACAGGCATTTGAATTAAATGCGACAGACTATATTTTGAAACCGTTTGGTCAAAAACGTATTGAACAAGCAGTCAATAAAGTTCGTGCGACTAAAGCCAAAGATGATAATAGCGCAAATGCAATTGCGAATGATATGTCGGCGAATTTTGATCAAAGTTTACCTGTTGAAATTGACGATAAAATTCACATGTTAAAGCAACAAAATATTATTGGGATTGGCACACATAATGGTATTACAACCATACATACAACGAATCATAAATACGAAACAACAGAGCCATTGAATCGTTATGAAAAACGATTGAATCCCGCTTATTTCATACGTATTCATCGTTCATATATTATTAACACGAAACACATTAAAGAAGTACAACAATGGTTTAATTATACTTATATGGTAATATTGACAAATGGTGTCAAGATGCAAGTTGGACGTTCATTTATGAAAGATTTTAAAGCGTCGATAGGATTACTTTAACAGTAATCCTTTTTTTTATGCATTTTACCTATGATATTTTGTATTTCGGACTAAAATTCACGCAAATCGAAGTGAGCCATCTATACTTTAGTTAAATCAAACGTAGGAGGCAATGGTCGTGAAACAACAAAAAGACGCATCAAAACCAGCACACTTTTTTCACCAAGTCATTGTAATTGCTTTAGTACTCTTTGTATCGAAAATAATTGAATCATTTATGCCAATTCCTATGCCTGCATCAGTAATCGGTTTAGTATTATTATTTGTATTATTATGCACTGGTGCTGTTAAGTTAGGCGAAGTCGAAAAAGTAGGAACGACACTAACAAATAACATTGGCTTACTCTTCGTACCAGCCGGTATCTCAGTTGTTAACTCTTTAGGTGTCATTAGCCAAGCGCCATTTTTAATCATTGGACTAATAATCGTCTCAACAATACTATTACTTATTTGTACTGGCTATGTCACACAAATTATTATGAAAGTTACTTCGAGATCTAAAGGTGACAAAGTCACAAAAAAGATCAAAATAGAGGAGGCACAAGCTCATGATTAACCACTTAGCACTAAACACACCTTACTTCGGAATACTGTTATCCGTTATACCATTTTTCTTAGCGACCATATTATTTGAAAAAACAAATCGTTTCTTCTTATTCGCACCGCTATTTGTCAGTATGGTATTTGGTGTGGCCTTCCTCTATTTAACAGGCATTCCGTATAAGACTTACAAAATAGGTGGAGACATTATTTACTTCTTCTTAGAACCAGCAACAATCTGTTTTGCGATTCCGTTATATAAAAAGCGTGAAGTGCTTGTTAAACATTGGCATCGTATCATCGGAGGTATTGGTATCGGTACAGTTGTAGCGTTATTAATTATTTTAACTTTTGCGAAGTTAGCTCAATTTGCCAATGATGTTATTTTATCAATGTTACCTCAAGCAGCAACTACAGCGATTGCGTTACCAGTATCAGCTGGTATCGGTGGTATAAAAGAATTAACATCATTAGCAGTTATTTTAAATGGTGTCATTATTTATGCCCTAGGTAATAAATTCTTGAAGCTTTTCCGAATTACTAACCCTATTGCCCGAGGATTAGCACTTGGAACAAGTGGTCACACATTAGGTGTAGCACCAGCCAAAGAATTAGGACCTGTAGAAGAATCAATGGCAAGTATAGCTTTAGTGTTAGTTGGTGTAGTTGTTGTAGCAGTTGTGCCTGTCTTTGTAGCAATATTCTTCTAAAACGAAAAACCTAAGCAAGATAATAGCAATTTGAGTCATTGTTATTATCGTAAAAAAACGTCTATATTCCGGTTTAAAACTGGGATATAGACGTTTTTATGTATTTATTACTTTTTACTAGGAATATAAAACTGTGCATGACGATAATGAAATACAATGTCAGACGAATCAAAGGGTTTGCCAGTCATTGTATAAAAAGTCTGGTGGTAACGTAAACATGGTTCACCTGTAGACAATTGTAGTAATGAAGCTTCACTTGAAGTGAGTTTATCTACATTAAAGAAAATATCTGAAAAACCAATACGAAGTTTCATGTTTGATTCTAAATAATCGAAGATAGAGCCCTTAGCAATATCATCATTTAAATATTTCACGATTTCTTTATGATAATAAGAATATTCGATACATAAAACATCATCGTCCACGAATCTTAATCGCTCTAAATAGTAGACGGTATCATCTGCATTTAATTGGAGCTCATCTTGTACAGATTTAGGTGGCGTTGCAATCTCCTTAAAAACAAGTACCTTACTTGTCATTCGATGTTCACCTAAACTTTTAGAAAAACCATTAGTCTTAAAGACGTTGATACGATTGGCATCTGCAATATTTCTCACATAAATACCACTGCCTTGTGCTTGATAGATCAAACCATCTTGTTCCAATAAGCCTAATGCTTTAATGATAGTACTCTTACTTACTTGATAACGTTCTTTTAATTGCGTCACGCTTGGCAATTTATCACCGGGTTTGAAATTAGATTGATGTATAAACGCATTAAGTTGCTTAGCAATATGTTCATACTTTAACAATATTCTGTCCTCGTTTCACTTTGTCTGTAATTATTATAGCACAAAATATTATAATTGTATCGGCGTTTACAAATTGAACCGGTACAATTATAATTGGAGGTAAGTAAATACATTTTCATTCTACTATCAAGTTGAGGGGGTAATATTTATGAGTAATAAATATAAAGACCAAGCCCAAGACATTCTTACAGCTGTGGGTGGTGTCGAAAATATTGTTGATGTAACGTATGACACGAAGTGCATTACAATTCATATGCAACATACAATTCCTTCTACAGCAAATGAAGTGAAACAAATAGTTGATGTGACATCTGTAGCAGAAAACGATGCGCAGTTAGTCATAAAATTAAACGAAAATGTCGATGAAGTGTATCAGCAATTACAGCGATTAATTAAGAATGCTATTGTTGAAAAGGATGCGAATACTGACAATATTAATAGCCAAGATACAAGTTATACACCTCAAGTAAAAGTAACAACACCAATTTTAGTGAAAGCACCAATCGCTGGTCGTCGTATTTTACTTAAAGAAGTAAGAGATTCAATTTTTAGAGAGAAAATGGTAGGTGAAGGCTTGGCAATCAAAGCTCATGAAGAATCCAAAGTAATCGCACCGGTCAATGGTTTAATATCTATGATTGTACCAACTAAGCATGCAGTTGGTATTCAATCAGAAGACGGTGTGGACATAGTCATTCATATTGGCGTGAATACAGTTGACTTGGAAGGTAAAGGATTCAAGTGCTTTGTAAAGCAAAATGATCGTGTTGAAGCAGGGCAAACGTTGTTACAATTCGACCAGCAATATATACAACAACAAGGCTACAATGCTGACGTTATTGTCGTTATTAGCAACTCTGCCGATTTAGGAAAAGTAGAACTGACAATGAATGAAATCATTACGACTGAAGATGTTATTTTTAAAATATTTAAAAACTAGGAGTGTGTTGTAATAATGACAAAATTACCGCAAAATTTCATGTGGGGTGGCGCACTTGCCGCAAATCAATTTGAAGGTGGATATGATAAAGGTGGCAAAGGATTAAGTGTAATTGATGTTATGACGAGTGGTGCACATGGCAAAGCACGTCAGATTACAGAATCTATAGATCCAAATCACTATTATCCAAATCATGAAGGTATTGATTTTTATCATCGTTATAAGGAAGATATTGCCTTGTTTAAAGAAATGGGATTGAAATGTTTACGTACGTCGATTGCGTGGACACGTATCTTTCCGAATGGGGATGAAGATGTGCCAAATGAAGAAGGACTCGCCTTTTATGATCGTATCTTTGATGAATTAATTGCACAAGGTATTGAACCTGTTGTGACGTTATCACATTTTGAGATGCCACTTCATTTAGCGAAACATTATGGTGGATTTAGAAATAGAGAAGTTGTCGATTATTTTGCCCATTTTGCGCGTGTTGTATTTGAAAGATATAAAGATAAAGTGACATATTGGATGACGTTTAATGAAATTAATAATCAGATGGACACATCAAATCCTATCTTTTTATGGACGAATTCTGGGGTAGCATTGACAGAAAATGATAATCCTGAAGAAGTCTTGTATCAAGTAGCACATCATGAACTTTTAGCCAGTGCTTTAGCAGTTCGTCTTGGTAAAGAGATTAATCCGAAGTTTAAGATTGGAACAATGATTTCACATGTACCCATTTATCCATATTCGTGTCATCCGAAAGATATGATGGAAGCACAAATTGCGAATCGTTTACGTTTCTTTTTCCCGGATGTTCAAGTGAGAGGTTATTATCCAAGCTATGCTAAAAAAATGCTGGCACGAAAAGGATATGATGTTGGATGGCAAGAAGGGGACGACAGTATTTTACAGCAGGGCACGGTTGATTATATTGGCTTTAGTTATTACATGTCTACGGCTGTAAAACATGATGTTAATACTACAGTTGAAAACAACATCGTCAACGGTGGTTTGAATCATTCTGTGGAGAATCCGCATATCGCAACGAGTGATTGGGGTTGGGCGATTGATCCAGATGGCTTAAGATATACATTGAATGTGTTATATGATCGTTATCAGTTGCCACTTTTTATTGTGGAAAATGGTTTTGGTGCAGTTGATGAAGTGGTAGATGGACATATTCATGATGATTATCGCATTGAATATTTAAAAGCACATATTACAGCAGCGATAGAAGCAGTTGATCAAGATGGTGTAGATTTAATCGGTTATACGCCATGGGGAATCATTGATATTGTTTCATTTACAACTGGTGAAATGAAGAAACGCTATGGTTTAATATATGTTGATCGAGATAATGATGGTCATGGCACGATGGAACGCTTGAAAAAAGATTCGTTCTATTGGTATCAACAAGTGATAGCATCAAATGGAGATAAATTATAAAGGTATATTATAAGTATTTTAGGGTTAGATCCCGAGACATAAATTAATGTCTCAGGCCCTACAGTGTTATATTGGCGGGCTCCCAACATAGAGAAATTGGAACAGCAATTTCAACAGGCAATGCAAGTTGGCGGGGCCCCAACATAGAGAATTTCGAAAAGAAATTCTACAGGCAATGCAGGTTGGGGAGAGACATAAATAAATTTTGCGAAAATATCATTTCTGTCTTACTCCCTTTATCATTTTTGTCCCAATCCCGTGATGTTAAAATTTTAAGAAAAAATAATGCCACTAACTATGTATAGTGTTAATGTTTGAGTGTTTATAAAAGTCTTTAACCAAAATTGATGACCTACTAATCAACGATAACGATATTGTTAAGTAGATGATTAGTGTCACAAAGAAATTAAAGTAACAGTCAAACATAGATACAAAGTACAGTTAGTGGCATTATATTTAGTGCTCTTTTTTAGCGACAAAAGTAATATAATTCATATCTTTACGCAATTTAGTCATCGTTTTAAACATTTTGCAAAACATTGGTCGATTTTCTTTTTTAAAAGCATTGTTGATAATCTTTATAGTTCCAACAATACCTTCGTCATAAATTAAACCTTTTGGTGTCATTAAACTCATTGGACCAGTATGATAATGCACATGATTAAAACCAGCTTGATGATATAAATCTAACCAGCCAAGTTTCGTCTGCGGTGAGACATTGACATTAATTGCTGCAGATAATGATTTAACTACATGTGTGGCATGTGATTCATTAACGATGACAATATCATGTGTTAACAAGATACCCCCAGGCTTTAAGACTCGGTAGTACTCGCGTAATGCTTTTTCCTTTATGGCGATGGGTAACATTGTTAACATTGCTTCATTTAAAACGATATCGAATTGATTGTCATCAAAGGGCAATTTAGCAGCATTCGCTTGTTGAACTTGAATATATGATTCAAGGCCTGCTGCTGAAATATTTTCCTGTGCTTTTTCTAATGCTTTCTTATTTATATCAACGCCTTGAATGTGACAGCCGTATGTATGAGCTAGATAAATAGATGTTGTGCACATATTACATGCCACTTCTAACACTTGTTTATCTTGTGAAAATGCCCCTTGTTGTATTAACCAATCTGTTGCTTCTTTACCACCGGGGCGTAGACGAGTTTTTCCTAATTTAGCTAAAAATGTATGACCAGCTTCTTTGGACATAGCATAACCTCCTGTTAATTGATAATTATTATCATTAATATAGCATATTTATATACGATAATTTGGAAGTTAAAAAGATTACAAAAAATTGTCACTTCATTTATAACTAAACATGAGTCATCAAGCATAGGTTTAGTGGAAAATTATTTCTAATAGATGATGTTTTATAAAGATAAAAAAGCACAGCCATGATATACGAATGTTGCATGTTATATGCTAAACCTTCATATCATAGCTGTGTTTGGTTCATTTAAACTTGATTTACTTCTTCTAGTAGAGGAATAGATGCTTGCGCGCCGTGTTTTTGTACAGTGAGGGAGCTCGCTTTATTACCAAAATCAATAGCATCTGCTAAGTTATCTTGCGACTTGTTTAAGCGACTGACAAATGCACCAATAAATGTGTCGCCTGCAGCGGTTGTATCAATCGCATTTACTTTATAAGCTTCGATGTGTTGGCTTTGATTTTTAGTAGCAAAATATGTACCTTGCTTACCTAACGTAATCAAAACAGTCTTAATGCCTAAAGATAAAAAGTAATTAGCATTGTCTTTCATAGATTGTTCATTAGTTACTTTAATCCCAGATAACAATTCGGCTTCTGTTTCGTTTGGCACAATAATATCGATTAGTGACAATAATTCATTAGGTAATGCTTTCGCTGGTGCAGGATTTAATACTGTCGTCACACCATGTGCCTTGGCAATTTCAAATGCAGATATAATAGCCGGGATGGGTACTTCTAATTGTGCAACGACAAAGTCTGCATTGATTATAGAGTCTTTTGCGTTAATAACATCTTCAGGTGTCATCGTCATATTCGCACCACCATAAACATAGATGGTGTTTTGTCCTTCTGCATTCACAGTGATAAAGGCTTGGCCCGTTTTTGCTTCAGTTGTTTTGATAATATATGATGTATCAATATGAGCCGCTTTAAAATCTTCTAAGATGAAATCAGCAACGCCATCAGTGCCAATTTTAGTAATAAATGTTGTGTCTGCTTGCATGCGTGCAGTGGCAATAGCCTGGTTGGCACCTTTACCTCCGCCGAATGCTTTTTGTGCTTCTTCAACATGTAATGTTTCGCCTGGTTGTGCATATCTTTCAACTGTTAAAAATTGATCGACATTCGTTGAACCTAAAATAACAACTTTGTTGGTCATGTGTATGCTCCTTTCAAGTTATAATTTTTAAAAAGTAACATTCGATTCTAATGCAATATTAGAGTAAGGCGTTGTTTCACCAGTACGAATATTACCTTTATTTAATGGGTGAGCTAAGTTACTTTTCATTTCTTCGTGAGGAATGAAAATGATTTCGATTTCCGATGAAATCAATTGTTTAATTTGTTGCAATTGTGTAGGGTTATGTTCTTTTATTTCTTCTGCTAAGTATATTTTTTGGATTTCCATTTCTTCTAACACTGTAGCTAAGACATCAATAAAGCGTGGTAAGTTTTTAGTGACAGCTAGGTCGATACGGCGATGATCATTTGGAATTGGCATGCCAGCGTCATTAATTGTTAATAGGTCAAAATGACCAATTGTCGCGATTGCTTTTGAAATATGTTCATTTAAAACAGCTGATTTTTTCATGACATCTACACTCCTTATTTTATAAATACTGTAACAGAAGCGGCTACTAAAATGAGTGCTAAGCCGATAATTGTAATAATCATTTCTTTTGACGTTTTATGTTGTTTTAAGAAATAAATACCAGTTAATGTAGCAAGCACAACGGATGTTTGAGAAAGAATAAATCCAGTTGCTAAACCATTCATATTAGGTTGTGCTGAAATAAGATATGTTAAGGCACCAAATGCAAAGAAGAAACCTGAAATAATTTGTAACCACGTAATTTTATTACGAAATGGGTTCTCTGCTTTCATATTCATAAAGCCATAAATGACTGCAACAATTACCATACCCATTGCTTGAGGTAAAAAGGCAGTTAGGCCATCAATAGAAGTTGCTTGTGGTGCGGCTGAATATAACCAGTATCCAAATTCACCAATTAACAGAAGAATCACTGCACGACGTAAATTTTTGGCGTTACTTGCTTCTTTGCGTTCACTCCAAACTGTCATACGCGCACCAATTAAAATAACGACTAAAGCTGTAAAGCCAATGATTTTATGACCAATGCCCGGCCAATTTCCTAATGCAAAGACACCCCATAAAGATGCGCCTAATAATTGGAATGCTGTTGTGACAGGCATGGCACGAGATGAACCGACTAATTCGAACGCTTTAAATGTAATGATTTGTCCGAATCCCCATCCCGCACCTGATAATAAGGCGAATAGTAAATTTGTTCCAGTAGGGAAGCCACTTGATGTGACTACGGCTAATATAATAGCGAAGATTAACGTACCTACAGTAGCACCGATAATTTGATGTACAGGTTTACCACCAAACTTTGAAGCGACTGTTGGGAAGAATCCCCAGCCAATTAAGGGGCCTAACCCGATAAGTAATGCAACAATGCTCATGTTATACACCTCACGATTTGTTTTTAGTAAAACGTTTTACCAGTGCCATCGTACCATTTTTATTTGTAAAATGCATGCGTTTTCATAAAAACTGAAAACGTTTAAATCATATTTAAAAATTCATACATTATTATTTTAATTTCTTAGTGAAATAATTATGATTAAAAACCCTCAGCATTAAAGCAACGCTAAGGGCATAACAATGATGAGTATATTTCGGAAGATACGTAGTTAGTTTGAAAGATGATAGCCAGTTGTTGCACGAATTTTTAAAGTCGTTGGTAATTCAATCATATCAATGGTTTTATCTAAGTGCTGTAATCGTTGAAGTAATAAGGTTAAAGATGTTTTGCCAATATCAGTTATAGGTTGTGCCACAGTAGTCAAAGGTGGCGTGACATACGCGGCATAATCAATATCGTCATAACCTATTAATGAGATATCTTTCGGGATACTGATGCCATGTTCAATTAGTCCTCGTAAAATGCCAATAGCGAGTTCATCGTTAATAGCGAAGATTGCAGTGGCAGATTGAACCATGATGTCATCAACAATGGTTAGCCCACCGCGCTTAGATAATTCAGTATGGACGATTTGTGGTTCGGGCAATTGATTCGTGCGCAAAGTATCAACAAATCCAGCGACACGAGTCGACATATTCGCCATCATGTCATATGGTGCAACAATCATCATATTGTTGTGACCGAGTTCTATTAAATGTTGTGCTGCAAGTTGTCCGCCTTGATATTCATTTGTCCGAACAAAATCTGTATAACCTTGATGGTCATTTTGATCCAGTACGACATAAGGTACATGATGTTTCTTTAGATAATTATTTAGGACGTCCGGGGATGAAATGTATTGTGCGATAATTAATCCGTCAATACCTCGCTCAATTAAATGTTTAATATTGTCATACAAATCAGTTGCTGTAGATGTTAAAAAACATAAATCAACATCAGATGGTTTATGGTCATGAATACTTTGCATCAGTGCTGAGAAAAACGGATTTGTTAAGCTAGGCAAAATGACGCCAATAGTTTGAATTTTACTGCCGCGCAATTGTTTTGCATGTTTGTTAGGGGCATAGCCTAAACGTTCTGAAACAGCATGTACGTTTTTTATCGTTGTTGCGGAAAAACGACTATCATTATGATTTAAAATATGTGACACCGTAGTAACTGATACACCAGCTTCTCTAGCAACATCTTTAATTGACACTTTTTTCATATTATATTCCTTCTCTTTATTGTGTAATTAATCATACAGTTATATACCCGATTATTATATTCATCATATCATGATAAGCATTTGATGACATATGAAGAGGTGCATGACTTTTATTGTCTACAAACAGACGCCTATAGTATGCGATTAAGGTTGAGGCGAGAGAATATATTATTAAGGTTAAATAACTTTTAATGATTATGATAACAAGAATTTTAAAATGTTTATTGTGATGAAAAATACAAAAGTCATTATTTTAAAGAATAAAATATTTGTTTTTGAAAAAAGTATTAAAAAACATAACAAAATGATGTATATTGAACTATGTGATTGAAAAAATTTTTAATTAAGGCTTGTTAAAACTTAAGAGAGGATGTTTTTAAATGCAATTCAAATTAAAAGAAGAAGAGATTATTAGTTTTTTAGAATTGAAATATCCAGAAAAAGAGTTCGAATATGGTCGTTTGTTAGTTGGACAACATAAACGTGATGATTTAGATGTTTATTACTTTGGTGATACGTTTTTAATGTGCACGATTATTTCATTCAAGACATTTGAAATTAAAGAAACAGTAGAATTATCATATGATGCTGTTAATCGTATTGTGTTAAAAGATGGATGGTTATTTAGAAAAATGAGAATAGAAACAATGCAAAAAGTGTTAAAATACGGTACATCTAAATTAATGTTAACTGATTTTCAAAAGGACAATTATAATAAATATATTCAAGGTCAGAAACAACGCGTGATATTTGAAAATGGCCATTTTGTCTAATTGATAGTGAATAATAATTAGAGTATGCGAAGAACAATAAAAAATGTTCTTCGCTTATTTTTATAGAAATTGATGCATATCATTTTAAAGTGATACAGATATTTCGAAACATGATTCTTCTATTATATTTAAGATTTAACTGTTTTTGGAATGATCATGTATGCAGACAATGAGCCGAGTATCATTAATACAATGCTGACGATAAATGTTACAGTTGCAGCTACACTTGGTGCATAGTTTAGTTGTAACATACTGAAAACTGTAGTACTTAGTGCTATACCAAAGGCGCCACCTAGTGTGCCACTCATTTTATATAATCCTGTAGCTAAACCAACTTTTTCATTAGGCATACTGAAAATTGCAATTGTAAGACCGGGTGTTGCGACTAAACCATTTCCGATTGCGCAAATGACAAACCCAATAACAACAGCAATGATATATTGTGATGGTTGAAGTGATGTCATGCTAATAATAGTGATGCCGATGACAGGGAACAACGGACCAATGATGAGCATCAATTTGCCACCGAAACGTAATGTTGCTTTTTCACCTAAACGAATCATCGCAACTGCCACAATGGCATATGGCAATGTAACAAGTCCAGATTGTGCAGCTGATAAACCAAGGTGTGTTTGAGCATATATGAAAAAGACCACTGTTACGCCCAGACCACTATTTAAAACAAAGTTATTTAAAAATGCACCAATGAACGGACGGTTGCGTAATACTGAGAAATCAATAAAAGGTACTTCATGTCGACGTTCGATGATGATGAATATCAACGTAGTGATGATAAAAATGCTCAGACAAATGAATGAAAAAGTACTAAACCAACCTTGTTCGAATCCTTGTGTTAACAATAATGTAAAGCTACCAATCATAACAGCGAAAATAGACATACCTTTGTAATCGAATGGATGACGATGGCTATGTTGACTTACTTTTTCAGGTGTGCCTTTTAGAAGCAATATGGCAATGAAAGCAATGACTATACTAATGATGAAATTAGTTTGCCATCCGAAATTTGTGGCAATTAAACCGCCGATAACACCAGCTAGGCCGATGCCACCAACAGTACTAATCATTAGATAACTAATCGCTCGTCTTAAATGATCTCCTTTAAATTGATTATTTAAAACGCCCACTGTTGAAGGTAACAAGATAGCTGCTGATAGACCTTGTAAAATTCTACCGATGATGAGCAGTGCAGTGATGTCCGATATAATTAATAGAAGAGATGCAAACATACTGATTATGAGACCCATGTATGTCATTCTCAGTTGTCCTATTTTATCAGCAATATCACCTGCAGCCACCATGAAGATACCTGTGGCGAAGGAAGTTAAACTAATAGATAAATTTAACACGGCAGGAGAGGTTTGATACGTTTGACCAACGAGAGGTCCTATATTAATAAATGATTGTGCAAACAACCAATATGTTAATGCAGACAACATAATCGCAATAATAATATTACTGCGTGGTGAAGATTGTGTGTTATTCACAGATGTCACTCCTTGTAAAAATTAAATATAGAAAGTCATGAGATGAAGTGAACGGATGTATAGATGATCGTTCACTCACACATAAGTCATGATTTCCTTACATATCATACCACAGTTATTGAGAATGAATATCAATTAATTGCTTGTATGATTGATTTTTTATAGTATGTTTAAGTGAAACAGCTTTATTTGAAAGTGATTAAAGTAAATGAAGGTACAGAGGAGTGAGAACAATGTGCACAGGATTCACAATACAAACTTTAAATAATCAAGTACTTCTTGGACGCACGATGGATTATGATTATCCATTAGATGGTTCGCCAGCAGTGACGCCTAGAAATTATCGTTGGACATCTCGCACTGGCACGACAGGCCAAACGCAATATGGCTTTATTGGTACAGGAACAGATATGGAAGGTTTTATTTATGGTGATGGTGTTAATGAACATGGCGTTGCCATTTCAACACAATATTTCCGAGGTTATAGTTCATATGGCTCAACACACAAAGCGGACGCGATGAATATTACGCAAAATGAAATTGTGACATGGATTTTGGGATATACAACAAGCATAGAAGATATGAAACAACAAGCATCCCAAATACATGTTGTAGCTGTATATTTAAATGATATCGGTGAAGTTCCGCCATTGCATTATCATGTTTCCGATGCAACTGGACAATCAGTCGAAGTTTCATTTAAAGAGGGTGAAGTGGTTATAAAAGATAACCCTATCGGTGTCTTAACAAATCATCCAGACTTAGATTGGCATTATAGTAATTTAAGACAATATATCAATATTTCTCCTTATCCAGCAACAGCAAATTTATTGGAAGGTGTAACGATTGAACCTTTAGGCAATGAAGCAGGTACATTTGGATTGCCAGGTGGATTTACTTCAACTGAGCGCTTTGTGAGAATGGCATTTATGAAAGCAAACATTGCTCAAAACAATGATAAAGAAATGGATTTAATGAATGCATTTTATTTATTAGATGCGGTAAATATACCGATTGGAATTGTACGTCCGCATGATGCTGACAATCACTATACGATGTATCAGACCGTAATAAATTTAACTACAAGAACGTTATATATTAAGTATTATGGCAGCAATGAAATAGTAGCATTAAAGCTCACAGATGATTTAATTAATAGAAAAGATATGACGATTTTTAAGCCTGAGAAGCATATCACTATTAGAAAGTTGAATGACAATCAATAGCGATTGATAGTGGAATTTGGTTGATATGATTTGATGGATGATTACTATCATACATTAACGTTGAACCGCGAACATGGACGAATGATTAGTTGTTAATTTTGAAAATTTATAAAAGGTTAAACGAATGCAGTGAGAGATGTCATTTTAATATCAATGTATGGCTATTTTGTAATGACAATGTAATGAGTTTAGTAAAACATTTCGGGAATATTAAATAGTTGGAAAATGAGAATTAAATCCTTTACTCAGTTGTCTAATTCTTTTAGTATGTGCAGTACAGTTTAATTGAAAACTAACTTTAACTTTAACTTTAATGGAGGATGTTTTATACATGAAAAAATTAACAGCAGCAGCGATTGCAACGATGGGCTTCGCTACATTTACAATGGCGCATCAAGCAGATGCAGCAGAAACGACAAACACCCAACAAGCACATACACAAATGTCAACACAATCACAAGACGTATCTTATGGTACTTATTATACAATTGATTCTAATGGGGATTATCATCACACACCTGATGGTAACTGGAATCAAGCAATGTTTGATAATAAAGAATATAACTATACATTCGTAGATGCACAAGGACATACGCATTATTTTTATAACTGTTATCCCCAAAATGCAAATGCTAATGGAAGCGGTCAAACATATGTGAATCCAGCAACAGCAGGAGATAACAATGACTACACAGCGAGTCAAAGCCAACAACACATTAATCAATATGGTTATCAATCAAATGTAGGCCCAGACGCGAGCTATTATTCACATAGTAACAACAACCAAGCGTATAACAGTCATAATGGTAATGGAAAGGTCAATTACCCTAATGGCACATCTAATCAAAATGGCGGATCAGCAAGTAAAGCGACAGCTAGTGGTCATGCGAAAGATGCAAGCTGGTTAACAAGTCGTAAACAACTACAACCATATGGACAATATCACGGTGGTGGTGCGCATTACGGTGTCGACTATGCAATGCCTGAAAATTCACCAGTTTACTCATTAACTGATGGTACAGTAGTACAAGCAGGTTGGAGTAACTATGGTGGCGGTAATCAAGTAACGATTAAAGAAGCGAACAGTAATAACTACCAATGGTATATGCATAATAATCGTTTAACTGTTTCAGCTGGTGATAAAGTCAAAGCTGGTGACCAAATTGCATATTCAGGTAGTACGGGTAATTCAACAGCACCACACGTACACTTCCAACGTATGTCTGGTGGCATCGGTAATCAATATGCAGTAGATCCAACGTCATACTTACAAAGTAGATAATACAGTAAATCCCAAGTTACGATATCATACGCAACTTGGGATTTTTTTCGTTTTAATAATAGGTATAAGCCCATTGCTTGTCCTCTAAAACATGTTGATAAAAAGGATCTTGGCCAATTAACTTGATATCATCTGCAAGTGCTTCAACTTCATCTAAATGATGGGTAGTTAATATAATTAAACATTTAGATTTCATAATGTTAAGTAGTTGGTGGATGTCATGTCTAGATTTTAAATCAATACCAACTGTTGGTTCATCTAAAATGAGAATTCGAGGTTGACCTAGTAAACCTACTAATATATTAATTTTACGTTTATTCCCACCAGACAATGTAGATACTTTGGCAGACGTATCATCAAAGTTTAATTGCTGTAAATATTCGTTGATAGTTGTATCGTTAATTGGATTTTTACAAAGTGATTTAAAAAATTTAATGTTTTCAGCCACTGTCATGTGTTCAAATAACGCAATGTCTTGTGGCACATAACCGATGTGATTTTGTATTTGTCTTTGATTCCATTTTTCGCCGAAATAGTTGATAGTTCCATCATTAGCTTTTTCAATACCAGCAATCATACGAAGTAATGTTGATTTTCCAGCGCCATTATCACCAAGTAATACGGTTAATCGATTACTATCAAAGGACATGGTTAAATGATTGAAAATCTGTTTGTTACGGTAACGCTTTGAAAGGTTATTAATTTCTATCATCAGTTACGCTCCTTTACATGAAAATGGTCAAGTATACGATACCCATAGCAAGTGCATATATAAATGTCATGAATAATCGATGACTTATTGTTTGAATATGGAATAAGATAAAGACGATACCTATCTCATAAATCAATATAAGTAACAGTGATTTTAAGTAAAATATTAAGCTGAGTGGTTGAGACAAATATAGACTAACTGCCAATAGTACCAACAATAACAAGATCGTATGTGTCATTACATAAGTACTATATAGTTTGAAACGGCTTAAATGATATTGTGATAATCGTTGCAATGCTGCTTGTTGGTTTAAACGATAATGAAGTACTACTTGAACAGCGCTAACAAATAAAATCACCGCAAAGATTAAGCTAATTGAAATAGAGTGTTGTGCTTGTTTAGTAAGCGACACAAATTTGATTTTAGATTCAGGTGTATGTTTATGATAGGACTTGTTGATAGCATCGATGGATTGATGCTGTTTCATATCCTCAAGGTGTTCATAAATAATGTTAGGAATTTGCTGTTCATATAATGAACTACTAACAATTTCTACAGCAATACCACCTATAAAGTCATCTCTACCATATAACTGTATCGTTTCTTTTAAACGGTTCTCTTTTAATTTTTGAGAGAAACCTTTAGGAATTTGCATATTTAAAATAGCTTCCTTTTTAGTAACATCATCCTCAATATAGCTTTCATCTTCATCGACTTTTTTAATAGTTACATAGTCAGATTGTTTAATTTTATTGACGAATGATTTTGATGCAGTGGTTTGGTCTAAATCTTGAATGGTAATCGGTATTTTGAAGTTGTCATGTGCTACACGGTAACCCATACCAATAAGTACGAGTGCGATGACAATGGTTGTTACGAGCAAGATGTATTGTAACCATTGCTTGAACACAACAAGTTGTATATAAGGCTTCATTGACGATACCTCCAAACCAATACAGCTAAATTAATTATCAAAAGTGCGATGAAGATAAGGTAGAAACTAGGGTGCAGTTCTAAAATGTAGTTGTTTAAAATAATTTCTAACAATTGATTTGTTACAACTGCGAATGGTTGAATATTGAAAACGCCATTTGCTATATGTTGTAAAAAAATCGTAGGTATTGTTAAACCAGATAACACCAGGATGACAATAGTTAATATGACTTTACTAATACTATTCAACAAGCCTGTTGTTAAAAGTTCGATGATTAATAACCACAGTATTAAAAAGGTAACATAATAGCTTAAATGAATGGCTAACGTTGGCCAATTATATAATTCAAAGGTATTCGGAATACTGAATATAATCCAAACTACACCAACGATACTCCATAACATAGTATAAAACCATGTAATCAACGCACGAATGATTAACAAACGCTCTTTAGAAAAATGAAACATTTTCAATCGCGCTTTCAATACAGTATCTTGATTCATTTTCAAAACTGTAAATAAAGATAGTGCAAAGATGAATACCGTTGTTAAAAATCCTGTAATTGCATAATAACTGCCCGTATCGTATAAATGAATCGGTTCTAAGTTAAATGCACCTGAACGGTTTAATCCTGTAATCAGCAAATCAGTCATAACATTGATACTGTCAGAATGTGATGCTTTCGGTGCTAAGTCTTGAAAAGCTAAGATGCCACCCATTGATCGCATAAGACGTTGGTAAACAGAATCTGTTAGCTGAGATAGCACGACACTTTTCATGGATTGTTGATCATATGTATATACTGAAATTGGTAGTTCGCCTTGTTTATAAAATGCCTTGGTCATACCTTTATCAAAGACAAAGTAGCCTTGAAGTTTCTGCTGTTTTAGCAAAGTATGTGCTTGCTTATCATCATATGCTTTAATGCTCACATTTTTACCTAGGTTACTCCCTTTACCAATAGAGTTTAAGATTAATTTCGTTTCACTTGATTGATCTTTATCTACGACACCTATATTAAAATGATTGTCATCTTCTGTTACATGTTGGATCGTCGTTAATGTAATAAGGAGTGCCGCTAATATAAATAGTAAATAGATAATCAAATACCACTTTTTCAATAAAAAAGAGTGGTAGATGCGAAACAAATGTATTGTTTTCATTTAACCACTCCTCCAATGATAAGATTGAAAGGCAAGATGACCTTCCAATCTTATTTTTATATTTTAGTTATTTAGATGCCTTTTTTAAAATTGATTCAAACATTTTGCCGCCATTTTTTTCGATTTCTTTTTCAAGTTTTTCACGGTCTTTTGAAGATAGACTATTGAAATCTTTCGCACCACTATCATCAAAATCAATATCTGCTTTCAATTTTGTGCTGGATTTTAAAATGAAATTAATTGGTTCTTCAGCATATTTGATGCCAATATTTAACGTAGATTTCTGAGTGTTATTTTTTACGTCAGAATCTATATTATTTTCAAAAGTGAATTCATTTTCGTCGCCATATTTATCTAATGCGACAGTGATTTTACCTTTATCTTGACGTTTTGTGCCATCTACTTTTTCTTGGTTATCTAATTTGATTTTTGATTCATCATATTCTGTCTTTTTACCAAATTCGTATTTATCATTGTATTTATTGTCTTTTTCCTTAGAAGATACGCCTTTAATTGTATATTTCGCTTCAGCATACGTGTATTTATCTTGATCGAAATCAAGTGCGTAATCTAGTTTTAACTTATCGTCTTCTAAAGTATTAGTACCTTTGATTTTAGTTTTATTATTTTCTTTGTCTGTAATAGTAATTTCTCGTTTTACAATCGTATGTTTTTCGGTATAAATTTTAGATTGAATTTTAGCAAATTCATCCTTTTTAGTTTCTTTGACATCGTCAATTGCTTTTTTGATGTCCTTATCAAAGTCTTTTGTAGCACCTTGTTCTTCCATTAATTTTTTAAGGTCTTTATCCTTTTTAGCTTCTTCTAATACAGCTAATGTGATTTTTTTAGTGTCAGCTCTGCTAAGTGTTAACGTGACAGGTCTAACTTTGTACTTTTCACCATTAACCTTAATTTCTTCTTTTTTACCTTTATCAAAATTATCGTCATCTAATTTGTCGACAATAAGTTCGGAATATTTTTCGGCAATTTTGCTGTAGTCACTTTGTTGTGCTTGAGCATTACTAAAAAGAGTATTTAAATTTAGTTGTTGGTTTGTAATACCATTTTCTTTTGCTGTTTCTTCATCTTCACCTGTAAGTTTTGAATAAGTTGATAATAAATCAGAATTATTAACACTATATTTCCCTTTAAATAATGGTGATTCGAAATAATGCTTATCTTTATCTGCAGCTAACTGGAATTTCCCTAATGCAGAGTCTGCTATTGTTGGTTCAAGATTAATCATTGATTTCTCTTTTTTAGGATCATGTCCATATGACATTTTAATTTTAGAAGCATTAACAACAGATTTAGGAATACCAAGCCCCTTAACAATTTCATCTGATGCATCTGCGCTTAATTCTAATGAAGATAAAAATGAATTATCTTTCATCTTTTCTTGGAACTTCACTTCGTTCTCAAAACGGTCATTAAAATAATCTTTATACATTTTTGCAGTTTGTTGTTCACTTTTTAAGTATGTATTTTTCGGTGTGTTTGCAAAAAATGCATAAACTCCCCATGCGATTCCACCTATTAATAATAAGACAATAATAATAGGAATTATAATTTTTAACTTTTTAGACATTTTGCTTCCTCCCAATTATTTATGAGTTAATCATATCAGAACAATACATTTTATTAAATGGTTTATTTTAAATTTTGTTTAAATTAATAGAATTTTAGTTATAATAATGTTTAATAAGTTATTGAAAATCTAATAAACTACAAAAAATAGTTTGATTACATAATGATTCTTGAAAAATGTTGGTTAAGTTTAAGGTGACAAGTTATTGCAATTTTGAAGGTAGACATCATATTTTATAATCGGATAACATACAAAATAAAGCGACCAATTTTGCAGTGTTACGAATTGTAAACTGAGAACTGGTCGCTTTTTATTGATGTCATGATTAATTTAATGGATGTAATTATATGATGAAACTTCTGAAGCAGAGATGGTTCTTGATGAAACGATATATTCACCAATCCAATTCATTTCTGAAATTAGAATACTTCCATCAATATTAACTTTCTCAACGTAGGCTACATGGCCAAATGGACCGTTTACTGTTTGTAAAATTGATCCTCGTGTTGGGTGTCTATCTACTTTGAAGCCATTGCTTGAAGCTTGGCCTGCCCAGTTTTTAGCATCCCCCCAAAATGTACTAATCGTGTGTCCATCTTTGGCGCGTTTATCAAAGACATACCATGTACATTGTCCAGCAGTATATAAGTTGTTCTTACTTGTGATAAGAGGCTGATCAATGATTTTACCGTTACCTAATGCTAAAGGTTTACCGTCAGCAGTCTTTGCTTTGTCATTAAATTCGGCGATTTGTAATTCGTCATACAATTCGTCTAAATCGATGCCTGTAATAAGCCCTTTGTTATCTTTTGAAAAAGCGTTATTTAATTCATCGTCATTGTCTTCGACATTCGGTATTGCTGGTGTCAAAGGATTGCTTGGTGACGTTTGAGGCGGTGTGTGTGAATCAATTGCGTCATTAATGTGCGTATACTGACCACTTAATGAAGAATGGTACTGATTGTTGTTAAGATCACGTTGATTTGCGTGTTGATGATTGTCGTTTGTACGTGACTGATTTTGATGATTGTTGTTTGGCGCGTTGTTTTTGTCATAAGTATAAGTATACGCGTCGGTGTCTTTATTCACTTTGAACTGTGCGTTTGGGTGTGCTTTCTTTGCTTCTTCTAATGTTTTGCTATCATTCGTGTATGCTTGAGCCGAGTTAGGCGACATACTAAATAAAGTAAGAGTTGTCATCGTCAGTAAAATTGTTTTCTTCATAATAACCATTTAATCCTTTATGTATTTAATTTAATTTTAGTATACACATTTATATTACAAAAATGAATGGTTAATTAAAAATATATGGGTATATTCAATATATTTATTTAAAAAAAGCTAAAAATACTTAAAAAACTATATACATATACTAATAATTTATATATTATTTGAGTAAGGAGCACTTTTTCAAAAAATAGTGTCCCTAAAAAGTTTTGATAAACTTAAAATATTCAGGAGGTTTCTAGTTATGGCAATGATTAA
Source organism: Staphylococcus sp. SA22 (assembly GCF_054165785.1). Taxonomy (NCBI): domain Bacteria; kingdom Bacillati; phylum Bacillota; class Bacilli; order Caryophanales; family Staphylococcaceae; genus Staphylococcus; species Staphylococcus sp. SA22. Next base: position 83,214 of record NZ_JBSZQY010000003.1, on the reverse strand, counting down.
GATGAGTCCAGAGGAAATCAGAGCAAAATCGCAATCTTACGGGCAAGGTTCAGACCAAATCCGTCAAATTTTATCTGATTTAACACGTGCACAAGGTGAAATTGCAGCGAACTGGGAAGGTCAAGCTTTCAGCCGTTTCGAAGAGCAATTCCAACAACTTAGTCCTAAAGTAGAAAAATTTGCACAATTATTAGAAGAAATTAAACAACAATTGAATAGCACTGCTGATGCCGTTCAAGAGCAAGACCAACAACTTTCTAATAATTTCGGTTTGCAATAAGCATTCTGAAATTGGCAAAGTCACATTTTCTAATGTGGCTTTGCTTATCATTTTTTAAGAAAACAACTGAAAGGAAATAAGCATGAAAAAGAAAAATTGGATTTATGCATTAATTGTCACTTTAATTATTATAATTGCCATAGTTAGTATGATATTTTTTGTTCAAACAAAATATGGAGATCAATCAGAAAAAGGATCCCAAAGTGTAAGTAATAAAAATAATAAAATACATATCGCAATTGTTAACGAGGATCAACCAACGACATATAATGGTAAAAAGGTTGAGCTGGGTCAAGCATTTATTAAAAGGTTAGCAAATGAGAAAAACTATAAATTTGAAACAGTAACAAGAAACGTTGCTGAGTCTGGTTTGAAAAATGGCGGATACCAAGTCATGATTGTTATCCCAGAAAACTTTTCAAAATTGGCAATGCAATTAGACGCTAAAACACCATCGAAAATATCACTACAGTATAAAACAGCTGTAGGACAAAAAGAAGAAGTAGCTAAAAATACAGAAAAAGTTGTAAGTAATGTACTTAACGACTTTAACAAAAACTTAGTCGAAATTTATTTAACAAGCATCATTGATAATTTACATAATGCACAAAAAAATGTTGGCGCTATTATGACGCGTGAACATGGTGTGAATAGTAAATTCTCGAATTACTTATTAAATCCAATTAACGACTTCCCGGAATTATTTACAGATACGCTTGTAAATTCAATTTCTGCAAACAAAGATATTACAAAATGGTTCCAAACATACAATAAATCATTATTGAGTGCGAATTCAGATACGTTCAGAGTGAACACAGATTATAATGTTTCGACTTTAATTGAAAAACAAAATTCATTATTTGACGAGCACAATGCAGCGATGGATAAAATGTTACAAGATTATAAATCGCAAAAAGATAGCGTGGAACTTGATAACTATATCAATGCATTAAAACAGATGGACAGCCAAATTGATCAACAATCAAGTATGCAAGATACAGGTAAAGAAGAATATAAACAAACTGTTAAAGAAAACTTAGATAAATTAAGAGAAATCATTCAATCACAAGAGTCACCATTTTCAAAAGGTATGATTGAAGACTACCGTAAGCAATTAACAGAATCACTACAAGATGAACTTGCAAATAACAAAGACTTACAAGATGCGCTAAATAGCATTAAAATGAACAATGCTCAATTCGCTGAAAACTTAGAGAAACAACTTCATGATGATATTGTCAAAGAACCTGATACAGATACAACATTTATCTATAACATGTCTAAACAAGACTTTATAGCTGCAGGTTTAAATGAGGATGAAGCTAATAAATACGAAGCAATTGTCAAAGAAGCAAAACGTTATAAAAACGAATATAATTTGAAAAAACCGTTAGCAGAACACATTAATTTAACAGATTACGATAACCAAGTTGCGCAAGACACAAGTAGTTTGATTAATGATGGTGTGAAAGTGCAACGTACTGAAACGATTAAAAGTAATGATATTAATCAATTAACTGTTGCAACAGATCCTCATTTTAATTTTGAAGGCGACATTAAAATTAATGGTAAAAAATATGACATTAAGGATCAAAGTGTTCAACTCGATACATCTAACAAGGAATATAAAGTTGAAGTCAATGGCGTTGCTAAATTGAAAAAGGATGCTGAGAAAGATTTCTTAAAAGATAAAACAATGCATTTACAATTGTTATTTGGACAAGCAAATCGTCAAGATGAACCAAATGATAAGAAAGCAACGAGTGTTGTGGATGTAACATTGAATCATAACCTTGATGGTCGCTTATCGAAAGATGCATTAAGCCAGCAATTAAGTGCATTATCTAGGTTTGATGCGCATTATAAAATATACACAGATACAAAAGGCAGAGAAGGTAAACCATTCGACAACAAACGTTTAATTGATATGATGGTTGACCAAGTTATCAATGACATGGAAAGTTTCAAAGACGATAAAGTAGCTGTGTTACATCAAATTGATTCAATGGAAGAAAACTCAGACAAACTGATTGATGACATTTTAAATAACAAAAAGAATACAACAAAAAATAAAGAAGATATTTCTAAGCTGATTGATCAGTTAGAAAACGTTAAAAAGACATTTGCTGAAGAGCCACAAGAACCAAAAATTGATAAAGGCAAAAATGATGAATTCAACACAATGTCTTCAAATTTAGATAAAGAAATTAGTAGAATTTCTGAGAAAAGTACACAATTGCTATCAGATACACAAGAATCAAAATCAATTGCAGATTCTGTTAGTGGCCAATTAAATCAAGTCGACAATAATGTTAATAAGCTACATGCGACAGGTCGTGCATTAGGTGTAAGAGCTAACGACTTGAATCGTCAAATGGCTAAAAACGATAAAGAAAATGATTTATTCGCTAAAGAGTTTAAAAAAGTATTACAAAATTCTAAAGATGGCGACAGACAAAACCAAGCATTAAAAGCATTTATGAGTAATCCGGTTCAAAAGAAAAACTTAGAAAATGTTTTAGCTAATAATGGTAATACAGACGTGATTTCACCGACATTATTCGTATTATTGATGTATTTACTTTCAATGATTACAGCATATATTTTCTATAGTTATGAACGTGCCAAAGGACAAATGAATTTCATTAAAGATGATTATAGTAGTAAAAATCATCTTTGGAATAATATCATTACGTCAGGTGTTATTGGTACAACTGGTTTGGTAGAAGGATTAATTGTCGGTTTAATTGCAATGAATAAGTTCCATGTATTAGCTGGCTATAGAGCGAAATTCATCTTAATGGTGATTTTAACTATGATGGTCTTCGTACTTATTAATACGTATTTACTAAGACAGGTAAAATCTATCGGTATGTTCTTAATGATTGCTGCATTGGGTCTATACTTTGTAGCTATGAATAATTTGAAAGCAGCTGGACAAGGTGTGACTAATAAAATTTCACCATTGTCTTATATCGATAACATGTTCTTCAATTATTTAAATGCAGAGCATCCTATAGGCTTGGCGCTAGTAATATTAACAGTACTTGTGATTATTGGCTTTGTACTGAACATGTTTATAAAACACTTTAAGAAAGAGAGATTAATCTAATGTTGATGAATAGCGTGATTGCTTTAACTTTTTTAACAGCATCTAGCAATAATGGCGGACTTAATATTGATGTGCAACAAGAAGAGGAAAAGCGAATCAATAATGATTTAAATCAATATGATACAACGCTATTTAATAAAGACAGCAAAGCGGTTAATGATGCGATTGCTAAGCAGAAAAAAGAACGACAACAACAAATAAAAAATGATATGTTTCAAAATCAAGCGAGTCACTCGACTCGCTTGAATGAAACTAAAAAAGTGTTATTTTCCAAATCTAACTTAGAAAAGACTTCGGAGAGTGATAAAAGCCCCTATATTCAAAACAAGCAGGAGAAAAAAATATTCCCGTACATTTTGATGTCTGTAGGGGCTTTTTTGACTTTAGGATTTGTCATTTTTTCAATTCATAAAGGGAGACGAACGAAAAATGAATCAGCACGTAAAAGTAACATTTGATTTTACTAATTATAATTACGGCACATATGACTTAGCAGTACCAGCATATTTACCGATAAAAAACTTAATAGCTTTAGTATTGGATAGTTTGGACATTTCAATATTTGATGTCAATACACAAATTAAAGTGATGACGAAAGGTCAATTACTTGTTGAAAATGATCGACTCATTGATTATCAAATCGCTGATGGAGATATTTTGAAGTTACTATAGGAGGAAAAATAGATGGTTAAAAATCATAACCCTAAAAATGAAATGCAAGATATGTTAACGCCTTTAGATGCTGAAGAAGCAGCTAAAACAAAATTACGCTTAGATATGAGAGAGATTCCTAAGTCTTCAATTAAACCAGAACATTTTCATTTAATGTACTTATTAGAACAACATTCTCCATATTTTATAGATGCTGAATTAACTGAACTACGTGACAGTTTCCAAATACATTATGACATTAATGACAATCATACACCTTTTGATAATATTAAATCATTTACTAAAAATGAAAAATTACGTTACTTACTCAATATCAAAAATTTAGAAGAAGTAAATCGTACACGCTACACATTTGTGTTGGCACCAGATGAATTATTTTTCACAAGAGATGGATTACCAATTGCTAAAACAAGAGGTTTACAAAATGTTGTTGATCCATTACCGGTGTCAGAAGCTGAATTTTTAACAAGATATAAAGCACTGGTTATCTGTGCATTCAATGAGAAACAATCATTTGATGCTTTAGTTGAAGGAAACTTAGAACTACATAAAGGAACGCCATTTGAAACTAAAGTTATTGAAGCGGCAACTTTAGATTTACTAACGGCATTTTTAGATGAACAGTATCAGAAACAAGAACAAGATTATAGTCAAAATTATGCATATGTACGTAAAGTAGGACATACCGTTTTTAAATGGGTTGCTATCGGTATGACAACGTTAAGTGTTTTATTAATTGCATTCTTAGCCTTTTTATATTTTTCAGTAATGAAGCATAATGAGCGCATTGAAAAAGGATACCAAGCATTTGTAAAGGATGATTATACGCAAGTACTAAATACGTATGATGATTTAGATGGTAAAAAATTAGATAAAGAGGCACTTTACATTTATGCCAAAAGTTATATCCAAACAAATAAACAAGGTTTAGAAAAAGATAAGAAAGAAAATTTACTTAATAACGTGACACCAAATTCAAATAAAGACTACTTATTATATTGGATGGAATTAGGACAAGGACATCTTGATGAAGCGATTAATATAGCCACTTATTTAGATGATAACGATATTACAAAGTTAGCGTTGATTAATAAATTAAATGAGATTAAAAATAACGGAGATTTATCGAATGATAAACGTTCTGAAGAAACGAAAAAGTATAACGATAAATTGCAAGATATTTTAGACAAAGAAAAACAAGTTAAAGATGAAAAAGCGAAATCTGAAGAAGAGAAAGCAAAAGCGAAAGATGAGAAATTAAAGCAACAAGAAGAGAACGAAAAGAAACAAAAAGAACAAGCACAAAAAGATAAAGAAAAACGCCAAGAAGCTGAAAGAAAAAAATAGTATAGGACTGAGGCAAAGACAATGCATAAATTGATTATAAAATATAACAAACAATTGAAGATGCTCAATTTGCGAGATGGTAAGACATATACTATTAGCGAAGACGAGCGTGCAGATATTACGTTGAAATCGTTAGGCGAAGTCATTCATTTAGAACAAAATAATCAAGGTACTTGGCAAGCGAATCATACTTCTATTAATAAGGTGCTTGTTAGAAAAGGTGACCTTGATGACATTACATTACAGCTTTATACAGAAGCTGATTATGCATCATTTGCGTATCCTTCAATTCAAGATACGATGACAATTGGACCAAATGCGTATGATGATATGGTTATTCAAAGCTTGATGAATGCCATCATTATTAAAGATTTTCAATCAATACAAGAATCACAATACGTACGCATTGTGCACGATAAAAATACAGATGTGTATATTAACTATGAACTACAAGAGCAACTAACGAACAAAGCTTACATTGGTGATCATATTTATGTTGAAGGGATATGGCTCGAAGTACAAGCTGATGGTTTAAATGTATTGAGTCAGAATACAGTGGCATCGTCATTAATTCGCTTAACACAAGAGATGCCACATGCACAGGCAGATGATTACAATACGTACCATCGTTCGCCAAGGATTATTCACCGTGAACCGACCGATGATATTAAGATTGAAAGACCACCACAGCCAATACAGAAGAACAATACAGTGATATGGCGTTCCATTATACCGCCATTAGTAATGATTGCTTTAACTGTTGTCATCTTTTTAGTGAGACCAATTGGTATTTATATTTTAATGATGATTGGTATGAGTACAGTAACGATAGTATTTGGTATTACAACGTATTTCTCTGAAAAGAAAAAGTATAACAAAGATGTTGAAAAACGAGAGAAAGATTACAAAGCTTATTTGGATAATAAATCTAAAGAAATTAATAAAGCGATTAAAGCACAACGTTTTAGTTTGAATTACCATTATCCAACGGTTGCTGAAATTAAAGATATCGTTGAAACGAAAGCACCAAGAATATATGAAAAAACATCGCATCATCACGATTTCTTACATTATAAGTTAGGTATTGCGAATGTAGAAAAGTCATTCAAATTAGATTACCAAGAAGAAGAATTTAATCAACGTCGTGATGAACTATTCGACGATGCTAAAGAATTGTATGAATTTTACACAGATGTAGAACAAGCACCATTAATTAATGATTTAAATCATGGGCCAATTGCATATATTGGTGCACGACATCTCATTTTAGAAGAATTGGAGAAAATGCTAATCCAATTGTCAACATTCCATAGTTATCATGATTTAGAGTTTCTATTTGTGACACGTGAAGATGAAGTTGAAACATTGAAATGGGCACGTTGGTTGCCACATATGACATTGAGAGGTCAAAACATTAGAGGGTTTGTTTACAATCAACGAACACGTGACCAAATTTTAACGTCAATTTATAGCATGATTAAAGAACGTATCCAAGCTGTGCGTGAACGCAGCAGAAGTAATGAGCAAATTATTTTTACACCGCAATTAGTGTTTGTCATTACAGATATGTCATTAATTATTGATCATGTCATTTTAGAATATGTAAACCAAGATTTATCAGAATATGGTATTTCATTAATCTTTGTTGAAGATGTGATTGAAAGTTTGCCAGAGCATGTAGATACCATTATTGATATCAAGTCTCGTACTGAAGGCGAACTGATTACGAAAGAAAAAGAATTAGTTCAATTGAAATTTACACCTGAAAATATTGATAACGTCGATAAAGAATATATCGCGCGACGTTTGGCGAATTTGATACACGTCGAACATTTGAAAAATGCAATTCCTGATAGTATTACATTTTTAGAGATGTATAACGTGAAAGAAGTAGAACAGCTTGATGTGGTTAATCGATGGAGACAAAACGAAACATACAAAACGATGGCAGTACCTTTAGGTGTAAGAGGTAAAGATGATATTTTATCATTGAACTTACATGAAAAAGCACATGGGCCACATGGTTTAGTTGCTGGTACCACTGGTTCAGGGAAATCTGAGATTATCCAATCATACATTTTATCTTTAGCTATTAATTTTCACCCTCATGAAGTTGCATTCCTATTGATTGACTATAAAGGTGGGGGTATGGCGAACTTATTTAAAGATTTAGTCCATCTAGTTGGTACGATTACAAACTTAGATGGCGATGAAGCGATGCGTGCCTTAACATCAATCAAAGCCGAATTGAGAAAACGTCAACGTTTATTCGGAGAGCATGATGTTAACCATATTAATCAATACCATAAGTTATTTAAAGAAGGTATTGCGACAGAACCAATGCCACATTTATTCATTATTTCCGATGAGTTTGCCGAATTAAAATCAGAACAACCTGATTTTATGAAAGAACTTGTATCAACGGCACGTATTGGACGTTCGTTAGGTATTCATTTAATACTTGCGACACAAAAACCATCGGGTGTTGTTGATGACCAAATTTGGTCTAACTCTAAATTTAAATTGGCATTAAAAGTACAAGATAGACAAGACAGTAATGAAATTTTAAAAACACCAGATGCAGCAGACATTACATTACCAGGTCGTGCGTATTTACAAGTTGGTAATAATGAAATTTATGAATTATTCCAATCTGCATGGAGTGGTGCAACATATGACATCGAAGGCGATAAATTAGAAGTTGAAGATAAGACGATTTACATGATTAATGACTATGGTCAACTTCAAGCGATTAACAAAGACTTGAGTGGACTTGAAGATGAAGAAACGAAAGAAAATCAAACTGAGTTAGAAGCGGTTATCGATCATATAGAATCTATTACAACGAGATTAGAAATTGAAGAAGTTAAGCGTCCATGGTTACCACCATTGCCAGAAAATGTATATCAAGAAGATTTAGTAGAAACAGATTTTAGAAAATTATGGTCAGATGATGCAAAAGAAGTGGAATTAACATTAGGACTTAAAGACGTACCAGAAGAACAATATCAAGGGCCGATGGTATTACAATTGAAAAAAGCTGGTCACATCGCGTTAATCGGAAGTCCAGGATATGGTAGAACAACGTTCTTACACAACATTATTTTCGATGTTGCAAGACACCATCGTCCTGATCAAGCACACATGTACTTGTTCGATTTCGGTACCAATGGTTTGATGCCAGTCACAGACATACCGCATGTTGCTGATTACTTTACAGTAGATCAAGAAGACAAGATTGCGAAGGCGATACGGAAGATACATGATATTATTTCTGAGCGAAAAAGACTATTAAGTCAAGAGAGAGTAGTTAATATAGAGCAATATAATAAAGAAACTGGAAATTCAATTCCAAATGTTTTCTTAATTATCGATAACTACGACACGGTGAAAGAATCACCATTTATGGAAGAATATGAAGAAATGATGTCTAAGGTAACACGTGAAGGTTTAGCGTTAGGGGTATACATCATTCTTTCAGGATCAAGATCAAGTGCAATAAAATCAGCTATATTTACTAACATTAAAACAAGAGTTGCGCTGTACCTCTTTGAAAACAATGAATTAACAAATATTATTGGTTCTTATAAAAAAGGTGTGAAAGATGTTAAAGGTAGAGCTGCAATAAATGATGATAACTTCACACAGTTCCAAATTGCGCAACCATTTGAATTAGCAGAAGGACAAACATATAACGAGCACATTAAAAATGAAGTAGCACAAATGAAAGAATTCTATGTAGGAGATTATCCAAAGCATATTCCAATGATGCCAGATAAGGTATTTATGGAGGATATTCGAGAAGCATATGATTTGGAAAAAATCATTCATGAAGAACACAAATTACCATTAGGATTAGACTTTGAGGATGTGGAACTAGTTAGTTTAGATCTGACAAGTTCTTCGATTGTAACAGCAATTAAACCAACTGAGATGGAAAAAATGAATGATGTTATAATGTCTAGTTTATCAGTATATAGTAAAAACCAATTTGTTATCTTGGTTGATGCAGAAGATAATATGAGCCAGTATGCAGAAGATGTAACCTCTTATTATTCAGCACCATCAGATTTGAGCAACATTAGATTAGGATTTAAGCAAGAAATAGAAGCAAGGAAAAATGGCGAGAAAAGTATAGAGGAATGCAAGATTGTATTTATAAATAATATTAAACGATTCAATCAATTAACTGGAATGACAGAAGATGAAATTCGTGTGTTATTTAATGAAGGTCAAAAAGTTAATATTATCATTATTGCAAGTGGACTATACTCAGATACAATTGGTGCATTTGATAGAGAAAGTAAAATGATGGTAAGAACTATAAATCAAGCTTTGATTAGTCATAAGATATCGGAACAAGAATTTATAAGAGTTAAAGATCGATTTGGTGAACCAGAATTAAAAGTGGGAGAAATGTATTACATTAATAATCAAGAATATCAAAAAATAAAACTAATGGAGGGATAGAGTTGATAAAGTTAAACCAAGCCTCTGTGAGCAAAGAAATTTCAAGCATTCGAACAAATGGACAAGGCTTAAAACAATCAAATGGGAATGTAAATTTAAGTAAAACGAATCTCGTTACTTTTAAAGAATATGTAAATATGTTTGAAGATTATCAATCAGCTCTATCTAATTATGAAAACATAATTGAACAAGATACGACGGCTATGGATACAACGGTAACAGAAATTGTTGAAAACGATAGAGAAATAGCAGGACAAATTAATAAATAATTAAACAAGACGGGTGAGAAAAATGTGTAATAAGGGAGAAATAAGAAGGCAAATTGCTAATAAAGAAAGAGAAAAAGCAAGTAAAGAAGCACAACTAACAGATTTAAAAGAGGATTTAAGAAGATTGAAAGATGCTTCGAAAAAATTGGATACAGCAGGAGAAGATTTTAACAAAGGACAGAGTAGTTATAACAAAGTAGAAATTAGTACTTCAGATTGGAAAGGAGAAAGAAGGACTAAAAGTGACAGCAAAAAGAAAGATGTCGATTCTGAATTAAAAAAAGTTGAACAAGACTTTGATGATGCGAAGAAGGCTATTAAAAAAGATATTCAGGATAAAGAAGAAGAAATCAAGGGAGTCGAAGGAGAAATCAGTACAATAAATGCAGCTATAGATGCACTTAAATCAAAATTATAATAATAGAGAGGGAAATTTATTATGGGGTACAAAGTTGATATGTCTGAAGTGCACAATATGCAAAAGTCTATTGATTCAAGCTTAAGTGCAATAAATACAAAGGTTAGCACGCTTAGCAGTAGCATAAACAATCTTATAAATACTGAAGGATTCGAAGGTCAGACAGCAAGTAGTGTCAAAAACTATAGTAAGACATTTCATTTACAATCAATAAAAAAGATTGAAACAATAAACAAAGATTTTAAATCAGATATTGCGAAATCTATACGTAAATTCCAAAGTGAAGTTGATAATAATGCTTCAGCTATATTGGATGAAGACGAAATAAAAAAATACAAAAAAGATATTGATGATGCATTAAAAGATGTTTTCAAATCTTCTAAAGATGCAAACGGAGCTATTTCAGATGTTTCAGATTTAACAACAGCCAAAAAAATAAAGACAGAAAACCTGGCCAATAAAATGGGAGATTTTAATAAAGATATTGATCAAACGGTGGAAAGATTAACGACCTTCGACGCCAACAATTCTATAGATGGTGATAAGACAGATAACTTAATAACTGAATTAAGTGGTGTAAATTCATATGTCAAAAACATGAAGCCAAACCGTGCAAGAATTAGTTCTACAAGTGGAAAAATTGAAGGTGCAATTGCAAGGCATAAAACAAGTGAAGAGTTAGTAAGATGGCAAACTTACATGGAAACGTTAAGTGAAAATCTTTATAAAACACCAGGTCTAAGTAAAGCAGCTTCTGACATAATTACCCAAGCTGGACGCGAGTACTATGCTATCAAAGCTGTAGGGAATGGCAGTGCTTTAAGAGGATATAAAGAATATCTGAAAACACGAGATATTAATAAATTAATTAACAAAATGAATAAAAACCAATTAAAAAGAATGTCATTGGTATTAAATACAGATAGAGGTAATATTAAAATAAAAAATGCAGTAAAAATGGCAAGTGAATTTGCCCGTAATAATCCTTTTAAAAAAGGAAATTTAGTAAATTGGATGAGCAAAGTCCAAGGGTATCAAAGTGTAAGTGCTCAAATATTAAAAAAGGGGTTGCAAGATAAGAACTTTAAATATACATTTGGAGATGCAAAGAAATTTTTTGATACAGCTGATATGAAAAAAGCAGCAGTCACAGAATTTAAAAATACCTTTGTACCACAAAATATAAGAGAAACCTTCTTTAAGAAAGAAAATTTAACATCTAAGACAGCATTAAAGAAAAATATGAGTAAATTCTGGAATGAAGATATTAAGGGTGGAATCAAAGAGTTTAAATTAGACTTTGCTAACAAAAATATCATTGGTAAACTCGGCAAATTGTTGAAACTAGGAGGCAAGGCTTTAAAACCATTAGGATTTATTACTGCAATTACTGACAACATAGGAAAGAAATCTTGGCAAGAAAAATTAGTTGGTATGGGGGTAGATTTAAGTGCTATTGGTGCAAGTGCAGCTGCAGGTGCAGCTGTTGGAACGGCAATACCATTACCTGTAGTAGGAACAGTTGCAGGTGCATTAGCTGGAGCAGCAGTGGGTATAGCTTTAGATTATAAAATACCGTATCTTGATAAGTCTGCAACAGAATTAGCTAAAGATGGTATTAACTCGGGTATTAACAAAGTTAAAAGTGGATTTGGAAAAGTAACTTCAGGATTTAAAACAGTTTTCGGATAAGAAAGGGGCAGTCAAATGAAAATACAAGAGATTGTAGGAAATATAAAGAGAGCTTATCTGACACCATTAATAATTTTTGTGATTTTGTTTTCATTATTTTTTGATTTGATAATGTATTTTTATGGAAACCTTCAAGGGAAATTGCCAATATATTTAGATGTATTTCTAATATTTGCAGCAGTTGTATTTATTTTAATGTACTTCCAAGAGAAAAGTGGAGAAGTTAAGGTTGAAAAATCAAACGTTATTCGTTATTTAACATTAAATGTTGTAGCTGGGTATTCAATGGTACTACTTGTTGCCTCTATTTATGTTTTTGGGGTAGCAGGCTATGGTTTTGATGTATTTAATTACTGGTTAGGTATTATATTAATGCTATTTGTATCGTGGTTTGCTCTATTTTTGTTCTATAAAAATGAATTTGATAGTGAAAATCCAAATAAAGCAGTTAATGTTATAGCAATTATTATAAAGTTATCTGCTTTTGGAGGACTTTTCTATATCAGAACAGTCGTTCCTAATACTGCAGATGAAGAGAAATTTATAACTCTAAGTATCTTAATTAATATAGCTGTTGATTTATTGCTGGTTAGATCATATTTTAACTATGCATTATATAAGAGTGTAAAAAAAGATATCGAAAACGGAGTGGATGATTAATGGAAGTAGGAATGTTAATTATGCCGTTTTGTGTGAAGATTACATTTGAAATTGATAAAAATGATAATTGGTTAAATGCATTAGATACAGTAAATGAATTTTTCATGGATAAAGATATATATCCAACTGGTCCTATAATTTTCCAAAGAGAATTAGCAGGTTTGGGTGAATATAAATATACAGCATATATAGCTCTTAATGATGAACTTCAAGATATACCTGAATTGAACATCAAATATATTGATTGTTTAGAGGTAGGACCTACGTTATCAACTAAGTATTTTGAAGAAGAGGAATTTGAAAGAGCTTATAAAGAAATTGAATATGTAGCTAACGAAAATAATATTAAGATCCTAAATCAACCATATTATCATGTAATGGTAGATTATTTTGGTGGTACGGCTTTTGAAATTTATGCTCAAGTAGATTTGGATGAGAGTGAAGTATATGGATAAAAATGGATACTCATATATTATGATGAAAAATGTAGCTTACAAAACTTATTTTGATGTGACTATGGATGACTACGAAGATATATTAAAAGACTTTACAAACCTTGCAATTTCTAAAGGTAAAACAATTACAGGGCCATTAACTTTTGCAGTCACGCAAATAGACTTGCAAAAAAGGATGAATATTGATTTGTTTATTTCAGTTGGAAAATGTTTTAAATCAAATGAAGAACTATCATATAGAACATATTTTTGTCTAGATAACATGTTACATGGTCGTATCACTTCCAACAATTTTATAACAGATGAAATAGCGTTACTTGAGGATATGAACGAATTTGCTTCTGACAACAATTTAACGTTTACTTCGCCTTATTATCACACAATGAGAAAAAGTTTTAGCGGTGAACAAGGTTGGATTGATGTAAAGGCCAAAGTGTATGAAAATGATTAATTAATAATCAGTAGAGGTAATATATGATAATTTTTATTTTATTAACAGTTTTTTCACTCTTTTATATAGCGATGATTGCTAGTTTATTTAAAAGTGAAGGTTTTTCAATAATAGGCTTAATATTGGATATAGTTATTTTGACAACATTAATATTTTATTATTTTGTAGGTGCGAGTTTTGTTGATAATGATTTAAGTAATTTTTTAGCATTCATGAATTTTGGGTCATTTGTGTATATGTACTATGCAATTAAGAGCTTGTGGGTGAAGCCTAAGTTAGTAAATTATATAATTGCAAAAGAAATAGGCGAATCAAAAGATGTCATTGAAGAACAGGAATTAGATTTACAGACATCAAAGATAAGAGGTATCTACTTTTTCATTATTGCAATTGCCATGCTAATAATTACTAAATTAAGAATGCAACCTGAGTTACAGGCAGATGCTATATCGATGAATCCAGTTTTTATTTTTATAGGAGTTATTATCATTTTAATTTGGCTAGTACTGGATATATATCGTAAGAAAAAATACGGTATATTCTTATTCAAGACGATAGTGCCATTAGTTGTTACGACTTGGATTATTATAGCTACTATTGTACTTTCATAAGAAATTTTCAATAATTTTGTTTTGGTTATAATTGTTGATGGATATTAATTAATCGATAGAAAAATCTTAATGATTTTTGAAAAATATGTAAAAAGTATATACTATTAATATCTTTTTTACTATAATTATAAATAGTTAAATAAATTGAAAGACAAAATAATGAGTAGGAGTTAATGAGATGGAAAACCAAAAACAAGGCAATGGCTTAAAAATTGCAACATGGGTATTTATTGTATTAACAGTAGTTACACCGCTATTTGGTATTGGAAGTATTGTTTGTAGTATTAATTACAAAAAATACGATGCTGAAAAAGGTTCGAAGTTATTGAAAATTGCAATTATCGTAACAATAATTGTTTTTGTTTTAAATTTATTAGCATATTTAGGTTTAAGATAAGTAAAATGAATTTGAAAAAGCATTAAGCGACATTTGTTTGTTGTTTAGTGCTTTTTATTTAACGGAAATGAAACCAATATCTATTTTGAAAATATAGGGGCGATAACATGACTTTCGAAGAAAAACTAAGTGAAATATACAACAAGATTGCGAATGAGATTAGTGGGATGATACCAGTAGAGTGGGAAAAAGTATATACGATCGCCTATATAAATGATAGAGGTGGAGAGGTCGTTTTTAATTATACTAAACCAGGTAGCGATGAATTGAATTATTACACGAATATATCTAGAGATTATAATGTTTCGGAAGAAATATTTGATGATTTATGGATGAATCTTTATTACTTGTTTAAGAATTTAAGGAATTTATTTAAAACAGAAGAACATGAACCATGGACATCATGCGAATTTGACTTTACAAGAGATGGTAAATTAAACGTATCTTTTGATTATGTCGATTGGATTAAATTAAGTTTAGGTCCGTTAGCTAGAGAAAACTACTATATGTATAAAAAATTTGGGGTTATACCAGAAATGGAATATGAAATGGAAGAAATTAAAGAAATCGAGCAATATATTAAAAGACAAGAAAGTTAATTATAGGAAAGAGGTTAACTAATTAAAGGAGCAATAATGGAAAAAATAAAGAAAATAAACAAAATATTTTTATCATTTGAAGTTATTCCATTTGCAATGATGATTTTGCTAGCATTTCCACCAATTATTGCAAGTCTAATTAATAATCGTTTGCAGTATGGTAGAGATCTCTACGATAGAGTAAGCTTTTATTGTTATATTTCAATTATGGTTGCATATGCAATTACCATATTGTTAGAAATTATTTTTTACTTTATTTTATTGAAAAACTATCAATATGATCGAAGTAATATTGAATTAGCTAATAGAGTGAAAGTTACAAAAGTACTGTCGATTTTGTATATCATTCCAGGATTATATGCGATTCCATTCTATTTTAGATTTTTACATATTCGCTCATTTAGAGAAAATAAAAAATCTGGACAGCCGGCCTATCACTTTTGGGAATTTTTTATAAAACCTAATCGCAAACCCATAGAGTTGAAAGACTTTTTTATTAAAAATAGATAATTAAGGAGTAACCAATGAAAAGATTATGCATAGGATTGTTAATTATAATGATGAGTATAATAAATTATGGTTGTGGTAATGAGCAAAATGAAAATAAATATCAAAGTCAAATTAATAAAGTAATGAAAATTCAACAAGAAACTCATAAAGAGATGGTTAAAAAGAGTAATGAAGTTAATCCTGAATTTAATAAGGATAAAGTAAATACTTATGTGTTTAATGATGGCAAATTAATTATCATCAGCTATAAGTTATTTAAAGATAAAGATCAAATGTTTTACGCGACTTACGAGTTTAAAAACGACAAAATTTATTATAAGAGAGATATTAATCCTAAAACATACGTGAAAGAACACCAATCAGATTATAAAGATATTAAAGTAAAATAATTTAAAGGAGTAGGAAAATGGAAAAATTAATCAAAGTGACGTCTTTAATTGGAATTATTATTCAAAGTTTTTTAACATTGTTATTTTTATTATTTTTAATTTTATCAGCAACAGGCATTATACAGCCAGAATTGATCACAACTGTTAATGGTGAACAAACTATACAAAGCCCAGAAACTGCTCAAGCAACATTCGTGACAATATTTGCAATATTATTTGTTGTTTCTTTAGCTTCAGATTTATTAGGCATTATAGCTATGAAAAAGTTGTTTGTGAATAATAGAGCGAGTGGCATTTTGTATATTATTGGTGCAGTGATCAGTGCCAATTTATTAACATTTATTGCTTGGTTAATAAGTGGGATTTCTGTTTTAAGATATAACAAAATAGGAAAAGAAGTGTCATAGCATGAAATATACTTGGTGGATACTTTTAACAATTGCAGGGATTTTAAGTTTAACAAGTGTTTATGGATTTATTTTATGTTTAGGTAGCTTTGGAATGTTGGCAATGAATGTCATGTGGCTATTTGTTTATACACCGCATAAAAATTCTAAAGCACTTGAATCTATATCAAAACCAACGATAATTTTATCGATCATTGGGACATATGCAGTATTTATATTTATGTCTAGCTTATTTTACTTCGTAATGAAAGCTAGGTTTATGGAAATTGGAATAAAACTTTACGGTGAATCTTTTAATATGTTTGGAATACCATTATTCATTATTGCTACCATTTTATTTACAATCGGCACAGTATTCGTTTATAAAATACAGCAATCAAGATTAAAGCAGTAGAATATATTAATTTAAAATGGGACGGGTTTAAAAGAAATCCGTCCTAATGATTTATACATAATAGATGTAGTTGAATCTATATGACTCAAATACTTTGAAGATAAAAAGATAATGACAATGAATGTAAAATGTGATTTTTATAATATTAAAATATAAAAAATCCAACTGAAAATGTAATGATTTAGAAAGGAAATCTAAATTTTAATAACGGTAAATGAAGGATAGATAAACATGAGTAACTTAAACCAGTTTGATAAATTTGTACCTTCATTTATTTGCGTTGAAAATCACGATTCTGTTTCCATTTTCGAAAAATAGAAACGAGTATCGTAAATAAAAACTCTCATGGATACAAGGCGATTATATAGTTTCAAGATGATGAACCAATTTAGGATGAAAATTTAAATGGATGGATATATTTAGATTTTACTGAATTGTAAAAATAGAATAATAAGTTATTTGAATGTATTTATAAATATATCGTTATTATTAAAGTAGAGATTAGGGGAGATAACATGACTTTCGAAGAAAAACTAAGTGAAATATACAACAAGATTGCGAATGAGATTAGTGGGATGATACCAGTAGAGTGGGAAAAAGTATATACGATCGCCTATATAAATGATAGAGGTGGAGAGGTCGTTTTTAATTATACTAAACCAGGTAGCGATGAATTGAATTATTACACGAATATATCTAGAGATTATAATGTTTCGGAAGAAATATTTGATGATTTATGGATGAACCTGTATTACTTGTTTAAGAATTTAAGGAATTTATTTAAAACAGAAGGACATGAACCATGGACATCATGCGAATTTGACTTTACAAGCGAAGGTAAATTAAACGTATCTTTTGATTATGTCGATTGGATTAAATTAAGTTTAGGTCCGTTAGCTAGAGAAAATTACTATATGTATAAAAAATTTGGGGTTATACCAGAAATGGAATATGAAATGGAAGAAATTAAAGAAATCGTGCAATATGTTAAAGAGCAAGATGAAGCTGAAATATAGGGGCGATAATATGACTTTCGAAGAAAAACTAAGTCAAATGTACAATGAAATTGCAAATGAGATCAGTGGGATGATACCAGTAGAGTGGGAAAAGGTATATGTAATTGCCTATGTAGATGATGAAGGTGGAGAGGTCGTTTTTAATTATACTAAACCAGGAAGTGAAGAATTGAATTATTATTCAGATATTCCTAAAGATTGCAATGTCTCAAAAGATTTATTTAAGAATTCATGGTTTAAAGTTTATCGAATGTTTGATGAGTTAAGAGAAGTTTTTAAAAAAGAAGATTTAGAACCGTGGACATCATGTGAATTTGACTTTACAAGAGAGGGAAATTTGAAAGTATCATTTGATTATATAGATTGGATTAAATTAGGTTTTGGTCCATCTGGAAAAGAAAACTACTATATGTATAAAAAGTTTGGTGTTTTACCAGAAATGGAATATGAAATGGAAGAAATTCGAGAAGTAGAGAAGTATGTTAAAGAGCAAGAGTAGCAGACATGTTATAGAAGGCTGTGCAAAACCAACCTCGTTTTACATTTGACTCAAAGAAGAAGGTAAACGATAAGATTATTTGCAACTTAAAAAGTCTATTAGCTTATCGGTATCCATACATCATATGTATAAATGAGTTTAACTAATTAACAAATCACGATATAAATTTAAAATTGTCATTAATTGAAAAGGTTATTGTAGTGTATTTTATAAAGTTGATGCACATCGACTTATTTTTTAAAACTTATATCAAAAAAATATGAGAAAAGTATATACTATTAAAATGTTTTTTACTATAATTATAAATAGTTAAATATTTGGAGATTAAATAAATATATAGGAGGCAATTTTTAGAGATACATAGCAATGTAAAGGTATCAAATAGTTATTGCATAATTTATTATGATGACATAATTTTCAGTAGATAGTTGTAAATTAACACTGAAATAGATGTTTATATTAAGAAGACTTTAATATCATAATTAATCAAAATCTTGCGTCAAACATTTAAACGAATTTTAAGTTTATAACAATTGGTTAAACATTGTTCAAACATTACAATGATAAAGTATATTATCAGTATTGTAGTGTGTGGAAAATGGCAGCCATCTGAGGAGAAAAATGATGAAAAGAATATTGGTAGTATTTTTAATGTTAGCAATTGTATTGGCAGGTTGTTCTAATAAAGGTGAAAAGTATCAAAAAGATATTGATAAAGTGTACAAAGAACAGAATCAAATGAATAAAATTGCCTCGAAAGTACAAAACACTATTAAAACAGACATTAAACAAGAAGACAGTAATACACATGTTTATAAAGATGGTAAAGTCATTGTTATTGGTATTCAATTGTATAAAGATCGTGAAAAAATGTATTATTTCGCATATGAAATAAAAGATGGTAAGGCAGAAATCAATAGAGAAATAGATCCAATTAAGTATATGAAAGACCATAAAGCAGATTATGAAGATGAAAATGTAGAAGTGGAAAAAGATTAACGTATGCTTTCTTTAAAACTTTTAACCAGTTTCAAAAAGTAAATGAGCTTTAGCGACAATAATTTTTAAAATAAACACGATATAAATTTAAACATTTATATATAAGAACACAAACGTAAGTTTGTAAATAATAATAAAGGAGTAAGTCAATGGAAAAATCGATCAAAATAATGACAATAATAGGAATTGTTGTTCAAGGTTTAGCAACGGTATTTAGTTTACTATTGATGGTTTTAGCAGCATCAGGTGTAATGACTACAGATGTGTCAACAACAGTTAATGGTGAGGTTGACCCAGTTGATGCAGAAACAGCAGCAGCAATTTTCACTGTATTATTCTTATTCCTATTTATATTTGGAATCATTTCAATTATTTTAGGTGCAATCGGTATGTTTAAAGCATCTAAAAACAAAAAAATGAGTGGTATATTGTTGATTATTGGAGCTGTAATAAGTGGTAACATAATTACATTTGCTTTATGGTTAGTCAGTGGTATTAAACTACTTACTAATAACAAGCCTAAAGATCAAATAAGCGACTTATCATAAACATCGTATATTGAAATTTCAAGATTTCTTAAGTAATTATATTTCTGTTAGGTTTTAACAAATTAACCGATTAAATAAAGTGCTCTCTTAGAAGTAGATTTTCAGTCAATAACTGCTTTTAAGAGAGTATTTTGTATTTGATAATAAGCATGCCATCGGACAAAAAGCATTGACGAACTTTAAAAAAATACGTTAGACAATGCACTTCTAAATATTAAAGGCATCGACTAACGCATTGTTTAAATAGAGTTAATTATTTTTATAAAATTGATGATGATCATTCAAGTAAGCATAGAATAAACCTATAATGAGACCGCCTCCGATATAGTTACCGATAAAAGCGGCAGCAATATTTGAAATAGCAGGAATGAAGTGCAATGTATCAACTTGATAAATTAAGCCGCCCATAAACAAGCAACTGTTGTAAACGACATGTTCATAACCCATAAAGGCGAATATGGTAACACCGAACATCATGACAAACATTTTTGCAAGTACATCGTCAATTTGCATGGCGATAACTAATGAAATATTAATAAAAAAGTTGGCGAATATCGCTTTCATTAATATACTTACAAACCCAGTAGACAACGTTTTATGTTCTATAACTGCTGATAATTGATTTAACATATCTGGCGTCATTACATTTGAAAAACGCATGAAACTAAATAAAATAGCAGCACCTAAAATATTTCCTGCAAAGCATAATAAAAATATTTTCAATACTCTAGTTGGTTTAATTACTTTATAATACAGGCCTACAGTAAAGTACATGAAGTTACTAGTTAGTAGTTCGGAGTTTGTAAATAAAATGAGTACTAACGCAAAACTGAATGTAATGGCGCTGGCCATATTCACAATGCCTGGCGGTAAATCTGGTTCGTGTGTTGCTTTAACTGATAATACGAAGACCGTAATAATCCCGATAATAAATCCTGCCATCATAGCGCGTAATAGATAACGTTTTAAATAAACGCTTTGTAATATATCTTTCGTTCTTATCGTTTCGACTACGTTATTTACCCAGTCGTCCCCATAAAATATTTTATCCCATTTAATATGTTTCTCCTTCACAATGACATCCTCACTTTTCATTTGTTAATCAGAGTATACTATGAATCGCCTTATTTGTGAATAATTTCACAAAATTAATTTTAAAAACTAATATTTTTGAATAACAGCTAGGATTTTTTAACAAATCATTTATTTTAAAATAATTAATCGCCAGTTAGTATCAATGAATAAATACAGATTTTCATACAAAAAACCTAGTAATGATGCGACGATCATTACTAGGAGATTATGCTTCTATTTAGTTGTCGCTTGTTTCGGACGGCGTATAACTACATCGATGATGAAACCTATGATTGCCAAAAGAATGAATGGTACAAGCCAAGCTAAATCGATATCTGCTAAAGGTAACATCATAAACCATTTCAAAATAACACCGTGTAATAAGTCGAAACTGTTTAGTATTTGTAAAATTGAAATAATCAATGTAATAACAGTTGCGAGTCGATAGGCCCAACTGAATCTGAATGTGCTAAACATGTTAGCAAATGATATCAGTACAAGTGCAATAGACACGGGATATATTAATGTCAACAATGGTACAGCAATTTTTAAAATCATTTCTAAACCAAGTGTTGTAAATAAAAATCCTATGATAGAGAAAACAAGTGCGAATATTTTATAAGAAAACTTAGGCACGTGTTTCTTAGTAAATGTTGCACAAGCGTTGACGAGTCCTATACATGTTGTTAGGCATGCAAGAATAACCGTCATTCCAAATACGAGGTTACCGAACGAACCAAATACGCGTAATGAGTTGTACGTCAATATATCTGTACCATCTTTAAAGTTTCCTGGAGCCGTTGATGCCCCAACGTATGCAAGTGCAAAGTAAATCATTCCAAGTAATATGGCTGCAATAAGACCTGAAAAGCAGACATATTTTAAAATTTTCATGCGATCTGTGAGCCCTTTAAACTTATAGCCATTGACAATGACTACCGAAAAAGCTAACGCAGCAACAAGATCCATTGTAAAATAGCCTTCCAAACTTCCTGAAATGAAAGGATGTGTTATATATTTATCCTTAGGTGCACTTAGTGCAGATTCAGGGTTGAAAATGACAGCAATACTTAATAGAGCGACCATCAATAGTAATAATGGTGTTAATAATTTACCTAAATTATCAACGATTTTCGATGGATTTAAACTAATCCAGTAAACGATGGCAAAAAAGATTGCTGCGAATATAATTAAAGTCCATTGGTTGTGCACAGGTAAAATGTGTCTTGTACCAATTTCGTACGCGACATTTGCAGCACGTGGAATACCGTAAAATGCTCCGATAGACATGTAAATGACGACAGCGAAAATAAACCCGAACCATGGATGTATACGATTGCCTACACTTTCAACACCTTCATCATAAAATGCGACAACGATAACAGTAATAAAGGGTAGTAAAATGCCAGTAAGGGCAAAGCCAAACATGCCAATCCACATATTTTGACCCGCTGTATGGCCGAGCATGGGCGGGAATATTAAATTTCCGGCTCCAAAAAATAGTGAAAATAACATGAGGCCCGAAATAATAACTTGTTTTTTCAATGTAATTTCCTTCCTAAAACTAGATATTCATAATAATTTAAAAAATCTGAAAAATAAAAACGTACTTACTTTATCTTTAAATGACAATACTATGATTCTATTATTTTATAAAAAAGATTGCAATAATAACGTCTTGCTATTATTGGATAATGACAATTAAAGTGTCGTTTTTATGAATTAAAATAGGTGAAAGTAAGTTGGAAATACGTTGGAGCGTTGTGATTTTTATGAGAAATTGTGTGAGTGAGGACTGCTATTTATAAAAGGTAAACTATGGATGAGTTTATGGTTGTTCCAATAGGTAAATAAGAGATAGCACACTGTACACATAATGATACATGGATGAGTGAATATGTCTGATAGAAAGGCCTAGTCACTCAAATGAATTTAAGTTTATTACGTGATAAATCACAAATCTCTCTCATGTGATAGGTCTCCCATTAAATCATGCTTATATGAAATGTTCACATATTTGTTAGCTTTTCAAGAAATAATATTAAATATCTTTTCATAGTATAGCAATATTAAATAAATGCATTTATAATTTTAACTGTATTTTAAATATTAATCATGAGGTGATAAGATGAATAAAATTTCAAAGTATATTGCAATAGCATCATTATCGGTAGCGGTTACAGTTTCTGCACCACAAACGACAAATTCTACAGCGATTGCCAAAAGTTCTGCTGAAGTTCAACAAACGCAACAAGCTTCTATACCAGCATCACAAAAGGTGAATCTTGGTAATCAAAATATTATGGCAGTGGCTTGGTATCAAAATTCAGCTGAAGCAAAAGCATTATATTTACAAGGTTATAACAGTGCAAAGACTCAGTTAGATAAAGAGATTAAAAAGAATAAAGGTAAACATAAGTTAGCTATTGCTTTGGATTTAGATGAAACAGTTTTAGATAATTCTCCATATCAAGGCTATGCATCAATACATAATAAACCTTTCCCGGAAGGTTGGCATGAATGGGTACAAGCTGCTAAAGCTAAACCTGTCTATGGCGCAAAAGAATTCTTGAAATATGCTGACAAAAAAGGCGTCGATATCTACTATATTTCTGATAGAGATAAAGAAAAAGATTTAAAGGCAACACAAAAGAACTTAAAACAACAAGGTATCCCTCAAGCTAAGAAGAGTCATATTTTACTAAAAGGTAAAGATGATAAGAGTAAAGAATCACGTAGACAAATAGTTCAAAAGGATCATAAACTTGTCATGCTATTTGGAGATAATTTATTAGACTTTACAGATCCAAAAGAAGCTACAGCTGAATCTCGTGAAGCATTAATTGAAAAACATAAAGACGATTTCGGTAAGAAATATATCATTTTCCCTAACCCAATGTATGGTAGTTGGGAAGCTACAATTTACAACAATAACTATAAAGCAAGTGACAAAGCAAAAGATAAATTACGTAAAAATGCTATTAAGCAATTCGATCCTAAAACAGGCGAAATTAAATAATATATGAATTGGACGTCTACATGTAC
This sequence comes from Staphylococcus sp. SA22, assembly GCF_054165785.1. Lineage (NCBI taxonomy): Bacteria > Bacillati > Bacillota > Bacilli > Caryophanales > Staphylococcaceae > Staphylococcus > Staphylococcus sp. SA22. The sequence continues at coordinate 58,900 of NZ_JBSZQY010000003.1, read as the reverse complement.
TTAAAGGTATATGTAGGCGTTTTTAAATTGATCCGTAATTTTAAATGTACCGTACAAAAATAATAGGCAATTAATTGCATTTTCTATAAATTTGCTTTTAATATAAAAAGTTCGGGTATAATGAAGGATAAGTGTATGTATAGCATTACAGAGCGCAACACGACGTACGTGCATCTAAGAATATAAACAATGTTTAAATCATAGTAGTAGGGAGAGAAATGCATGTTTTTAGCTTGGAATGAAATACGGCGCAACAAATTGAAGTTTGGACTAATTATTGGTGTGTTAACGATGATTAGTTACTTGCTATTTTTATTATCTGGATTGGCGAATGGTCTTATCAATATGAATAAAGAAGGTATTGATAAGTGGCAAGCAGATGCCATTGTTCTAAATAAAGATGCCAATCAAACTGTGCAACAATCTGTTTTTAACAAGAAAGATATTGAAAATAAATACAATAAGCAAGCTACTTTGAAGCAAACAGGGGAAATTGTGTCTAATGGCCATCAAAAAGACAATGTTTTAGTGTTCGGTGTTGAAAAGTCATCATTTTTAGTTCCGAGTTTAATAGAAGGGCATAAAGCGACTAAAGATAATGAAGTGTTAGCTGATGAAACGCTTAAAAATAAAGGATTTAAAATTGGCGACACATTATCACTATCTCAATCAGATGAAAAATTGCATATCGTAGGTTTTACAGAAAGTGCAAAATATAATGCGTCACCAGTCATTTTCACGAATGACGCTACCATTGCCAAGATCAATCCTAGATTGACTGGAGATAAAATTAATGCAGTTGTTGTACGTGATACAAATTGGAAAGACAAAAAATTAAACCAAGAGCTTGAAGCGGTAAGTATTAATGACTTTATTGAAAATTTACCAGGTTATAAACCACAGAACTTAACATTAAACTTTATGATTTCATTCTTATTTGTCATTTCAGCTACAGTTATAGGCATTTTCTTATATGTCATGACATTACAAAAAACAAGTTTATTTGGCATATTAAAGGCTCAAGGATTTACGAATGGCTATTTAGCGAACGTAGTTATTTCGCAGACGCTCATATTAGCATTATTCGGTACGGCATTTGGCTTACTGTTAACAGGCGTTACAGGTGCATTTTTACCTGATGCAGTACCTGTCAAATTCGATGTACTAACATTACTCGTATTTGCAATTGTGTTAATGATTGTCTCTGTATTAGGAAGTTTATTCTCCATTTTAACAATTAGAAAAATAGATCCGTTAAAGGCGATTGGGTAGGAGGTGTAGCAAATGTTGAAATTTGAAAATGTAACAAAGTCATTTAAAGATGGGAATCGTAACATTGAAGCGGTTAAAGATACGAATTTTGAGATAAATAAAGGTGATATTATAGCATTGGTTGGACCTTCTGGCTCTGGTAAAAGTACATTTCTAACTATGGCAGGTGCTTTACAAACGCCGACATCTGGGCACATTTTAATCAATAACCAAGATATTACGACAATGAAGCAAAAAGCATTGGCAAAAGTTAGAATGTCTGAGATAGGTTTTATTTTACAAGCTACAAATCTTGTGCCATTTTTAACGGTAAAGCAACAATTTACATTACTGAAAAAGAAAAATAAGAATGTTATGTCTAATGAAGACTATCAGCAACTTATGTCACAATTAGGGCTAACATCATTGCTTAATAAGTTACCTTCAGAAATTTCAGGTGGTCAGAAACAACGTGTGGCGATAGCCAAAGCGTTATATACGAATCCGTCGATTATTTTAGCGGATGAACCTACCGCGGCTTTAGATACTGAAAATGCGATTGAAGTCATTAAAATTCTACGTGATCAAGCCAAACAAAGAAAGAAAGCATGTATTATTGTTACACATGATAAACGACTTAAAGCATATTGTGATCGTTCATATCATATGAAAGATGGCGTCCTTAATCTTGAAAATGAAACAGTAGAATAGTTTTATTAAGCCGGTACATCATGTGCCGGTATTTTTATGTTTATGTATTATTTGAATAAACTTTCACATTCAATTAATAATAATTATTATCGAAAATTAGAAATATTCCGTGAAATATAATATTTTTTGTAGTAAAATGGCCTCTAAGTATTCAATATTTAAATATGGGGATTGAATATAAATTTATCGTAATGGGGGTCAATGGTTATGGATTTATTGATAGGTACTTTATTTTTATTTTTGGTCTTAGTGATTTTTACATTATTTACATATAAAGCACCTAATGGTATGCGCGCCATGGGAGCATTAGCAAATGCAGCAATCGCAACATTTTTAGTAGAAGCATTTAATAAATATGTTGGTGGCGAAGTATTCGGTATTAAATTTTTAGAAGAGCTAGGAGACGCTGCGGGAGGTCTAGGTGGTGTCGCTGCCGCTGGATTAACAGCATTAGCTATCGGGGTGTCACCAGTATATGCATTAGTTATAGCAGCCGCGTGCGGTGGTATGGATTTATTACCAGGTTTCTTTGCGGGTTATATGATTGGATATGTGATGAAATATACAGAGAAATATGTGCCGGATGGTGTCGACTTAATTGGATCGATTGTCATCTTAGCGCCATTAGCTCGTCTTATTGCAGTATTATTAACGCCAGTAGTGAATAGTACATTGATTAGAATTGGTGATATTATCCAAAGTAGTACGAATACGAATCCAATTATCATGGGTATCATTTTAGGTGGTATTATCACGGTTGTCGGCACAGCGCCATTGAGTTCAATGGCATTGACAGCATTATTAGGTTTAACGGGTGTACCTATGGCTATTGGTGCCATGGCAGCATTTAGTTCGGCATTTATGAATGGGACGCTATTCCATCGCTTAAAATTAGGTGATCGTAAGTCTACGATTGCAGTAAGTATTGAACCTTTATCACAAGCAGATATTGTATCAGCCAATCCAATTCCAATCTATATTACAAATTTCTTTGGTGGTGCGATTGCTGGTTTAATTATTGCTATGTCAGGTTTAATTAACGATGCGACAGGTACAGCTACACCGATTGCAGGATTTTTAGTTATGTTTGGATTTAATCATCCGACGACAATTGTGATTTATGGTGTAGTAATGGCGCTTGTAGGTGCGCTTGTAGGTTATCTTGGTTCAATCGTATTTAAAAAATACCCAATTGTTACTAAGCAAGACATGATTAATCGAGGTGCAGTAGACGCATAGCATCATCATATTGAATAGTAAAAACAAATAAAACATAGTAACGTGATTCAGTCGATGTAACAGTCGATAATGAGTCACGTTTTTTTATAGAAAAATATAAGACATAAAAATGTCATAATTTATAGTCGACAAATATCATACTGTATAAACATTTATCATTTTCTCAGGTGCCTTTTACGCGATGGAATGAACTTACTTTTTACGAAATTATGCGTATTTTATAAACAAATATCATTGATATAACAGTAAATGTAAGCGTTTACAACAGAAATAACTGCATGCTACGATATTTTTGTAAATTCACTGATTCAAGTATTTTAAGTCAATATGAGGAGGGATGTTATGAGCGATTCTGAGAAAGAAATTTTAAAAAGAATTAAAGATAATCCGTTTATTTCACAACGTGAACTTGCTGAGGCAATTGGATTATCTAGACCCAGCGTAGCAAACATTATTTCAGGATTAATACAAAAGGAATATGTTATGGGAAAGGCATATGTTTTAAATGAAGATTATCCTATTGTTTGTATTGGCGCAGCGAATGTAGATCGTAAGTTTTATGTGCATAAAGATTTAGTTGCAGAAACATCAAATCCTGTAACGTCAACACGCTCTATTGGTGGCGTAGCAAGAAATATTGCTGAGAACTTAGGTAGGCTTGGCGAAACGGTCGCTTTTTTATCTGCTAGTGGACAAGATAGTGAATGGGAAATGATTAAACGATTGTCCACACCATTTATGAATTTGGATCATGTTCAACAATTTGAAAATGCGAGTACAGGTTCATATACAGCTTTAATTAGTAAAGAAGGCGACATGACATATGGCTTAGCAGATATGGAAGTGTTTGACTACATTACGCCTGAATTTTTAATTAAGCGTTCACACTTATTGAAAAAGGCTAAGTGCATTATTGTCGATTTGAATTTAGGCAAAGAGGCATTAAACTTCTTATGTGCCTATACCACGAAACATCAAATCAAATTAGTTATCACCACGGTTTCTTCCCCAAAAATGAAAAATATGCCTGATTCATTACATGCTATTGATTGGATTATCACGAATAAAGATGAAACAGAAACATACTTAAATTTAAAAATAGAATCTACTGATGATTTAAAAATAGCTGCTAAACGCTGGAATGATTTAGGTGTTAAAAATGTTATTGTGACAAATGGCGTGAAAGAACTCATTTATCGAAGTGGTGAGGAAGAAATCATCAAGTCAGTTATGCCATCAAATAGTGTGAAAGATGTTACAGGTGCAGGTGATTCATTCTGTGCTGCAGTAGTGTATAGCTGGTTAAATGGGATGTCTACTGAAGATATATTAATTGCTGGTATGGTTAACGCAAAGAAAACGATAGAAACGAAATATACAGTTAGGCAAAACCTAGATCAACAGCAACTTTATCACGATATGGAGGATTATAAAAATGGCAAATTTACAAAAGTATATTGAGTATTCTCGAGAAGTTCAGCAAGCACGGAAGAACAATCAACCTATTGTAGCATTAGAATCAACAATTATTTCACATGGTATGCCGTACCCGCAAAATGTTGAAATGGCAACAACAGTAGAGCAAATTATCAGGAATAATGGTGCCATTCCAGCAACCATAGCCATTATAGATGGCAAAATTAAAATTGGTTTAGAAAGTGAAGATTTAGAAATACTTGCAACTAATAAAGATGTTGCTAAAGTGTCTAGAAGGGATTTAGCAGAAATTGTTGCGATGAAGCGTATTGGTGCTACTACTGTAGCGACGACGATGATATGTGCTGCAATGGCTGGTATTCAATTTTTTGTTACTGGAGGTATTGGGGGTGTCCATAAAGGTGCAGAACATACGATGGACATTTCAGCAGACTTAGAAGAACTGTCTAAAACAAATGTCACTGTTATCTGTGCAGGTGCCAAATCAATTTTAGACTTACCTAAGACAATGGAGTATTTAGAAACAAAAGGCGTTCCAGTTATTGGATATCAAACGAATGAATTGCCAGCATTCTTCACTCGCGAAAGCGGTGTTAAGTTAACAAGTTCGGTTGAAACGCCAGAACGACTTGCTGACATTCATTTAACAAAACAGCAGTTAAATCTTGAAGGTGGCATTGTTGTTGCTAATCCCATTCCATATGAGCATGCCTTATCAAAAGCATATATTGAGGCAATCATAAATGAAGCTGTTGTTGAAGCCGAAAATCAAGGTATTAAAGGTAAGGACGCCACACCGTTCTTGTTAGGGAAAATTGTAGAAAAAACGAATGGTAAAAGTTTAGCAGCAAATATAAAACTTGTTGAAAACAATGCGGCGTTGGGTGCTAAAATTGCTGTCGCTGTTAATAAATTAATGTAGGTGATGATACATGAATATTTTATTCGCTATCACAGGGATAGCATTTGCACTATTTGTTGCGTTTTTATTCAGTTTTGATCGTAAAAACATAGACTTCAAAAAGACGTTAATAATGATATTTATTCAAGTGTTGATTGTGTTATTTATGATGAACACAACGATTGGTTTAACAATCTTAACTGCATTAGGTTCATTTTTTGAAGGGTTAATAAATGTTAGTAAAGCAGGTATAAACTTTGTTTTTGGAGATATACAAAATAAAAATGGCTTTACATTCTTTTTAAATGTGTTGCTGCCATTAGTATTCATTTCTGTATTAATAGGCATTTTTAATTATATTAAGGTATTACCATTTATTATCAAATATGTAGGTATTGCTATTAATAAAATAACGAGAATGGGGCGTTTAGAAAGTTACTTTGCTATTTCGACAGCGATGTTTGGACAGCCAGAAGTGTATTTAACTATAAAAGATATTATACCAAAGTTGTCTAGAGCAAAATTATATACAATTGCGACATCTGGTATGAGTGCTGTTAGTATGGCAATGTTGGGTTCATATATGCAAATGATTGAACCTAAGTTCGTAGTTACAGCAGTAATGTTAAATATTTTTAGTGCGCTTATCATCGCCAGTGTAATCAATCCCTATAAATCTGATGATACTGATGTTGAAATTGATAACTTAACGAAATCCACAGAAACTAAAACATTGAATGGAAAAACAGGAAAACCTAAGAAAGTTGCCTTTTTCCAAATGATTGGTGATAGTGCAATGGATGGGTTTAAAATCGCTGTTGTAGTAGCCGTAATGTTGTTAGCATTTATTTCATTAATGGAAGCAATTAATATCTTGTTTGGTAGTGTTGGTTTGAACTTTAGACAGCTTATTGGCTATGTGTTTGCACCAATCGCATTTTTAATGGGTATTCCATGGAGTGAAGCAGTTCCAGCTGGCTCTTTAATGGCGACCAAATTAATTACAAATGAGTTTGTAGCAATGCTTGATTTTAAAAATGTCCTGGGTGATGTATCTGCTCGAACACAAGGTATCATTTCAGTTTACTTAGTAAGCTTCGCTAATTTTGGTACGGTTGGTATCATCGTTGGTTCAATTAAAGGCATTAGTGATAAACAAGGAGAAAAAGTTGCATCCTTTGCAATGAGGTTGCTACTTGGTTCAACTCTAGCTTCAATCATTTCAGGATCAATTATTGGCTTAGTATTGTAAATTAATCGAAGTATCTAAATTAAATTCATGGCAACATCAAAACCCCATCACCAAGTTGGCGCAACAGCGCATCATAACTTGGTGATGGGGTTTTATCATAACAGTCTACTTTTTCGTAGCCGTTTTTGAAATGTATGTTGATGGTTTATCTTTTTCAAAAATTGTTAATCCCGTTATATCTTTTTTATGTTTTGAAGGGACAATGAAGCTAAGTATATAAGCAAAGACAAAAGCAACTGTAAATGAAATGGTAGATACATAGAAAGGTGAGTTACCTTTGCCAACACCATTATAGACGTAAGCAAAGATGATACCCAATATTAATCCACAAATAACACCGAATGTATTCGTACGTTTAGTGAAAATACCAACTGCAAATACACCAGCCAATGGAACGCCGAATAATCCAGTTACAAACAAGAATAAATCCCATAGGTCATTTGAATTAGAAGCAATTAAGTATAGTGACATTCCAAAACCGAAAATACCTGCAATGATGATAATGAAACGTGCAAAGTTAACTTCGTGTCGCTCGCTACCTTTTCCGAAGAAGCGTTGCTTAATGTCGATTGAAATACAAGCAGATATAGAATTTAAACTAGATGAAATGGTAGACTGTGCAGCGGCGAAAATGGCTGCAATAAGTAATCCTGCTACAAATGGTGGCATCTCAGTCAAAATGAAATATGGCACTACAGATGATGTATTGAAGCCTTTTGGTAAAACAGCTTCATGTGCATAAAATGAATACAGCATTGTACCCATACCATAAAATAAGGGTGCTGAAATTAAAGCTAGGATACCATTTGTCCATAACGATTTATTTGTTTCTTTTAAACTATCAGAAGCTTGATAACGCTGCACGACGTCTTGACTCGCTGTGTATTGATACAAATTGTTGAAAATATTTCCTAGGAAAATAATTGGAATGGCAGCTGCTGCAGTATTTAGTTTCCAATTGTCTGCACTAATTAATTTTTTGTGCTCAATCGCATCTGCAAAGACAGTGCCAAAACCGCCTTTGATATTCATAACACCAAGAATGATGATAACTAAAGCGCCGCCTAATAAAATGACGCCTTGAATGAAATCACTCCAAACCACACCTTCGAATCCACCTAAAAATGTATATAAAATACATAGTAAACCAACGAGTGATGCAACGATATAAGGATTCATGTCTGATACAGATGTAATCGCTAATGTTGGTAAGTAGATAACGATTGCTACACGCCCTAGATGATAAACTACAAATAGTAAAGAGCCAATGACACGAATGCTAGGTCCGAAACGTGCTTCTAGATATTCATATGCAGATGTTACCTTTAACTTTTTAAAGAATGGAACATAGAAATAAATGAGTAATGGAATAATTGCTACGATAGCGATGTTACCTGCAATATATGACCAATCTGTTAAAAATGCTTTCTCTGGTGTAGACATAAACGTAATTGCACTTAATGTAGTGGCATAAATTGAAAACCCAACTACCCAAGATGGCAAGCGACCACTTGCGGTAAAGAAACTATTCGTACTTTGGCTCGCGCGCTTGGTAAAATAAACGCCAATGAACAACATAGCTAGTAGATAAATGATAACGGCAACCCAGTTCAGTGTGCCAAATCCAACTTCTTTCATGGACAACATCCCCTTTACAATGTATTGATTCTTTGATGTCTATAAATCGTATTTTGCAATGAGTTGATCTAATGTTTGTCGATGTGCTTCGTTAAAAGGTTTGAATGGACGTTTCGGTAATCCTGCATCAATGCCACGGTGACGTAGTATTTCTTTCAATGTTGGATAAATACCCGTTGATAACACTGTTTCGATGATGTCGTTTGAATCATGTTGTAGTTGGTAAGCTTCTTGAATTTGACCTTGTCTTGCTAAGTCGAAGATTTTTCTAGCGCGGCGACCATTAACGTTATATGTAGAACCAATTGCACCATCTACGCCAGAAATCGTAGCTTGAACTAACATTTCATCAAAGCCAGATAAGATTAATTTGTCTGGGAATGCTTTTCTAATACGTTCGAGTAGGAAGAAGTTCGGCGCTGTATATTTAACACCAACAATTTTTTCGTGATTAAAAAGCTCCCTGAATTGTTCAATAGAAATATTCACACCTGTTAAATCTGGTATTGCATAAATAATCATATTGTTCTGTGTTGCTTCGATAATATCGAAATAGTAATCTCTAATTTCTTCAAAAGTAAATGGATAGTAGAATGGTGTTACGGCAGAAAGTGCATCATAACCGAGTTCTGTGGCATATTTTCCGAGTTCAATGGCTTCATTTAAATCTAACGAACCTACTTGAGCAATCAATTTTACCTTATCCCCAACTGCCTCTTTGGCAACCTTGAAAACTTGCTTCTTCTGTTCTGTATTTAATAAAAAGTTTTCGCCTGAGCTACCATTTACATAAAGACCGTCTAATTCTTCAGTTTCAATGGCATTTTGAGCAATTTGTTTAAGTCCTTGTTCATTTACTTGACCATTTTCATCAAAAGGAACGAGTAACGCTGCATATAAACCTTTTAAATCTTTGTTCATTATGAAGTCCCTCCAAAAAATCATTTGATAATATAGTTTACAGCTATAATTGTAAACGCTATCATAAAATGTAACAATATCTTTTTGAAAATTGTAGTCATATTTATGTATAATTAATGAAAATATTTTTCAAAATCAATAGAAATGGAGTGAGTAAGGTGTATTACATCGCAATCGATATTGGAGGCACTCAAATTAAATCGGCAGTTATTGATAAGCAATTGAATATGTTTGACTATCAACAAATACCAACGCCGGACAATAAAAGTGAGCTTATTACTGACAAAGTATATGAGATTGTAACAGGATATATGAAGCAATATCAGTTAATCCAACCTGTCATAGGTATTTCATCAGCAGGCGTTGTTGATGAACAAAAAGGCGAAATTGTATACGCAGGGCCAACCATTCCGAATTATAAAGGTACTAATTTTAAGCGATTATTAAAATCCCTGTCTCCTTATGTCAAAGTAAAAAATGATGTGAACGCTGCATTACTAGGCGAATTGAAATTACATCAATATCAAGCAGAACGGATCTTTTGTATGACGCTTGGTACAGGCATTGGGGGTGCGTACAAAAATAATCAAGGACATATTGATAATGGTGAACTTCATAAGGCAAATGAAGTTGGGTATTTATTGTATCGTCCAACTGAAAATACAACGTTTGAGCAACGTGCTGCAACGAGTGCATTGAAAAAGCGCATGATTGACGGAGGATTTACGAGAAGCACACATGTGCCAGTATTGTTTGAAGCAGCTGAAGAAGGTGATGATATTGCAAAACAAATATTGAATGAGTGGGCAGAAGATGTAGCAGAAGGGATTGCCCAAATACAAGTCATGTATGATCCAGGGCTTATATTAATTGGTGGCGGTATATCTGAACAAGGAGACAATCTCATTAAATATATCGAGCCGAAAGTTGCACACTATTTACCAAAAGACTATGTTTATGCACCGATACAAACGACTAAGAGTAAAAATGATGCAGCATTATATGGCTGTTTGCAATGATGGTTGAAAGAAGGAGTCATTCTAAAATAGAATTTGAAACCGATACGAGAGATGAGAGCAGTTGTTAGTTCCACACATCACACTCTATCTAGGACCAATCTAAACTATATCAACCAACAGTGTGCCACGGGCATATTAAATTGAAGACGCTTGAACGTATAGATTTCAAAAATGTAAAAAAGTATTTGGTATTGAAATTAAAAAAGCACCTAGCAACTTGTTGGGACAATCACGATGATTGTTTACAGTTGCAGGTGGATTTGAATATACTACTAGTTATTTGTTGTCTAGGATAATAGATTTAGTATGTTGATAAGTTTGACTCAGATTTGTATTTTCTAATAAATGATAACTCACGATATCGATTAAAAAGAGTGTCGCAATTTGTGTGTTGATAAATTGATGGTCGGTATTACGCGATTGATCCGTTGTTAAAAGTACTAAATCTGCACAATCTGTAAGTTTACTACCTTCGAAATTTGTGATGGCAACGACATATGCACCATGAGATTTGGCGACTTCCGCTGCTGAAATTAATTCCGAAGTATTACCACTATTTGACATAGCAATAAACATGTCCGAATGAGATAGTAGAGATGCCGATATTTTCATTAAATGTGAATCGGTAGTAACATTACCTTTTAGCCCCATACGAATCATACGATAATAAAATTCAGTCGCTGATAAACCAGAGCTACCTAGTCCAGCAAAGAGTATATGTCGACTTGATTGAAGTTTGTCGATAAAGGTTTGGATAATGTCGTTATCAATAAATTCACCAGTTTGTTGAATGATTTGTTGATGATATTTATGAATTCTTTGAATGATTGGGCTATTTTCAATAACTGTCTCTGTCATTTCTTGTTGAATATTAAATTTTAAATCTTGGAAATTCTCATAATCCAGCTTATGACTAAAGCGTGTCATCGTTGCTGGTGATGTACCAATCGCATGGGCTAAGGAGTTAATCGTTGAAAAGGCATCGCTATAACCATTTTGTCTTATATAATTGACGATGCGTTTATCAGTTTTTGTAAATAAATGTTGATAACGTTGAACACGATTCTCAAATTTCATTGTGTCACCCCTTCATCTTAATGATTACTATTATATATGAAAAATATTTTCAAGATAGTAAAAAGCATTGATAAAAATTATCTTAATGATATATTGTAAATGACTTTACGTGAAAAAACGACTTATGGAGTGAGGAATAATGTTACCACATGGATTAATAGTATCTTGTCAGGCACTACCAGATGAACCATTACATTCATCTTTTATTATGTCGAAAATGGCATTAGCTGCGTATGAAGGTGGTGCTGTTGGTATTCGCGCAAATACTAAGGAAGACATTTTAGCAATTAAAGAAACGGTAGATTTACCAGTTATTGGCATTGTGAAACGTGACTATGATCACTCAGATGTTTTCATTACTGCAACGTCAAAAGAAGTTGATGAACTGATAGAAAGCCAATGTGAAGTCATTGCATTGGATGCAACGTTACAGCAACGTCCGAAAGAAACGTTAGACGAATTAGTGACATATATTAGAACACATGCACCTAACGTTGAAATCATGGCTGATATCGCGACCGTTGAAGAAGCTAAAAATGCGGCACGACTTGGCTTTGATTATATTGGCACGACGTTACATGGTTATACTAGTTATACGCAAGGACAATTACTTTATCAAAATGACTTCCAATTTCTAAAAGATGTACTACAAAGTGTTGATGCAAAAGTTATTGCGGAAGGTAATGTCATTACACCGGATATGTATAAACGCGTGATGGACTTAGGCGTTCATTGTTCAGTCGTTGGTGGTGCGATAACACGACCAAAAGAAATTACGAAACGTTTTGTTCAAGTTATGGAAGATTAAATGATAACGATAAAAAACGAGATGACCATCATTAATTAAAGGTACCTAATTATCTTAGGTGGCTCAATGAATGTAATGGGTTCATCTCGTTTTGTTTGTTTATGATAGTGATTTTATTTTCAACTTTATCCAAAAATGAGTAAAGCGACGGGGATAGTGATTAATAGCGACAATGCCACGCGTAAAAACCAAATGATGATGAGTTTCCAGACAGGTATTTTAATTTCAGTTGCTAGTATACATGGCACTAATGCTGAGAAAAAGATAATGGCTGATACGCTTACTACACCGACGACAAATTTAGTACTCATTGCAGCTTTAGTTACTAACAAAGATGGTAAAAACATTTCTACAATAGAAATCGCTGAAGCTTTTGCAAGTACAGCCTGATCAGCAATTGGGAAAATATAAATAAATGGATAGAATATATAGCCAAGCCAATCAATGAATGGTGTATAGTTCGCTACAATCAGTCCTAAAAAACCAATCGATAATATAGAGGGCAAAATACCAACAGTCATTTCTAAACCGTCTTTCAAATTGTCCCAAACGTTCTTCACGAGGGATGGCGTTAATGCATTTTGTTTCATCGCCTCTGCATATGCAGTTTTCAGTCTGCTTCCTTCAATAGCAACTTCTTGTTCTCCTTCTTGTCCGTTATAATATTCTGTTGATTCATTGGTGATTGGCGGTAGCCATGCAGTAATTGCAGTCACGACAAATGTGATGACTAAAGTTATCCAAAAGTATAAATTCCAATGCGGCATTAATCCTAAAGTTTTAGCAACGATAATCATAAAAGTTGCTGAAACTGTTGAAAAGCCAGTCGCAATAATCGTGGCTTCTCTTTTGTTGTACATCCCTTGCTTATAGACACGATTAGTAATCAATAATCCTAAGGAATAACTGCCGACAAACGAAGCCACTGCATCGACAGCGGATTTTCCTGGTGTTTTAAAAATAGGTCTCATAATAGGCTCCATATAAACACCGACAAATTCTAATAAGCCATAGCCTACTAATAAAGAAAGCGCAATTGCACCTACTGGAATTAAGATACTTAATGGCATCATTAATTTTTCAAACAAAAACGGACCATAGTTAGCTTTAAATAGTATTGATGGACCGATTTTAAATACATACATTATACCGATTATTGCACCTGCAACTTTAAATAATGTAATGACCAAGTTTGTGATTGAAGTCATAAAAGTACGTCTCACTATTGGTAACGCTGTACCAATTAAAATCATAATCAGTGCAACATATGGCATAAGTGGACCTATGATTGAGCGAATGGCTAGATGAACATGATCGACGAAAATAGTGTTGTTACCATTAATCGTAAAAGGAATAAAGAAACATAGTATACCCACTAAACTATAGACAAAAAAACGCCATGCACTTGGTTGTTGTGCATTAGAATGATATTGATTCATTAAAGCAACCCCTTTGTTTAAATGAATACACAAAACTGTATGATGCATCTTCCCCTTAATGAGATGAATCATTATTTTAATTTAGAAAAATCTGAAAACTTAATATAATTGTATAGTTTGAATTATTTTCAGACCAATACAAATTAACTAATTATATATAGATTGAAACTATATAGCTTAATAAAATATTTATCTTAAATGTTGTTGTGTTGATTCAACGTCACAATTAAAGTGTTTATAAATTATTTGAGGATACAGATATTTGTAAATAATTAGTATCGATTTAATATCGTATTATTAAATTTTTATTAATTTTGTAGTCTTAATCAAAAAATAATATATGTCATGTTATATTGAAGGTGCAGTTGTTTTTCATTCTCAAGAGGGGGTCAAAAAAATACTTTTGAGGTGATTATATGTTACGAGGACAAGAAGAAAGAAAGTATAGTATTAGAAAGTATTCAATAGGCGTGGTGTCAGTGTTAGCGGCTACAATGTTTATTGTTTCATCACATGAAGCACAAGCCTCGGAAAAAACACTAACGTCTAATGCAGCGGCACAAAAAGAAACACTAAATCAACCGGGAGAACAAGGGAACGCGATAACGTCACATCAAATGCAGTCAGGAAAGCAATTAGACGATATGCATAAAGAGAATGGTAAAAGTGGAACAGTGACAGAAGGTAAAGATACGCTTCAATCATCGAAGCATCAATCAACACAAAATAGTAAAACAAGCAGAACGCAAAATGATAATCAAGTAAAGCAAGATTCTGAACGACAAGGTTCTAAACAGTCACATCAAAATAATGCGACTAACAAAACTGAACGCCAAAATGATCAGGTTCAAAATACCCATCATGCTGAACGTAATGGATCACAATCGACAACGTCACAATCGAATGATGTTGATAAATCACAACCATCCATTCCGGCACAAAAGGTAATACCAAATCATGATAAAGCAGCACCAACTTCAACAACACCCCCATCTAATGATAAAACTGCACCTAAATCAACAAAAGCACAAGATGCAACCACGGACAAACATCCAAATCAACAAGATACACATCAACCGGCGCATCAAATCATAGATGCAAAGCAAGATGATACTGTTCGCCAAAGTGAACAGAAACCACAAGTTGGCGATTTAAGTAAACATATCGATGGTCAAAATTCCCCGGAGAAACCGACAGATAAAAATACTGATAATAAACAACTAATCAAAGATGCGCTTCAAGCGCCTAAAACACGTTCGACTACAAATGCAGCAGCAGATGCTAAAAAGATTCGACCACTTAAAGCGAATCAAGTACAACCACTTAACAAATATCCAGTTGTTTTTGTACATGGATTTTTAGGATTAGTAGGCGATAATGCACCTGCTTTATACCCAAATTATTGGGGTGGGAATAAATTTAAAGTTATCGAAGAATTGAGAAAGCAAGGCTATAATGTACATCAAGCAAGTGTTAGTGCATTTGGTAGCAACTATGATCGTGCTGTAGAACTTTATTATTACATCAAAGGTGGTCGCGTAGATTATGGTGCAGCACATGCAGCTAAATACGGACATGAGCGCTATGGTAAGACATATAAAGGAATCATGCCTAATTGGGAACCTGGTAAAAAGGTACATCTTGTAGGGCATAGTATGGGTGGTCAAACAATTCGTTTAATGGAAGAGTTTTTAAGAAATGGTAACAAAGAAGAAATTGCCTATCATAAAGCGCATGGTGGAGAAATATCACCATTATTCACTGGTGGTCATAACAATATGGTTGCATCAATCACAACATTAGCAACACCACATAATGGTTCACAAGCAGCTGATAAGTTTGGAAATACAGAAGCTGTTAGAAAAATCATGTTCGCTTTAAATCGATTTATGGGTAATAAGTATTCGAATATCGATTTAGGATTAACGCAATGGGGCTTTAAACAATTACCAAATGAGAGTTACATTGACTATATAAAACGCGTTAGTAAAAGCAAAATTTGGACATCAGACGACAATGCTGCCTATGATTTAACGTTAGATGGCTCTGCAAAATTGAACAACATGACAAGTATGAATCCAAATATTACGTACACGACTTATACAGGTGTATCATCTCATACTGGTCCATTAGGATATGAAAATCCTGATTTAGGTACATTTTTCTTAATGGATACAACGAGTAGAATTATTGGTCATGATGCAAGAGAAGAATGGCGTAAAAATGATGGTGTCGTACCAGTGATTTCGTCATTACATCCGTCCAATCAACCATTTGTTAATGTTACGAATGATGAACCTGCCACACGAAGAGGTATCTGGCAAGTTAAACCAATCATACAAGGATGGGATCATGTCGATTTTATCGGTGTAGATTTCCTAGATTTCAAGCGTAAAGGTGCAGAACTCGCCAACTTCTATACAGGTATTATAAATGACTTGTTGCGTGTTGAAGCAACTGAAGGTAAAGGTACACAATTGAAAGCAAGTTAAATTCATTTTCGTAATTTAATATGCTATGCATTTCGTGCTACTAACATGGCACAGCAGATATAAGTAACATCACAGTGTTGAATTTAAAAATAGTAAAGTGAAATAAAGCGCCTGTCTCATTAGCGAAAACTAAAGGGACAGGCGTATCTGTTTATGAGCTTAATAAATTGTATGAATAATATGGTTGATTGAATAACTGTTTATCATGATGATAAATTGAGTTTTTAAAAATAATGGTATATTACGCCATTGTTATAGCGTTTAAGAAATCAACAACTTTACGATAAATAGCGATTGCTTCGTCATTAGGTCTACGATCAAAATCATGCTCGTTTTTATTCACGCGTTCAAATGTTGAATGTGGAACATGATTCATGATATGTTCGCTTTCCTCAACGGGAACATCATAATCGCCATTACAATGCGCAACGAAAACAGGTGGAAGTGTTTTAAGTTCATTTGGTGAGATGTTGTATTTTGAATCGGTATAATCAGCAATATTAATCATATTTATCCATTTGCCTGTGCCACGTGCATAAACGTAGATTAAAAAACGTTGTGCGATTTGATCTTGAACAACCGGTGTTGGTGAAGTGAGTTGTGCAATCATTGTTTCGTTTACGCTTTGAGCTATTTTAGCGTAATAGCTATTTGCCATTTTAAAAGGTTCAGTGTTGATGCAACTATAACCATAAAAATCAATAACACCATCAATATCTCTGTCTCGTGCAATTAATAGACTTAAATATGTACCTGATGATCTGCCAAAGGTAAAAATAGGGCAATTAGAATATTGTGATTGAATCGCATCGAATGATGCGTAGACATCCTCAATAATGCAATCGAGACTTACTTCTGGTAATAAACGATAACTTAGTT
The DNA here is from genome assembly GCF_054165785.1 of Staphylococcus sp. SA22. NCBI lineage: Bacteria > Bacillati > Bacillota > Bacilli > Caryophanales > Staphylococcaceae > Staphylococcus > Staphylococcus sp. SA22. The sequence continues at coordinate 41,836 of NZ_JBSZQY010000003.1, read as the reverse complement.
GAATTAAATCGTAATGTTCTGTAAGGATATCGATATACTGTGGAGATAAATCGTTAGCTTTACCGAACATTAATCCACCACCGTGGATGTAGACAATAGCGCCTTTTGTTGGTTGATTTTTTGCTTTAATAATTGTGTAAGGTAATGCAAATGCATCTTTAGTAATTACTTTATCTTTAATTTCAGTCACGACTATACAGACTCCTTATTTTTGAAATTGATGTCATTATAACACTGTATTAAATTTCCATGAAAAATAGTCTTAAGACGATGAGTCATGATAATTCTGTTCCAATTGACGTAAAGCGTCACGGGTATGCTTCTTTAGACTTTCCCCATAATCCATCATTTTAACAATATCTTTAAAAGCAGCATGTGGAATGGCTAAATCTTCTAAATCTGCCATAGAAAATTCAAGATTGATATCATGTGGCCGCTGTTCAGCAAGTTTATGCACAAAGTCAGGTTCTGTGACAAAAGGCGAAGACATGCCGACCATATCTGCATGTTGTAAAGCATCTAAAGCAGACTCTGGAGAATTAATCCCGCCACTTGCAATTAAAGGGATACGACCTGCTAAATGTTCATAGACAATTTGGTTAACTGGCCGACCGAAATGTTCACCTGGTGTACGAGACGTATTTTGATAAATATGTCGACCCCAGCTAGCGATTGCTAAATATTGGATGTTTGAAACGTCCATGACCCAATCGATTAATTGATTGAACTCGTCAATGGTATATCCTAAATCACTACCTCTGGTTTCTTCTGGCGTTGCTCGAAATCCTAAAATAAAATTGTCAGGTGCTTCTTTATCAATCACTTCTTGTACCGCACGCATAACTTCTAAACATAATTTTGCACGATTTTTTAATGAGTCGGCACCGTAATGGTCTGTACGTTTATTCGAAAAAGTTGAGAAAAATGTTTGAATCAGCAAACGTTGTGCAATCGAAATTTCCACACCATCAAAACCTGCTTTAATCGCGCGTAATGTAGCATCACGATACTGCTGAATGATGCTATTGATTTTCTCTTGAGACATGGCGATAACATCGTGTTCAATCGGTGAATGCAACGTCATAGGGCTTGGTCCATACACCTTTCCAAAATTTAAAATTGCTTGATTTGAAAAACGACCAGCATGCGCTAGCTGAATAATAGCGAGGCTACTATGTTGTTTCATCGTAGATGCCATGTTAGTTAATCCAGGGATACAAGCATCATGATCAATATTAAAGCCGTATTCAAACAATTGACCATAAGGTTCAATGTAAGCAGCGCCGGTGACTTGCATACCAGCTGAATTAGAGCGACGTGCAGCATAAGCCAAGTCTGCTTTTGTAATATAGCCTTCTTTTGTTGATGCGTTTACGGTCATTGGTGATAATACAAAGCGATTCGAAATTTTGATGCCATTAGGTAAGTGGATTGATTGTAAAAGTGGTTTGTATCGGTACATACTATGATTCCTTTTCTATTCAATATTGTTTTCAAAGTACCATGGAAAGACTGAATAATCAATGATGAACAGTCTTGATAGAATAGAATTGGTACATGGAAAGCATTTTTAAAATTAAACTAATGAATGGCATTTGTAGGTCTGAAAATATGAAAAAGAAAAATAAAAGCGAAAAGATATAAAAGTTAATTGAAAAACGTTATCATATACGTGGGTATATGAAGAGGGAATGGTATTAAGAACGTTAAAATGTTATGTCGGTTTGACATGACAGGATAAGTTTGGAGATGACGGATTGGTTAAATTAAGCGTATTAGACTATGCCTTAATAGATGAAGGTAAGGATGCACAAAAGGCATTGCAAGATTCAGTGACACTTGCAAAATTAGCAGATCGACTTGGCTTTAAGCGAATTTGGTTTACGGAACATCATAATGTACCAGCGTTTGCGTGTAGTAGTCCAGAACTTTTGATGATGCATACATTGGCGCAGACAAATCACATACGAGTTGGCTCTGGTGGTGTGATGTTGCCGCACTATCGACCTTATAAAATTGCTGAGTATTTTAGAATGATGACAGCGTTATATCCAAATCGTATTGATTTAGGTATTGGTAATAATCCAGGTACTACTATGGTAAAGCAAGCTTTAGATGGAATAAATCCTACATATGATAGTTACGATGAATCGATTTCGTTATTACGTGATTATCTTACAATAAAGGATAAACCAAGTGCGCATACGTTAGGTGTCCAACCACACATTGATCATTTTCCAGAAATGTGGTTATTAAGTAGTAGCGCAACATCTGCCAAAATAGCGGCCGAACTAGGTATAGGGCTTTCTGTTGGAACATTTTTGCTACCAGATATAAATGCGATACATGCAGCGAAGGATAACATTGATATTTACAAAAAATATTTCCAAGCATCAACGATTAAAATGGGCGCAAAGGTGATGGCATCTGTATTTGTCATTGTAGCTGATAACGAAGCGGAAGTAGCAGCATTGCAACATGCCTTAGATGTTTGGTTATTAGGTAAATTACAATTTGCAGAATTTGAACATTTTCCTTCAGTAGACACAGCGCAAAAGTATAAGCTTAATGATCGAGACAAAGAGATGATTCAAGCACATCAAGCACGCATCATTGCAGGCACACAAGAACAGGTTAAAGCACAATTAGATGATTTCATTGCTACGTTTGAAGTTGATGAGGTGTTAGTAGCACCGCTTATTCCAGGCATTGAACAGCGTTGTAAAACATTAAAATTACTCGCGGAAATCTATTTGTAGCATTTTAAATAGAAGAGAAAGGATGAAGATAAGATGAAAAAGTTAGCCAATTATTTATGGGTAGAAAAAGTAGGAGATTTGTATGTGTTTAGTATGACACCTGAATTGCAAGATGATATTGGGACAGTAGGTTATGTTGAATTCGTGAGTCCAGATGAAGTTAAAGTGGATGATGAAATTGTGAGTATCGAAGCATCGAAAACGGTCATTGATGTGCAAACGCCATTGTCAGGAACGATTATTGAGCGAAATACAAAAGCGGAAGAAGAACCGACAATTTTAAACTCTGAAAAACCAGAAGAAAATTGGTTGTTCAAATTGGATGATGTCGATAAAGAAGCATTCCTAGCATTACCGGAGGCTTAAATGGAAACGTTAAAATCAAATAAAGCGAGACTTGAATATTTAATCAATGATATGCGTCGAGAGAGAAATGACAATGACGTATTGGTAATGCCATCTTCATTTGAAGATTTGTGGGAATTATATCGAGGTTTAGCAAATGTCAGACCGGCATTACCTGTAAGTGATGAATATTTAGCTGTACAAGATGCTCTGTTAAATGATTTGAATCGTCAACATGTTACGGATTTGAAAGATTTGAAGCCGATAAAAGGTGACAATATCTTTGTTTGGCAAGGTGATATCACGACGTTAAAAATCGATGCTATTGTTAATGCTGCAAATAGTCGTTTTCTAGGATGTATGCAAGCTAATCATGACTGCATTGATAATATTATTCATACAAAAGCGGGTGTTCAAGTTCGACTTGATTGTGCAGAGATTATTCGACAACAAGGGCGCAATGAAGCTGTAGGTAAAGCCAAAATAACACGTGGATATAATTTGCCAGCAAAGTATATAATTCATACGGTTGGTCCGCAAATACGTCGATTGCCTGTTTCAAAGATGAATCAGGACTTGTTAGCTAAATGCTATTTGAGCTGTCTTAAGCTTGCTGATCAACATAGTTTAAATCATGTCGCTTTTTGCTGTATATCTACAGGTGTATTTGCTTTTCCTCAAGATGAAGCAGCAGAAATTGCTATTCGAACAGTAGAAAGCTATCTCAAAGAAACAAATTCAACATTGAAAGTCGTGTTCAATGTATTTACAGATAAGGATTTACAACTGTATAAGGAGGCATTTAACCGTGATGCAGAGTAGTAAATGGAATGCAATGTCTCTTTTAATAGATGACAAGACAAAGCAGGCTGAAGTATTGCGTACTGCGATTGATGAAGCAGATGCGATAGTGATTGGAATTGGTGCAGGCATGTCTGCATCTGACGGATTTACATATGTAGGAGAGCGTTTTACGGAAAATTTCCCAGATTTTATTGAAAAATATCGCTTCTTTGATATGTTGCAAGCGAGTTTACATCCTTATGGCAGTTGGCAAGAGTATTGGGCATTTGAGAGTCGTTTTATTACATTAAACTATTTAGATCAACCTGTAGGTCAGTCTTATCTCGCATTAAAATCTTTAGTGGAAGGTAAACAGTACCATATCATAACTACGAATGCAGACAATGCTTTCGATGCTGCTGAATATGATATGACTCATGTATTTCATATACAAGGGGAGTATATACTGCAACAGTGTAGTCAGCATTGTCATGCTCAAACGTATCGCAATGATGATTTAATTCGTAAAATGGTTGTTGCGCAACAAGATATGCTTATACCTTGGGAGATGATTCCAAGATGTCCAAAATGTGATGCCCCAATGGAAGTGAATAAACGTAAAGCGGAAGTTGGCATGGTTGAAGATGCTGAATTTCATGCGCAACTACAACGTTATAATGCTTTTCTAGAGCAACATCAAGATGATAAAGTGTTGTATTTGGAAATTGGAATTGGTTATACTACACCACAATTTGTGAAGCATCCTTTTCAGCGTATGACACGTAAAAATGAAAATGCCCTTTATATGACGATGAATAAAAAGGCATATCGCATTCCGAGTTCAATTCAAGAACGTACCATACATTTGACTGATGATATCTCAACATTGATTACAGCAGCACTCCGGAACGACAGCACAACGAAAAATAACAACATTGGAGAGACAGAAGATGTACTTAATAGAACCGATTAGGAATGGAGAATATATTACTGATGGTGCGATTGCACTCGCTATGCAAGTTTATGTTAACCAGAATATCTTTTTAGATGAAGATATTTTATTTCCTTATTATTGTGATCCAAAAGTGGAAATTGGACGTTTTCAAAATACTGCTATAGAAGTGAATCAAGATTATATAGATAAACATAGTATTCAAGTAGTTCGCCGAGATACTGGTGGTGGCGCTGTGTATGTTGATAAAGGTGCCGTTAATATGTGTTGTATTTTAGAACAAGACACTTCAATTTATGGTGATTTTCAACGATTTTATCAACCAGCTATAAAAGCGTTGCATACATTAGGTGCAACAGATGTGATACAAAGCGGTAGAAATGATTTAACCTTGAATGGTAAAAAAGTGTCAGGCGCCGCAATGACATTAATGAACAATCGTATTTATGGCGGTTATTCGCTATTACTTGATGTTAATTATGAAGCAATGGATAAAGTGTTAAAGCCTAATCGCAAAAAGATTGCATCGAAAGGGATTAAATCTGTGCGTGCACGTGTTGGTCATCTTAGAGAAGCACTGGATGAAAAGTATCGGGATATAACCATTGAAGAATTTAAAAATTTAATGGTGACGCAGATTTTGGGAATCGATGACATTAAAGAGGCGAAACGATACGAATTATCTGATGCAGATTGGGAATCGATTGAAGAATTGGCGAGTAAAAAGTATAAAAATTGGGATTGGAATTATGGGAAGTCACCTAAATATGAATATAATCGAAGTGAAAGATTATCATCAGGTACTGTAGATATTACCATTTCTGTTGAACAAAATCGTATTGCAGATTGTAGAATTTTTGGTGATTTCTTTGGACAAGGTGATATAAAAGATGTGGAACAAGCATTACAAGGAACAAAAATGACAAGAGAAGATTTAACGCATCAGTTAAAGCAATTAGACATCGTTTATTATTTTGGTAATGTTACGGTTGAATCATTGGTTGAGATGATTTTAAGTTAATATTGTTTAGGCGTTAATGTCGCACCCTCGTTAAACATTATTTAATATAATACAAAAACACCGTCCATAAGTAAGTGGCTTTCCTCTTGATAAAAGGGGCATTCACTCAATATGTGACGGTGTTTTATATTTTTACGTTAACACTATTGCTGTGGCTTTTGACGACCTTTTAATAAAATTGCTGTTGCACCTACGATAATAATAAATAGAATCGCACCAAATAATCCCATATATTTTACTGCGTTACCGAACACGATACCGACAGCTAAAAAGTCTGTATCTGAGAATGTTGTTGCAGCACCACCTAATTCACCTAAAAATGGCAAGAATAATAATGGTAAAAACGTTATTAGGATACCATTTAGAGCGGCACCAGCAACAGCACCTTTAATACCGCCTCTTGCATTACCGAATACAGCAGCCGTTGCACCTAAGAAGAAGTGTGCAACTACGCCAGGTAAAATGACGACGCCACCAAATAAGAATAAGATAAACATACCAATGACACCTGTAATAAAGCTGACAAAGAATCCAATTAGTACTGCATTTTGTGCATAAGGGAACACAATAGGGCAGTCTAATGCAGGTTTAGAATTTGGTACAAGCTTTTCAGAAATTCCTTTAAATGCTGGGACGATTTCAGCTAAGATTAAGCGAACGCCTGTTAAAATAATAAATACACCAGCAGCAAATGTCACGCCTTGAATTAATGAAAAGACAATAAAGTTTTGACCATTACTAATAGATTCGTGTACATAACTAACGCCCGCAAATAAGCATGCGATGAAGTAAAGTAATGCCATCGTAATCGAGATACTAATTGTACTTTCTCGTAAGAAACTTAAGCCTTTTGGAAATTTAATCTCTTCCGTTGATTTAGACTTACCTTTGAATAATTGACCTACAGCACCTGCGGCAAAGTAACTGATTGAGCCGAAATGACCTAACGCTACTTGATCATTCCCTGTAATTTTTCGCATCGTAGGTTGGAGTAATGAAGGTAAGACTGCCATGATTAATCCTAATACGAGTGCGCCGATAACAATCGTTAGCCAGCCTTTAATATGACTGACTGTTAAAATGATTGCTAAAAACGCAGCCATGTAAAATGTATGATGACCTGTTAAAAAGATATATTTTAAATTAGTGAAGCGGGCAATTAAAATATTAACAATCATGCCACAGACCATGATGAGTGCAGCTGTTGTTCCAAAATCTTTTAAGGCTAGTGAGACGATAGCTTCGTTATTAGGTACGATACCTTGCACACCGAATGCGTGTTGGAATATTTTGCCGAATGGCTCAAGAGATCGAACGACGACATCAGCACCTGCACTTAAAATTAAGAAGCCTAATATCGTTTTAATGGTTCCTGAAGTGATTGTTGCGGCAGGTTTTTTCTGAACGATTAAACCTATAAAGGCAATCAGTGCAACAAGAATGGCTGGTTGACTTAAAATATCGACTATAAAATTAAGGATTGCTTGCATAGGTCGTACCTCCTTTAAATCATGTTAAGTTGTTGTAATTTTTCTGCGAGCTTTTGTTGTAATTCAGCTTTGTCTAAAATATTATCAAGAACTAAGACATCCCCTAGACGTCCGGCATTTTCAGCTAAATCTCTACCACAAATAAACAAGTCAGCCATCTCTTGACTTGCTGTCATAATGTCACTATGTTCAACTTCGATATCAGATGGTGCATTAAGTTGCCTAAGCGCTTCTTGTGCATTCATTTCTACCATAAAACTACTTCCTAAACCGTGGCCACATACTACTAAAATTTTCATATTAATCATGCTCCTTTAAAATATTTTTAATGTCTTGTGCGTTTGTTGCAGTTAATAGCTGCTGGACTGTTTGGTTATCGCCCAGTACGGTTGCTAAATTTTGTAATACAGATAAGTGTGAATGATTGTCGATGGCACTCAATACAAAAATGAGTGATGCGTAGTGATCTTCATCACAAAATGCCACATGTTGGTTCAACTTTAATAGACTTAAACCAACTTGATGTACGTCATTGTTCGGTCTTGCATGTGCAATTGCAATTTCAGGTGCGATAACGATATAAGGTCCAAGTTCATTAACGCTATCAATCATTGCTTGAACATAGCCTTGTTCAATAATTTGTTCTTGTAGTAATGGCTGAGAAGCTATAGTTATAGCTTCAGTCCAATCATTTACTTGTTCTTTTACAATGATGCGTGTTGTTGACAAAATGTCTAATGACACGTTATTAAACCTCCTTTGTCATAGTTAAAGCAATGTGTTGTTTAATTTTAAAAATATTCCCATCTAAGAAATCTTGTCGATATAAGTCGTTGCTTAAGCATTCGCTTAACTGTCCCAATGCCTTTAAATGTGCATTGGGGTGGTCCGTTGCTAATGTAATGACAAGGTGAACGGGATCGTTAGCTTTACTACCAAAAATAATCCCTTCAGTGAAATAAGTTAGTGCGAAACCTACACCATTCTGTACATAATCAGTACCAGCGTGAATAAGTGCAATATGTGGACTAATGACCATATATGACCCGAATTGTTCTAATTGTTTTAAAATTGCAGCTGTATAATTTGAATTGACAATGCCATCATTGATTAAAGGTTGCACAGCCACTGTAATTGCCGATTCAATTGATAATGGTTGTTTATTTATAATGATGCGATGTTCAGGCAATAAATCTGCGAGTGACTTGCCATCAGTTGCCATTTTCATGACTCGTTGTTCTCTTGAGTCATTGATAATTTGATTCAATTTTTGACGAGATTGCTGATTGATAAATGGATCGACATGAATAACTGGTACAGCTGAGATTTCACAAGGTACTGTTGAAATGACATAATCAATGTTATCTTGCAATAATCGACTTTCTTCCAATTGATAAATGGAATAGGCATCCCAAATGTGAAACTCAGGATACAGATGATTTAGTTTTGATTTTAAAAGTTGCGACGTGCCTATACCAGAACCACATAGTAAGACAACCTTAATCATTGATTGTTTATGTGTTGCAACACGCTCTATACTTGATGCGAAATGAATTGTAATGTATGTTAATTCATCTTCGTTGAAGCGAATAGCAGCATCTTGTTCAATTGGGCTAATATGCTTGCTAACGGCTTCAATGATTTGAGGATAGCGACGCATAACTTCTTGCCTCAAAGGATTAGGTTGTAGCATATCGAATTTAATACGATGTATAGCTGGTTTGATATGTGTGATCAGACTGGTATGCAACTTGTTGTCTTTTGACATATCAATGCCTAATTCTTGGCTAACACAAGTGATCAATTCATGTATATTTTGCGATAAATCATGGTATTCAAAGGTAATTGAAGATGCTGTATGTTCGGTCATTTTAGAGCCTAGTAAATGTAACGTGATAAAGATAATTTCAGACTCTGGAAATGTGATATTACAACTGCGTTCTAAGTTTTCTATCATTTTTGAAGCAATAGCATACTGATTAGTATGTCGCCATTTATCAATTTCATTGATAGGTATATCGAACGAAAAATTTTCATTTAGACGCTGAATGGCAATGAGTATATGATAGATTAAGCCATCGATAGCCGACTGAACTAAATGATAATTTTCACTATTTAATGTCTTAATAATGGCACGGCGAACCAATGCGATTGATTCTGAATTAAAGATATCAGCCTCTATAAAAGGTGCAGCTTGTTTCATATATTGATGTATAAAGTGTGCATACGCTTTACGATAATGATCTTCCTCACCAATAATATTGAATCCTTTATTGTGGACATAATTTAACTTTAAATGGTATTGATCTAGTTGGGCTTGAATCATTTTAATATCATCTGCAATTGTCCGACGCGAAACATTAACATCTTGTGCAAGTTGCTTTGTTGAAACAGGATCAGTTGTTTCGAATAACTTTAAAGCGATATGTGTGAGTCGCTCATCTTTTGAAAAATGAATTTGATTCGTTAGATTGTGCTCTAATTCATTTAATATCGTTGTGTTAGCTGTTGTTACTTTGATGCCTGCAGCTTTATTACGGCTGACTTGGTAATGATAAGTTTCAGCATATTGCTCAATATATGCTATATCATATTGAATGGTACGAGGTGATACACCAAGTTGCTTAGCAATGGTATTGATTGGAATAAACGTTTGCTCATGAATTAAAAGATACAAAATTTCGATTTGTCTATAACTTAACAACGTAATATCCTCCTATTTGTAATTGTAAGCGATTTCTTAAAAGCGTAGATATGCAATCTCTTTCATATTTTAATCCGAAAAATTGCATATCAAAATGTTTATGATGCAAGATTTTATAGGAACTTTTAAAATAAATTAGATATTCATGTTGACAATTTAAAAATGTCGCAGTATATTTAGTTAGACATCTAACGAAATGGTGGTGCAATAAATGGAATTCACTTATTCGTATTTATTTAGAATGATTAGTCATGAGATGAAACAAAAGGCTGATCAAAAGTTAGAGCAATTTGATATTACAAATGAGCAAGGTCATACGTTAGGTTATCTTTATGCACATCAACAAGATGGACTGACACAAAATGATATTGCTAAAGCATTACAACGAACAGGTCCAACTGTCAGTAATTTATTAAGGAACCTTGAACGTAAAAAGCTGATCTATCGCTATATCGATGCACAAGATACGAGAAGAAAGAATATAGGACTGACTACCTCTGGGATTAAACTTGTAGAAGCATTCACTTCGATATTTGATGAAATGGAGCAAACACTCGTATCGCAGTTATCTGAAGAAGAAAATGAACAAATGAAAGCAAACTTAACGAAAATGTTATCTAGTTTACAATAAATGGTAGAGTGACTGGTAGAAATCAGTCACTTTATCTTTAATGTTATAGTTAGATATCTAATTGTTAGTAAGCTAATTATCGGAAAAGACAAGGAGTATTGAACAATGAAAGACGAACAATTATATTATTTTGAGAAATCGCCAGTATTTAAAGCGATGATGCATTTCTCATTGCCAATGATGATAGGGACTTTATTAAGCGTTATTTATGGCATATTAAATATTTACTTTATAGGATTTTTAGAAGATAGCCACATGATTTCTGCTATCTCACTAACACTGCCAGTATTTGCTATCTTAATGGGGTTGGGTAATTTATTTGGCGTTGGTGCAGGAACTTATATTTCACGTTTATTAGGTGCGAAAGACTATAGTAAGAGTGAATTTGTAAGTAGTTTCTCTATTTATGGTGGTATTGCACTAGGACTTATCGTAATTTTAGTTGCTTTACCATTCAGTGATCAAATCGCAGCAATTTTAGGGGCGAGAGGTGAAACGTTAGCTTTAACAAGTAATTATTTGAAAGTAATGTTTTTAAGTGCACCTTTTGTAATTTTGTTCTTCATATTAGAACAATTTGCACGTGCAATTGGGGCACCAATGATTTCTATGATTGGTATGTTAGCTAGTGTAGGCTTAAATATTATTTTAGATCCAATTTTAATTTTTGGTTTTGATTTAAACGTTGTTGGTGCAGCTTTGGGTACTGCAATCAGTAATGTTGCTGCTGCTCTGTTCTTTATCATTTATTTTATGAAAAATAGTGACGTTGTGTCAGTTAATATTAAACTTGCGAAACCTAATAAAGAAATGCTTTCTGAAATCTTTAAAATAGGTATTCCTGCATTTTTAATGAGTATCTTAATGGGATTCACAGGATTAGTTTTAAATTTATTTTTAGCACATTATGGAAACTTCGCGATTGCAAGTTATGGTATCTCATTTAGACTTGTGCAATTTCCAGAACTTATTATCATGGGATTATGTGAAGGTGTTGTACCATTAATTGCATATAACTTTATGTCAAATAAAGGGCGTATGAAAGACGTTATCAAAGCAGTTATCATGTCTATCGGCGTTATCTTTGTTGTATGTATGATTGCTGTATTTACAATTGGACATCATATGGTCGGACTATTTACTACTGATCAAGCCATTGTTGAGATGGCGACATTTATTTTGAAAGTAACAATGACATCATTATTATTAAATGGTATAGGTTTCTTGTTTACTGGTATGCTTCAAGCAACTGGTCAAGGTCGCGGTGCTACAATTATGGCCATTTTACAAGGTGCGATTATCATTCCTGTATTATTTATTATGAATGCTTTGTTTGGACTAACAGGTGTCATTTGGTCATTATTAATTGCTGAGTCACTTTGTGCTTTAGCAGCAATGTTAATCGTCTATTTATTACGTGATCGTTTGACAGTTGATACATCTGAATTAATAGAAGGTTAAATATTTCGTACACTTCTCGCTGAGTATATTTCGGTCGGAAGTGTAATTTTCGAAAAAATAAATATATGATACGATTATGAAAAAATAAAGTGAGATTGGCATATGTATAAATCTAAAATACTGTTGAAATATATTTTTAGTGAAGAATCAGAAGTTAAAGATTTAACTGAAGAAAAATATAATCAAGATTACGAAGCATTAACATTTAGCTTTAAAGAGGAAACATATCAAAGTAGGTTAGCTAAGAAAACACCGACTAAAGCAGGGTATTTTGTTACATGTTGGACAAAAGACGAGAACAATTGTAATCAACCATACTCAAAAGAGGCATTTGCAGATTACTTAATGATTATAGTTATTGATGAAGAATTAAGCGGTTATTTCTTATTTCCTAGAGAATTATTGGTAGAAAAAGGCATCTTAACTACATTTGAACATAAAGGTAAGATGGCTTTTAGAGTTTATCCTAAGTGGTGTAATCAATTGAATAAAAGAGCAGAGCAAACACAAAACTGGCAATGTAAATATTTTTTTGAATACTAATTAAAAAGTCATATGGTTGAACTTATAAGAGATGAATATATCATCTTTCGATAAGATAACCATATGACTTTATTTTTAATCATTTAATGATGAACGGTTTCTTGTCCTACTTTATTCCAAGTGAGGATAAAGCTCAACATTGCAAACACACTGATTGCTGTTAATAAAATAAAACCGACATCCCATCCGAATTTATCAACTACAGCACCTAAGACGATGTTGGCCATTACAGCACCAAACAGATAACCAAATAATCCTGTTAATCCAGCTGCTGTGCCAGCTGCTTTTTTAGGTACATAATCTAATGCTTGTAAACCAATTAACATAACTGGTCCATATATTAAGAAACCAATGGCAATTAATGAGACATTGTCTAACCAAGCATTGCCTGGAGGATTTAACCAATAAATTAATACAAATACTGTGACACCTAACATAAAGAAGAAACCTGCAGGTCCACGACGACCTTTGAATAATTTATCAGAAATGTAACCACATAATAATGTACCAGGAATTCCAGCCCATTCGTATAAGAAGTATGCCCAACCTGATGCTTTTAAGTCGAAATGTTTTTCTTCACTTAAGTAGACTGGCGCCCAATCAAGTACACCATAACGCACGAAATAAACAAATATATTTGCAAAGGCAATTGCCCATACCCATTTATTGTTCAGTACATATTTAAATAAAATTTCTTTTGTAGTTAATTCTGTTTCTAATGTTTTCTTATCGCTTGTAGCAAAGTCATTTTTATAAATTTCGATCGGAGGTAAACCTTGAGATTGAGGTGTGTCTCTAATCAATACGTATGAAATTGCGGCAATGATAAGTGCTAAGAGTGCAGGGTAAATGAATACACCTTCGAAACCTTTTAAATAACCAAAGTTGATAAATGCTGTTGTTGTAATACCCCAAGCAGCAATAGGTGCCATAATACCTCCACCAACATTATGCGCAACGTTCCAAAGGGCAGTCTTACTTCCGCGTTCACTTACACTAAACCAGTGAACGAGAACACGGCCTGAAGGTGGCCAGCCCATACCTTGAAACCATCCATTTAAGAATAATAGGACAAACATAATACCGATACCTGATGTAAAGAACGGTACAAATCCCATTAACAAATTGACGATAGCAGTGAGTACTAATCCAAGAACTAAGAATATCCGAGCATTGCTCCGATCACTTACAGTACCCATAAAGAACTTACTAAATCCATATGCGATGGAAACAGCAGAAAGTGCAAAACCTAGTTCCGCTTTTGTAAAACCTTGCTCTTGCAATGCCGGCATCGCTAATGAAAAGTTTTTACGTAATAAATAGTACCCAGCGTAACCGATGAAAATACCAAGAAATACTTGGAGACGTAATCGTTTATAGGTATCATCTATCTGATTTTCTGGCAAAGGCTTAATATGCTTTGCAGGTTTAAGAAAATTCATAAAATCCTCCTTAATATGTATTTATATGCATTTTGTGCGATAAACTTATATTAGACATGTATGAAAGCGTTGTCAATATACTTTTGTGAAATCTTGCAGATTTAGTTTTTGAATTATTTTATAAACATTTAGAAAAAATAAATTGCCACACATAAATTTATAATTATGCAATTATTATGTCGTTATACATACTAGATGTGTATCTACGAATGAGTGCAAACATATTTTTATTTGCAGAAAAGGGGTAAATGGCATATAACTATCTTTTTTATGTAAGTTGGTATAAAATTTATACTAATAGGAGGGATAGTATGAATATAGTAGGGCATCATCACATATCCATGTATACAAAAGATGCAAAACGTAATAAGGATTTTTACACAAATGTCCTTGGATTACGATTGGTTGAAAAGTCGGTTAATCAAGACAATCCTTCAATGTATCATTTGTTTTATGGGGACGAAGTAGGTACAGCCGGAACAATTTTAAGTTTTTTTGAAATTCCCAATGCGGGTCATAAGCAGCCAGGTACTGAAACGATTTATCGATTTTCATTATTAGTACCAAATCAAGCGGCACTTCATTATTTTGAAAAACGTCTTGAGAATAATGGTATTAAGTCTGAACATTTGTACTATCTTGGACAAGAAGGTGTTGTCTTTAAAGATGAAGACGACTTAGAAATCATACTGCTTGTTAATGATAGTTTTGAAGTACCACATCAATGGCAACATAACGCTTATAGTGAAATACCTCAAGCATATCAAATTTTAGGAATAGGGCCAGTAGAATTAAGAGTTAGAAATGCAGCGCGTACGGTAGAATTTTTGGAAAATGTCTTAGGTTATCGCAAAAGAGATAATAAAGCATTCGATGTGCTGACATTAGCACCACAAGGTTTATATTCGGATTTTGTAGTTATTGAGCAACAGGGACAACGTGAAAGACCTGGACGAGGTTATATCCATCATATTGCAGTTAATACACCACAAATGAGTGACTTAGATGCAATTTACAAGAAATTACAACAACAACCACAAAGTAATTCAGGTATAATTGATCGCTATTTCTTTAAATCATTATACTATCGCCATAATTCAATTATGTATGAATTTGCGACTGAAGCGCCTGGATTTACTATTGATACACCTGTTGAACAATTAGGAAGTCAATTGAACTTGCCTGACTTTTTAGAAGCAGAACGTGAACAAATTGAAAGTAAGTTACACGAAATATAAAGGAGAATGTTTAATGGCAAAATTAGAAATGAATAAAAATACGCCTCTTGAGTTTGGTTTGTATTCCTTAGGTGATCATTTATTGAATCCATTTAAAGGTGAAAAAGTTAGTTATGAGCAACGTATTAATGAAATTATTGAAGCAAGTAAATTAGCAGATGAAGCAGGTATTGATGTTTTTGCAGTTGGTGAAAGTCATCAGGAGCATTTTACAACACAGGCACATACGGTTGTGTTAGGTGCAATTGCCCAAGCGACAAAGCATATTAAAGTTTCAAGTTCTTCAACGATTATTAGTGCAACAGATCCTGTAAGAGTATTTGAAGACTTCGCGACATTAGATTTGATTTCTCATGGTAGAGCCGAAATTGTGGCTGGTAGAGCATCAAGAACAGGTATTTTTGATTTGTTTGGCTATGATTTAAAAGACTATGATGAATTGTTTGAAGAAAAATTAGGTTTACTTTTAGAGTTAAATAAAACTGAACGTATTACTTGGTCTGGAAAATATCGTCCAGAACTTAGAAATATGAAAATATTCCCAAGACCAATTGATAATACATTGCCAATATGGCGTGCTGTTGGTGGTCCACCTGCAAGTGCTATCAAAGCGGGAAAACAAGGTGTGCCAATGATGATTACAACCCTTGGTGGCCCAGCAATGAACTTTAAAGGTTCTATAGATGCTTATCGTCAAGCGGCAACTGAAGCAGGTTTCGATGCTTCGCCTAAGTCTTTAGCAGTAAGTACAGCGAGTCTGTTTTATACAGCTGAAACAACTCAGGATGCTATGAGAGAATTTTATCCACATTTGAATACAGGGATGTCATTTATTCGTGGCGTTGGTTATCCGAAACAGCAATTTGCTAATTCACCAGATTATAGAGAAGCGCTAATGGTTGGAAGCCCGCAACAAATTATTGAAAAGATATTGTATCAACACGAGTTGTATGGTCATCAACGATTTATGGCACAGATTGATTTTGGCGGTGTGCCATTTGAAAATGTTATGAAGAATATTGAGTTAATTGGCAACGACATTATACCGGCGATTAAAAAGCATTTATCAAAATAGGAGGGGCGTCATCATGAATATTGTATTATTGTCAGGTTCCACAGTAGGTTCTAAAACGAGAATTGCTATGGATGATTTAAAAAATGAACTAGAAGTCATCAATGAGGGACATCAAATAGAGTTGATGGATTTACGAGAACTTGAATTAGAATTTAGTGTTGGAAAGAATTATCTAGATACTACAGGAGATGTATATAAATTAACGACGTCGTTAATGCAGGCTGATGTGATTTTTATTGGTTTTCCAATTTTTCAAGCTTCCATCCCTGGTGCTTTGAAAAATGTATTTGATTTACTTCCGGTCAATGCGTTTCGCGATAAGGTAATAGGACTTGTAGCGACAGCAGGTTCTAGTAAACATTATTTAATTCCTGAAATGCATTTAAAACCAATATTGAGTTACATGAAAGCACATACGATGCAAACGTATGTATTCATTGAAGAGAGGGACTTTTCAAATCAACAAATTGTCAATGATGATGTTGTATTTCGTTTAAAAGCGTTGGCACAATCCACAATGCGAACTGCCAAAGTACAACAACAAGTGCTTGAAGAAGAAAACAACCAATACGACTTTTAAAGTATAAAAATAAGACGCTCGGCACACTAAATTTGTATGTGTTTGAGCGTCTTTTCATATTAATTATATAGCCAGTGAACGACGATAAAGGCAAGTGATGACAAGCATATTGAGGTAATAATGATTGTCATAAGCGGTTTAAGTGCACGATTTTTAAGATCTTTAAATGCAACATTTAACCCTAAAGCAACCATGGCCATTAATAAGCAAATTGTTGATACAGTATTTAAAATATTTAACAATACTGATGGAATAGTTACATATGTATTCACTAAGGCCATAATGACAAATCCAATTAAAAAGTATGGAATGCTTATTCGGCCCTTGCTAGATGATTCTGATGAACGGAAACGCATAATTAAAATAAGTACGATGGTTAATGGAATCAGTAAGAATACTCTACCAAGTTTACCAAGCAGTGCGATTTTAAGTGCATCACTACCACCAAAGCCACCAGCTAAGACAACGTGTGCAATTTCATGAAGACTAACGCCGGACCAAGCGCCATAAACATTTGTCGTCATTGAAAAGATAGCGTAGATAGCTGTATATATAAGTGAAAATATCGTACCAATCAATGCGATGATACCGATACTAATAGCTGTATCCTTTTCACGTGATTTGAATATTGGGGCTACTGCAGCAATAGCGGCAGCACCACAAACGCCTGTACCTACACCTAGTAATAATGCGATGTTTTTGTCACCATGCAACAGTTTGTTGACAAAGAGCATCATTACAATACTGAAAATAACGACACCTACATCGATGGCTAATAGTCTACTACCTTGACCGATAATATCGAATATATTGAGTTTAAGTCCATATAGGATGATTGCAAATCTTAATAAATATTTAGATGAAAACGTAATACCTGAGCTATATTGTTCAGGATATCCTCTAAAGTGACGATATAGAATAGCGATTAATATCGCGATAGTTAATGCGCCAACCTTATCTAAGATTGGCAATTTAGCTGCTAAAAAGCTAAATAATGCGACTATAAATGTTAATGATAGTCCAATCATAAAATGCTTATTTTTCAATGATGCCATGAGCAGTGCCTCCTTTAATAGCATTTTAGCACTGTTTTGTCGTATTTTTAAATATAAATTTGGAATGAATAATAAAGTAGTGATTAATTTAAGTTGTGTGATAGGAAACTTGGACATCAACCAAAGTAATAGGCACTACAACGCTTATTGGCGGGGCCCCAACAAAGAGAATTTCGAAAAGAAATTCTACAGACAATGCAAGTTGGCGGGGCCCCAACATAGAGAATTTCGAAAAGAAATTCTACAGACAATGCAAGTTGGGGAAGGACAACAAATTTAAGATACAATGCGTAATATTAATATGTTATTATTATGATAATTTACAAAATTATATGAAAAATAAATGAGGGTGTGATGGTATGTTTGGAATGAAAGTGAATGAACAAATAAGATTAAAAATTTTAGAAGCCCATGACACAGAAGCGCTTTTCAATTTAGTCAATCGTTCAAGAAATTCACTTAGGGAATGGTTACCTTGGGTAGATGCAACTGAGCAACCATCAGATACGCGTGCATTTATTAAAAGAGGACTTTTGCAATTTGCTGATGGTAATGGATTTCAGTGTGGCATTTGGTATGAAGGAACGCTAGTTGGTGTCATCGGTTTACATGAAATTAATCACATGCACAGAAAAACTTCTTTAGGGTATTATTTAGATAAACAATTTGAGGGTCATGGGATTATGACACAAGCAGTTGAGGCATTGATAAAGTATTGCTTCGATGAGATTGACCTAAATCGAATTGAGATCAGTGCCGCAGTTAATAATGAAAAAAGTCAAGCTATTCCTGAAAGGCTGGGATTTACTAGAGAAGGTATGTTACGTGACAATGAATTACTAAATGGTATTTATTCATCGAGTTACATCTATAGTTTATTAAAATCAGAATATAATGAAGGATGATAAATCAGACTACAAAAGAGTGATGACTTACATATAAGTGTTACTCTTTTATTTATTTTCAAACTAAAAAGGTTGTTGACAGTATTATTTTATAACAATATAATGATTTTGATAATTATTATCAACTAGATAATGTTCATGGGAGGATGCCTTAAAATCATCATTTTAAGAGCCACGTATTATCTTGGCATTTAGGGAGTGTGAGATAGTACGAATGAGGGCATGTCTATGGGGATAATAGAATTTCTATAATGAGGTGTCAAAATGAAAAAGTTAACAACGCTATTATTAGCATCAACATTATTAATTGCTGCATGTGGGAACGACGATAGTAAGAAGGATGATTCAAAGACATCGAAAAAAGATGATGGTGTTAAAGCAGAATTAAAACAAGCAACAAAAGCATATGATAAATATACTGATGAACAGTTAAATGAATTTTTAAAAGGTACAGAAAAATTTGTTAAAGCGATTGAAAATAATGATATGGCCCAAGCAAAAGCGTTATATCCAAAAGTTCGTATGTATTATGAACGCTCTGAACCAGTTGCAGAAGCATTTGGAGATTTAGATCCTAAAATTGATGCACGTCTTGCAGATATGAAAGAAGAGAAAAAGGAAAAAGAATGGTCAGGATATCATAAGATTGAAAAAGCATTATACGAAGATAAGAAAATTGATGATGTGACTAAAAAAGATGCACAACAATTATTGAAAGATGCAAAAGAATTGCATGCCAAAGCTGATACATTAGATATCACACCAAAATTAATGTTACAAGGTTCTGTTGACCTATTAAATGAAGTTGCAACTTCTAAAATCACAGGTGAAGAAGAAATTTATTCACATACAGATTTATATGATTTTAAAGCGAACGTTGAAGGCGCACAAAAAATTTATGACTTATTCAAACCTATTTTAGAGAAAAAAGATAAAAAATTAAGTGATGATATTCAAATGAACTTCGATAAAGTGAATCAATTATTGGATAAATATAAAGATAACAACGGCGGTTATGAGTCATTTGAAAAAGTATCGAAGAAAGACCGTAAAGCATTTGCGGATGCTGTTAATGCATTAGGAGAGCCACTAAGTAAAATGGCTGTGATTACTGAATGACAAATTATGAACAAGTTAACGATAGTACGCAATTTTCAAGACGTACATTTTTGAAAATGTTAGGTATTGGCGGTGCCGGTGTTGCAATTGGCGCAAGTGGTGTTGGTAGCATGTGGTCTTTCAAATCAATGTTCAATACACCAGAAGATCCGGAAAAAGATGCGTATGAATTTTATGGTAAAGTGCAACCAGGCATTACCACACCCACGCAAAAAACATGCAATTTCGTTGCATTAGATTTGAAGTCAAAAGATAGAGATGCAATTAAGGCAATGTTTAAAAAGTGGACGGTTATGGCTGATCGTATGATGGATGGTGATACAGTTGGCAAGGCCAGTAACAATCCTTTAATGCCGCCAGTAGATACTGGTGAATCGATTGGATTAGGTGCAAGCAAGTTAACGATTACCTTTGGAATTAGTAAGTCTTTGATGAAGAAAATTGGGTTATCTAGTAAAATTCCCGATGCCTTTAAAGATTTACCGCATTTTCCGAATGATCAGTTAATAGACGATTACAGCGATGGTGATATTATGATTCAAGCATGCTCAAATGATTCGCAAGTATCCTTTCATGCGGTTCATAATTTAGTTCGTCCATTTCGAGATATTGTTAAGGTACGTTGGTCGCAATCTGGTTTTATCTCTGCTAAAGGTAAGGAAACACCTAGAAATTTAATGGCATTTAAAGATGGAACAATTAATCCTAGAAAGAGTAATCAACTTAAAGATTATGTGTTTATTGATGACGGATGGGCGAAACATGGAACTTATTGTGTTGTCAGACGTATTCAAATACACATTGAAACGTGGGATCGTACTGCACTGGAAGAACAAGAGGCTACATTTGGTCGCAAGCGACATAGTGGCGCACCGTTAACAGGTGGGAAAGAGTTTGATGAAATTGACTTAAAAGCGAAAGATAGTCATGGCGAGTATATTATTGATAAAGATGCCCATACGAGACTAGCGAAAGAAGCAAATACGTCAATTTTACGTAGAGCCTTTAATTATGTTGATGGTACGGATGACCGCACAGGTAACTTCGAAACAGGCTTGTTGTTCATTGCTTTTCAAAAAGCGACCCAACAATTTATCGATATTCAAAACAATTTAGGTAGTAATGATAAGTTAAATGAATACATTACACATAGAGGTTCTGCTTCATTTTTAGTATTACCAGGTGTTAGTAAGGGAGGATACCTTGGTGAAACATTATTTGACTAAAATTATAGCAATGCTAATTACTGCTGCTATGGTGTGTAACTTTGGGTTATTGAAAAGTCAGGCAGCAGAACAACAAAGTATTAGTGATGTATATAGTGTGATAACGGATGCGAAATCTGCACTTTCTAATAATTCGATATCGAATGACAATAAGCAGAAAGCAATTGAGCAAGTGGTAAGTGCAGTTAAGAAATTATCGCTTGAAGATAATAGCGAAGGTAATGCTGTCAAATCAAATGTGAGAAAGCTTGAAGATGCAAAAGCGAATGATGATAAAAAAGATACACTTTCGCAATTAACGAAGTCATTAATTGCTTATGAAGAGAAATTGGCTAGTAAAGATGCGGGTTCTAAAATTAAACTATTACAACAGCAAGTCGATGCCAAAGATGCAGCGATGACAAAAGCGATTAAAGACAAAAATAAAGCGGAATTAGAATCTTTGAACAATAGTTTGAATCAGATTTGGACTAGTAATGAAACAGTGATTCGCAATTATGACGCAAATCAATATGGACAAATTGAAGTCGCATTATTACAACTTAGAATTGCAATTCATAAGTCACCATTAGATACGGCAAAAGTGTCACATGCTTGGACAACTTTTAAATCAAATATTGATCATGTCGATAAAAAAAGTGATACGTCTGCAAATGATCAATACCATGTATCACAATTAAATGATGAGTTAGAGAAGGCGATTAAAGCTATCGACAACAATCAATTGTCGGATGCTGATGCTGTGCTTACACATTTTATAGAAATTTGGCCGTATGTTGAAGGGCAAATTCAAACTAAAGACGGTGCTTTGTATACGAAAATTGAAGATAAAATACCATATTATCAAAGTGTATTAGACGAACATAATAAAGCACATGTGAAAGATGGCTTAGTAGATTTAAATAACCAAATTAAAGAGGTTGTTGGCCATAGTTATAGCTTCGTCGATGTGATGATTATCTTTTTACGTGAAGGACTAGAAGTGTTATTAATTGTAATGACATTGACTACTATGACGCGTAATGTCAAAGATAAGAAGGGTACTGCAAGTGTGATTGGTGGTGCAATTGCCGGACTTGTATTGAGTATCGTTTTAGCAATTACATTCGTAGAAACACTAGGGAATAGCGGTATGCTTCGTGAGAGTATGGAAGCGGGATTAGGTATCGTTGCGGTCATATTAATGTTTATCGTTGGTGTTTGGATGCATAAACGTTCGAATGCGAAACGCTGGAATGATATGATTAAAAATATGTATGCCAATGCGATTAGTAATGGTAATTTGGTATTGTTAGCGATGATTGGTTTAATATCTGTGTTGCGTGAAGGTGTTGAGGTTATCATTTTCTATATGGGAATGATAGGCGAATTAGCGACCAAAGATTTTGTCATAGGTATTGCCTTGGCCATTGTGATATTAATTGTCTTTGCGCTATTATTTAGATTTATCGTCAGATTGATACCTATATTCTATATATTTAGAGTATTGTCGATTTTTATTTTTATTATGGGATTCAAAATGCTTGGCGTAAGTATTCAAAAGTTACAATTATTAGGTGCGATGCCAAGACATGTTATTGAAGGATTCCCAACGATTAACTGGTTGGGATTCTACCCAAGTTATGAACCATTGATAGCACAAGCTACCTATATTATGGTAGTTGCTATCTTAATCTTTAAATTTAAAAAATAAAAAACAGGCCGAGTGCCTGTTTTTTTGTTGCTGTATGGCGGATTATCGTAGCATTGCAGATATCGCGGCATTGTTGGTTCTCGTTGCATTGCAGAGATGTGGATATCACGGTTTAATCCGATGCTGTATTCTGATTAACGCAATGTTAGTTAGCTGCAGTATTGATATAATCTGAGGTGCTTCATTGTTCTTTTATTGGCTATTGTGATGTTGTTGCATTGTGAGTATTGCAGTATTGATTCGTATAAGGTCATTGCGTTGGTGGTTCATCGCGGCATGTGAACTTAACAATGAACATACTGAACTCAAAGAGCAATATGAGTGGCAATGTGAGTAATATATTTAATGTTATGTCTGGTGGTGCAATGATACTCGCCAGCACAAAGCAAGCAAAGTAAATATATTTACGATAATGTTTCAAAGAATATGTATCTATAAGACCGAATTTTGCAAGACCCATAAATAATATTGGTAATTGAAATAGAATGCCAAATGTGAATAACCAACGTATGAGTTCAATCAAATATGCTTTAAAGCCAATGACTGGCGAAATGTTTAAAGTTAATGATAATTTTAACGCGAATTGAATGATCATTGGAAAGCCAACATAAAATGCAAAAGCGACGCCAGCACAGAATAATAACACGCTAAAAAAACTATATTTATAAATAAATTGACGTTCATTATTATGTAATCCAGGTGCAATGAATGCCCACAATTGATAAAACATGACTGGTGAAATGAAACAAAACGTGATGAAAAATATAATCATCACGTATATTTGGATCATTTCTGTGAATGAAAATGCATGTAAGGACACATGTGCACGGGTAATATACGTTATGAATGGTGTCATCCACCAAAATGATGAAACATATACGACGATGACCGTAATGACGAACGACAATAAAATTTTTACTAACCGATGGCGTAGTTCGCTAAAGTGAACCATTAATGTATCATCAGTACTATTGCTCTCGCTGTTGCTTCGATTCCTTACTGGGTGTATCGTGAGACTCTTTATCTAAATCTTCTGTTGCAGATTTAAATTCTTTTAAAGTAGAACCGATAGCACGACCAAATTGTGGTAATTTTTTCGGACCAAAAATAATTAAAGCGATAATGCTAATGACGACAAGACTTGTTGGACCTGTGATGCCTAAAATAAAAGTGTTAGTTATCATGATAATCAACCTCACTCATAAGTAGTATATAGTATTTACTTTATACCGAACGATAATGATTATCAACAAATTTTATATAATAATTAAAATATTGCTATAAACACAACTTACTGAGGTATTAATTCTGAAATAATAGCTTGTTCTTTTAAGTCGATATAAGTACAAGTACCAGCTTGAATATCGATATGCCATTTATAAATGCCAGCTTCAGCCATTTCATCACAAAATGTTTCGAAATCTGTTTGTCCTTGTTGATGTCTAGTTAATACATCTTGAACGATAGATTGATTTGATCTTGGAGCGACAGGATGATTACTTTTTACAGATGACGTAACGATATCATCTTCTGATTGATGTACGTATGTTGCTGTGCCATCTTGAATATTAACAATATTGTACGTCATACCCATATCCTTAAATGCTTTGAATAGTTTTGGAAAATCAACACCAGTAAATTGTTGATGTGCTTGTTGGATTGCAGATAATGTAAATGCCATAATAGTCTCCTTTGAATGGTTTG
Organism: Staphylococcus sp. SA22; assembly: GCF_054165785.1. Classification (NCBI taxonomy): domain Bacteria; kingdom Bacillati; phylum Bacillota; class Bacilli; order Caryophanales; family Staphylococcaceae; genus Staphylococcus; species Staphylococcus sp. SA22. Next base: position 17,110 of record NZ_JBSZQY010000003.1, on the reverse strand, counting down.
ATTTAGTGAAAATGTGTGCATCATACTAAAATTAGAATGCTGTTAATTATGCAGGAAGGTGTAACGAAAGTAAACAATTATGACTTGTAGGCGTTGAGGTGTTTGTTTCAAAATGTCATACATAGGTGGACATTTATATTTTTTTTGTGTAGTTTTGACAAATATAGTTGTCAAAAAGACGCATATCATTTACAGTGTAATTAAGGAGTTGATGCGATGTGCGTAATCGATTGAAAGAATTACGAGCACGAGATGGCTTAAACCAAACGCAGCTTGCTAAACAAGCGGGTGTTTCAAGACAAACCATTTCGCTAATTGAGCGAAACAACTTTATGCCATCGGTATTAACTGCAATAAAGATTGCTCGTATCTTCAATGAAAAAGTGGAAACTATTTTTATTATTGAGGAGGATGAGGCATGAAAATACTAAGATATATCGGATATCTTTTACTAGGTGGACTTGTAGGTGGTATCATAGGTGGAATTTTAGGTAACTTTGATGGATTGGGTATTGAGAATTTGACGTTCGCAACGCGTAACAATGTCGTTGTAATATCGATTGTTGCGACTATGATCATCATATTAATAGAAATCATTGTTTTGATGAATCAAAGACGTGCATTGAAGTATAAGCGACTTGTAGATGAAGAGGTAGATAACGAAGAAACAGATCAATATGAATTGCTTGCGAATCGTCATGTTTTAAATGGAAGTATATTAAGTATTCTACAGACAGTTATTGCCTTGTTAGTGTTGCTTATTTTTGTGGTAGGACAAGCTGAAGCAAATGGAATACTATTCTTTTTAATACCATTTTTTGCTAGTGGTATTTTCAATACACAATTTACACTGTTTAATAGAAGATTTGATGACAGAATGCCAAAAATTGCAGATAAGAATTACACTGAAAAGCGATTGGAAATATTGGATGAAGGTGAACGCCATATAGAATTAATAGCATTATTTAAAACATATGCAATCAACTTATCAATATTGATACTAGCCATTGTAGTAATTGGGCTTTATTCAATTACTACTGGAATTAATCAAAGTTTCAGTTTGCTACTTATCATTGCTATTTTCATATATAACGCCTTTAGTTATTTATTGAAGAGTAGACGTTTTTATTAAAATTAAACAAAGAGGAGCATGGATATGACAACATTGTTAAACGTAGATCGTGTGAACAAACAATACAAAGATTCGGAATTTAAATTACAAGATGCATCTTTAACGATTTCTACCAATGAGACAGTAGGATTAATCGGGAAAAATGGCTCAGGTAAATCGACATTAATTAATATTCTAGTAGGCAATCGACATAAAGATAACGGTAGTATCACATTTTTTGGGGAAGAGCATGCTGCGGGTGATGTCGAATATAAAGAACACATAGGTGTTGTGTTTGATGATTTGAGAGTACCTAATAAATTGACTATTAAAGATATAGATAAAGTATTTCAATCTATTTATACGACTTGGAATAGTCAAAAATTCTTTGATTTAATCAAATATTTCGAGTTGCCACTACAAACTAAAATTAAAACTTTTTCAAGAGGGATGCGAATGAAGATAGCTTTGACGATTGCGCTTTCTCATGATGTGAAGCTATTGATCTTAGATGAAGCAACTGCGGGTATGGATGTTTCTGGACGAGAAGAAGTAATGGAACTATTAGAAGATTTTGTCGCGCAAGGTGGAGGCATCTTAATATCATCGCATATTTCTGAAGATATAGAACAATTAGCGGATAAATTAGTGTTTATGAAAGATGGACGAATGATTTTAACTGAACAGAAAGATATACTTTTAGCACAATATGGAATTGTTACGACAGAAGATAAAGATGTTGAAATTCCTAAGCATTTAATTATAGCTTCTAGATTGTCAAAGGGGAAATATCAAATTTTAGTTAAAGATTATGCAGAAATTGAAAATGCAGAGCCTTTAAAACACATTGATGACGCTACGAAAATCATAATGCGAGGTGAAGTATAATGAAAGGTATGTTCCTAAGTAGTTTTTATGCAACGAGAAAGCAAACATATATTTATTTTATAGTCGCTATCATAGCTGCGGGATACTTTGCAGTATTTAATCCGTTGATGAGTTCTGCAATGGCTGGGGTTATGTTAATTACACCTATTACTGATAATATTAAACATGAAAAAGACTCAAGATGGATGTATTATGTATCTACTTTACCGGTTAAACGTAGTGATTATATTAAGTCATACTTTGCCTTTTATTTAATCTTATTCGGTGCAAGTTTAATGATTGGATTAGTTGTGACTACGATTGTGACCCAAAGTGTGATGATTGGTATTATGTCAGGTTTAATGAGTTTTGGTATCATAGGGGCATACTCTATCATTTTCCCATTGACATTTAAATTTGGCGCTGAAAACTCCAATGTCATTATGATATGTGCATCTATACTACTACTTATTTCTTTCGTGGTCTTTTTCTTTATATATGGTATGGTTAGTGGTGCATCTGCATTAGAATTTGAAAAAATTAGCACTGGAGGATGGCTAGTTGTCATAGTATATGCGGTCATTGGTATAGTTATAACGAGCGTTTCTTATATATTGTCTATTAAAATTTTTAACAAACAAGAACTATAATCAATATTCTTGGTGTGAAGCTAGTCATTGAAATAATATTTAGAGCAGGTGATAAATCAATACGATTATCATCGGCTCTTTTTGGTGTGGAATGAAATGCGGGATGAAAGGTTGAGTTGACATCTCTATATCATATCATTTGTTTTTAGAAGATTAGGTTGTGTGGGAATTGCATCCTTTTATAGTGAGGATTAACGTGTATATATTATTGAGTGTGTTGCTGAAATTTATTTGCGTGTATCAATTGATGATAGTATATGCCAATGATTTCCTTGGAAATATAAAAACTCGATCATGTATCATAACTGATGATTGTCTCAAAAGTATACTGTGAAGCACAATATTTTTGGATGCAGTTCCAATACATTGATCGAGATCAAGGTTATCTATTCATCACTTTGACGTAGACGTTGATTTTTAAAATAGATGAGCATGATGCAGAAAGTCGCAACGGATACCGAGATAATCATTACTTGGTCATGCCCTTTAAAGATAAGGCTGATGATATATGATACTACAAGTATGCCTAGTGAAGAAGAAATATATTTTGCGTTTGTCAGTTCATTATGGAAATAAGGCGTGATTAACCATAATCCAATATAGAATATTAAAACACTGATATACATCATATTAATTTCAAACAAGTCATTTAGTTTATTGTTATTACTAAAAACAATTGCGGCATTAATCACACCTAAAGCGATATTGATTAATAGATGCGTATACGATAAACGAAAACCGATAGATGATAATTTATGATTGATGTAATTTTCAGTAATGATCCAATAAACACCGAAAAGACTAATTAAAATCATAAATTGGAATATATAAATGTAACTAAAATGATCAATGCTAAATGATGACGAAGCTAAACCAACCAGTACCTCGCCAAAGATAATAATTGTTAGTAACGAAAAACGTTCTACTAAATGCATCATATTAACAGGTGATAATACAAGATATTTCTGAAATGGAATAAGTCCTGTCGCTGCAATGAATACGCCTAAAAATCCAGGGATGTAATGGATACTTTGTGGTAGTACTAATGATAGAAATGATAAAAATGAAATCACAAAGGCTACGGTCGCAAAAGCTTGACATGTACGCTTATCGCCATAATCTAATCCTGTACGTATATGTAATAAATACTGTAATCCGATACTTAAATACATAATTGCCACGCATAAGAAGAATGGGAAGAATGTCTTTTCAAAGTCCGGATATAGGCTGTTAGATAGGAAGACCATGATAAACATATTAAACATCATAAACGAGACGTCTTTGAATGTAACTTGACCAAATCGATTTGTAAAAAATGTTTGATGAGACCACATTAACCATAAGAACAAACTCATGACGATGTATTTGAAAAATAAATCAGCTGAAATGGAACCATTTTGTGTTGTTAAAATCACATGTGCAATTTTTTGAATGGCATAGACGAAAATTAAATCAAAGAACAACTCATGGAATCCTGCACGCTTTTCAGCTAAATGTTTTGGTGTTAATGCATTAACCATAAAATTTTAACTCCTTTTGGATGTATAATTAATTTTTTAAGTATACTATGCATCTATTCTAGTGAAAAGAGGCTTTTTATATTTTAGTATCGACGAAGGGTTTGAGATAGTTGATATGAAGGTAGCTTCAAAATTGCTAACAATATAGGTGATGTACCGATAAATGTGAAGGACATTATGAAATCAACAGCAACAAAGTAGTTCCATAATTGACTGTAAAATGATGATAGCGTTGCACTTAATTATAATGAATATTTGTGGTAAATTAATTAATAATTTTGTACTATAGATGAGGATGATAGAGCAAAAATTAAAGTGTGAAGTGTTAGGGTGAAAACGGTTGCGTTTCTAATTGCCCAATCAAATTACTACATTGTATAATATGTCTTGTTAAATGCATAACAAGAATGAAAATGTAACATACGTAGCAATTGGTTTCATAAATTGGATGTTAGTGGCGTATTGGTTCATTAGACGTATTAGTAATAAAATTGTATATATCATAAGGAGATGAATATGACATGACGAGAGTCGTATTAGCAGCAGCATACAGGACACCTATTGGCGTTTTTGGAGGTGCGTTTAAAGACGTGCCAGCCTATGATTTAGGTGCGACTTTAATAGAACATATTATTAAAGAGACGGGTTTGAATCCAAGTGAGATTAATGAAGTCATCATCGGTAACGTACTACAAGCAGGACAAGGACAAAATCCAGCACGAATTGCTGCTATGAAAGGTGGCTTGCCAGAAACAGTACCTGCATTTACAGTGAATAAAGTATGTGGTTCTGGGTTAAAGTCGATTCAATTAGCATATCAATCTATTGTGACTGGTGAAAATGACATCGTGCTAGCTGGCGGTATGGAGAATATGTCTCAATCACCAATGCTTGTCAACAACAGTCGCTTTGGTTTTAAAATGGGACATCAATCAATGGTTGATAGCATGGTATATGATGGTTTAACAGATGTATTTAATCAATATCATATGGGTATTACTGCTGAAAATTTAGTAGAACAATATGGTATTTCAAGAGAAGAACAAGATACATTTGCTGTAAACTCACAACAAAAAGCAGTACGTGCACAGCAAAATGGTGAATTTGATAGTGAAATAGTTCCAGTATCGATTCCTCAACGTAAAGGTGAATCAATCGTTGTCACTATGGATGAAGGTGTACGTGAAAATGTATCAGTTGAAAAATTAAGTCGCTTAAGACCAGCTTTCAAAAAAGACGGTACAGTTACAGCAGGTAATGCATCAGGAATCAATGATGGTGCTGCGATGATGTTAGTCATGTCAGAAGACAAAGCTAAAGAATTAAATATCGAACCATTGGCAGTGCTTGATGGCTTTGGAAGTCATGGTGTAGATCCTTCTATTATGGGTATTGCACCAGTTGGCGCTGTTGAAAAGGCTTTGAAACGTAGTAAAAAAGAATTAAGCGATATTGATGTATTTGAATTAAATGAAGCATTTGCAGCACAATCATTAGCTGTAGATCGCGAATTAAAATTACCTCCTGAAAAGGTGAATGTTAAAGGTGGCGCTATTGCATTAGGACACCCTATTGGTGCATCTGGTGCTAGAGTTTTAGTGACATTATTGCATCAACTGAATGATGAAGTCGAAACTGGTTTAACATCATTGTGTATTGGTGGCGGTCAAGCTATCGCTGCAGTTGTATCAAAGTATAAATAATAAGAAAACAGGTTATCACAACAGTATTAATTACATGTTGGCATAACCTGTTTTTATTTGTTTATGGATTTATTGGGTAATATTAGTCATTTGATGGTTTAATTGCAAATGCTCTAACAGGGAACCCAGGTGCATCTTTTGGTTTAGGGCTGATAGCGTAAATGATGGCGCCACGAGTTGGTAATTGATCTAAATTAGTTAATAACTCGACTTGGTATTTATCCTGACCAAGAATATAACGTTCGCCAACTAAATCACCATTTTTTACAACGTCCACAGATGCATCGGTATCGAATGTTTCATGACCAACAGCTTCAACACGGCGTTCTTCAATTAAGTACTTCAAAGCATCTAATCCCCAACCCGGTGCATGTTGTTGTCCGTTCGAATCTTTGTTTTCAAACGTTTCAATATTAGGCCAACGTTTTGACCAATCGGTACGAAGTGCAACAAAAGTGCCAGGTTCAATAGTCCCATGCTCTTTTTCCCATGCTTCTATATGCGCACGTGTTACGATGAAATCATTGTTGTTCGCTACTTCTGTTGAAAAGTCTAATACAATTAACGGCAATACCAATTCTTTTAAATCAATGTCTTCTAAATAACGTTTGTTCTCGACAAAGTGGATTGGTGCATCAATGTGAGTACCATATTGCGTTACAATATTCCAACGTTGCACATAGAAACCATGATCTTTAACCGTGAATAAAGTTGAAACTTCACCTTTTTCAAACTCACTAAAACGTGGTATTTCTGGATCAAATGTATGCGTTAAATCAACCCAAGTTGCTTGTTTTAAAGTATTTAATTGTTGCCATAAAGGATAGTGTGTCATAAAATCACCCGTTTTTAGTTTATTATATGATAAATGCTGCGATTATTCTTGGCGTTTAGCTTTAACAGCATTCACAAGTACAGTCAATGCATCTTTAACTTCTTCTTCTTTTCGCGTTTTCAAACCACAGTCAGGGTTTACCCAGAATAATGAGCGATCGATTTGTTGTAGTGAACGATTGATTGCTGTAGTAATTTCTTCTTTTGTTGGAATACGTGGACTATGAATATCATATACACCTAGACCAATACCTAAATCATAATTAATATCTTCAAAGTCTTTAATTAAATCACCATGGCTACGAGATGTTTCAATTGAAATAACATCAGCATCTAAGTCATGAATAGCATGAATGATTTGACCGAATTGAGAATAACACATATGTGTATGGATTTGAGTTTCATCACGAACTGAAGACGTTGCAAGTTTAAATGATAAAACAGCATCTTTAAGATATTGTTCGTGATATTCAGAGCGTAATGGTAAGCCTTCACGTAATGCAGGTTCGTCAACTTGGATAACTTTGATTCCTGCAGCTTCAAGTGCTAATACTTCTTCGTTGATTGCTAAAGCAATTTGATCTTGAACGACTTTACGTGGTAAATCAACACGTTCAAATGACCAGTTTAGAATTGTTACAGGTCCAGTTAACATACCTTTAACTGGTTTATCTGTTAAGCTTTGTGCATAAACTGTTTCATCAACAGTTAAAGGTGCTGTCCATTTTACATCACCATAAATGATTGGTGGTTTTACGGCACGTGAACCATATGATTGCACCCAACCGAATTTAGTTACTAAGAAACCTTGTAATTTTTCTCCGAAGAATTCAACCATGTCATTACGTTCAAATTCACCGTGAACTAATACATCTAAGCCGATGTCTTCTTGAATTTTAATCCATCGAGCAATTTCATTTTTTAAGAATGTTTCATATGCTTCGTCTGTAATGCGTTTGTTTTTCCAATCTGCACGGTATTTTCGAACTTCTTGGCTTTGTGGGAATGATCCAATAGTTGTTGTTGGTAAATCCGGTAAGTTCAAACGTTTTTGTTGTTGTTCAATACGTTGCGCGAATGGTGATTGTCTTGAAGTACGCACGCTTTCGAAATCATAATCTAAGTTTTTGAATGATTGATTTTGGAAACGCTCATAACGTGCTTTTAATTTATCATATTTAACACTATCGTTTTGATTAAATAGGCGACGCAATGCATCTAATTCGTCTAATTTTTCAGTTGCAAAGCTTAAGCCTTCGCCAACACTTGTATCTAATGTTTCATCATCTAAAGATACTGGAACATGTAATAATGAAGATGATGGTTGAATGACAAGCTCATTCGTGTGTGCTAACAATTTATCGATTAAGACTTTTTTAGATTCAATGTCACTTGCCCATACATTACGACCATCAATAATTCCAGCGTATAATGTTTTTGATTTATCAAAATCTCCTGCTTCAATTTGTTTAAGGTTATAGCCATTATCATGGACAAAGTCTAAACCTAAACCACCAACAGGTAAAGAACTTAAGAATTTAAGATGTGCACGTTCGAAGTATGTTTGAATGACTAATTTTTTAGCAACACCAGCTTTTTCGAAATAGTCATAAGCTTCACGTGTAATATTTTCATAGCTTTCACTGTCGTCTGTAACTAAGATTGGCTCATCAACTTGAATGTACTCAGCACCTGCATCAATTAATGATTCAAACACTTCTTTATAAAGTGGTAATAACGTTTTAACTTTTTCTTCAAAAGTTTGGTGACCGCCTTTTGATAATTTAACAAAAGTTATCGGACCAACAATGACAGGGTGAGCGTTAACGTTTAAAGATTGGGCATATTTAAAGCGATCTAATAATACATTGCGACTCACCTTAGGCTCAACATTGTCCCATTCAGGTACGATGTAATGATAGTTAGTGTTAAACCATTTTATAAGTGCACTTGCAACATGGTCTTTATTACCGCGAGCAATATCAAATAATAAGTCATCATCGATAGTTCTACCTTGGAAACGTTCAGGGATGATGTTGAATAATAATGACGTATCTAAAATATGGTCATATAAAGAGAAATCACCAACTGGGATGCTATCTAAGTGATAGTACTTTTGTAATAATAAATTTTCTTTATGTAGATCAGTTAATGTTTGATCTAATTCTTCTTTAGAAATCTTCTTTGCCCAATAACTTTCGATGGCTTTTTTCCATTCTCTTTTTCTACCTAATCTTGGGAATCCTAAGTTTGATGTTTTAATTGTTGTCATAATATTGCCTCCTTGTGAGCAGTAATAGATTTTGAGTATGCTGCAAGTTCTAATGAATCTTCGACATTTTGAAACGGTGTGATAATGTATAAACCATTAAAATATTCATGAACAGTATCGATTAAATCCTTTGAAAGCTTAAGACTTAGTTCGCGTGTTTTGGCTTTATCATCTTTAACTGCTTCAAATTGTTGTAAAATTTCATCTGACATCTTGATTCCTGGCACTTCATTATGCAAAAAGAGTGCGTTTTTGTAACTTGCGATAGGCATAATGCCTATGAAAAATGGTTTGTTCAAGTGCTTAGTGGCATGGTAAATTTCAATGATTTTCTCTTTGCTGTACACGGGTTGTGTTATAAAATAAGACATTCCGCTTTCTATCTTTTTCTCTAGTCGTTTTACGGCACCATCTAATTTACGAACATTAGGGTTAAAGGCGCCAGCGATGTTGAAGTGTGTACGTTTCTTCAGCGCATCACCGTCAGTGTTAATACCTTGATTAAATCTTAGAGCGAGTTCAGTTAATCCTTTAGAATTAACATCATAGACATTGGTTGCACCTGGTAAGTGACCAACTTTTGAAGGATCACCAGTTATGGCTAATATTTCGTTAACGCCAATGAGCGATAATCCAAGTAAATGGGACTGCAAGCCGATTAAGTTTCGGTCTCGACATGTAATATGTACGAGTGGTTCAATATTGTAATATTGTTTAATTAAGCTTGCAGCAGCAATGTTGCTAATTCTGACAGTTGCCAATGAATTATCTGCGAGTGTTACCGCATCTACATTAGCTTTATCAAGTTTAGCGATATTTTCAAAAAATCTATCCGTGTCTAAATGTTTCGGTGTATCCAATTCGATAATAACGGTTGGACGTTCTTGAACCTTAGATGTTAATGATTGTCTAACTTTATTTTGAGATGGATTGAAAAGTGCTTTCTTTGGTATCGGAATCACTTTTTTGTCATTAACAGGTTTAAGTGTCTGAATAGATTCTTTAATAAATTTGATGTGCTCTGGCGTTGTACCACAGCAACCACCAATTAAACGAACACCTTCGCGAATTAAATTTTGAGCAACTTGGCCGAAATATTGTGCATTGTCACTATACTTAAATTCACTATTTTCAATATCTAATAAGCTGGCATTTGGATAACAAGATAAGTATGCGTGCTCTGGTAATTCAATATGTGTGAAAGACTCTTGCATATGGTGCGGGCCATGATGACAATTGAGTCCCACGATGTTTGCACCACATTGAACGAGTTGTTTTAATCCTTCATTGATTGCCTGACCATTAACTAAGTAATTTGTGTTTGAAGCGGTTAATTGAGCAATGATTGGAATGTCGTATTTCTTTCTCGTTCGTGAAATGACATTTGTTAACTCTTCTAGGTCGTAATACGTTTCGAAAAGTAGCGCGTCAACGCCTTCTTCAATTAAGGTGTCTATTTGAATTTCAGTATGATAAAGAATAGTTTGTAAGCTGATATCCTCTTGTTTGATACCTCTAAACCCACCAACTGTGCCTAATATATACGTATCTTTATTTGCTGCTTTTTTTGCGATGCGAACGGCGGCTTGATGTATAGCTTTAACTTTATCTTCAAGACCGAATCGTTTTAACTTTTCAAAATTTGCACCATAAGTATTGGTTTGAATGACATCAGCACCGGCTTCAATATATGAACGATGGATGCGTTCAACTTTATCTGGATGGCTAAGATTATATGCTTCTGGACAGGTGTCTAACCCTTCAGAGTATAAAATCGTTCCAATAGCGCCATCAGCTACTAAAACATTATCTTTCAATTGTGTGAGGAATTGACTCATTGAATGCCTCCTTTAATGCGTATTTGATGTCTGCAATGAGTTCATCAGGATCTTCGAGACCAACGCTTAATCGGAATAGACCGAAAGTGATACCACGTTCTTGTCTCACTTCTTCAGGTAGTGCAGCGTGAGACATTGTTGCTGGATGTGAAAGGATCGTTTCAACACCGCCCAGACTCACTGAAACGAGTGGTAATGTCAGTGCATCGACAAATTGTTGTGCTTTAGACTCATCAGCTAAACGAAAGCCAATAACGGCACCGCCATTTTTAGCTTGTTCTAAATGAGCAGCAGTGAGTCCCGGATAATAAACTTCTGAAATTTCATCTTGCTTTATTAAAAATGACACGATTTTTTGAGCGTTTTCGACAGATTGTTTAAATCTGATTGGAAATGTTTTTAAATGTTTAGCAAGCGTCCAGCTATCTTGAGCAGATAACATATTGCCTGTACCATTTTGTATTAAATAAAGAGCTTCACTAATTGCCTCATTATTAGTAATGACAGCACCAGCAATTAAATCGCTATGTCCACTTAAAAATTTTGTAGCACTATGAATGACAATATCAGCGCCAAGTAATAAAGGTGATTGACCTAACGGTGTCATAAATGTATTGTCCACAGCTACCAGTAGTTCATGCTTTTCGGCTATTTTAGAAACAGCTTTGATATCAGTAATTTTAAAACAGGGATTCGATGGTGTTTCGATATAAATTAATTTTGTGTTTGATTGAATGGCGCCCTCGATTTGTTCGAGCTTGGTAGTATCTACGGTTGTAAATTCAATATTAAAACGATTCAAAATTTGCTCAGTGAGGCGAAAAGTACCGCCATATACATCATCGGGTAAGATGACATGATCACCAGATTTGAAAGTCAAAAGTACTACTGAAATAGCAGCAATACCTGATGCAAAAGCAAAAGCGAATTTTCCCTGTTCTAATCGTGCTAACTTCTCTTCTAAAAGTTCACGGTTAGGGTTGCCACTTCGTGCATAATCATATTTAACATCGCCACCAAGACTTGTTTGATGGAATGTTGAAGAATCATAGAGTGGTGGGTTAGCTGAATGATATTCCACACCTCTACGCCAATCGAATATCACTTCTGTCTCTTTTGAAAGTGTCATACAATCTCTCCAATCTGAGCTTTATCTAATGCTTGGATGATATCGCGTTCGATGTCTTCATAATTTTCAACGCCTAGTGATAAGCGGATTAAATACTCATCAATGCCACGTTTATCTTTTTCAGCATCTGGCATATCAACATGTGTTTGTGTGTAAGGGAAGGTCACTAATGTTTCAGTACCTCCTAAACTTTCTGCAAAGATACAAATGTCTAAATTTTCTAATAATTTAGCGACGCTATAGGCCTTGTTAAGTCTTAAACTAAGCATGCCAGTTTGCCCGCTATATAGTACTTCGTCAATTGCTTGAAGTGACTGACATTTTTTAGCAAGTTTTCTTGCGTTTGATTGCGCACGCTCAATGCGTAAATGCAAAGTTTTAAGTCCACGTAACAACAAATAACTATCTATTGGTGAAAGTGTTGCGCCAGTCATGTTGTGAAAATCAAACAACTGTTGCGCGAGTGATTCATCTTTGACGGTTACGACACCTGCTAGTACATCGTTATGTCCACCAATATATTTCGTAGCTGAATGTAAGACTATATCAGCACCTTCTGCTAATGGTGTTGAAAGATAAGGTGTTAAAAAAGTATTGTCGATAATTGACAATAAGCCTTTAGCTTTACAAAGTTGATAGTACGGCTTTACATCAATAGCAATCATTTGTGGGTTAGATATTGGTTCAATGAATAATGCAACTGTTTTATCAGTGATTTCTTTTTCAACTTGTTCATAATCTGTAAAATCAACGTACTTAAATTTGATATCGTATTGTTGCTCGTAAAATTCAAATAATCTAAATGTGCCGCCGTATAAATCGAATGAAACTAAAATTTCATCGTGTGGTTTAAATAAATTACATATTAATTGAATGGCTGACATTCCACTTGATGTAGCGAATGATGCAATACCATGCTCAAGTTTGGCAAAACAGGTTTCAAATGTTGAGCGTGTAGGATTTTTAGTACGTGTATAATCAAAACCTGTCGATTGTCCTAGTTTTGGATGCTTGTAGGCAGTAGATAAATGGATTGGATTCGCTATAGCACCGGTTGAATCATCAGTTAATGTGATTTGGGCTAACTGTGTATCCTTCATATTAAGACCCTCCTATAAGAAAAAATAAAAAAAGCTTCCGTCCTTCGTACCCGAATGAATCGGATAAAAAGGACGAAAGCTTATGTTTCGCGGTACCACCTTTATTTGTTATTCCATCGCTGAAATAACCTTATTCAGTACGCATTAAAAGTAAATATGCTTACTGAACAATTATCACAATTAAAGTCAGTAAGTAAGGATATAGTAATGTGATATCCCGTACTTATTAACAAAAAATCGTGCGTAAAGAATCCAGTACGCCATTTAACATCAATGTTAATACTGTATCGCTATAACGGGCGAACCCGTAGACACCTCATATTGGCATCAACACTCCAAGGCCATTTTCAAACACGCTTTCAAAATCTTCTCTCAGCTACTAAAGACTCTCTGTATAAGCAGGGTGTGTTTTACTTTCCTCTTTATTGTGTTTACGTTTCATTAAACTGTTATAAGATATTAATTAGCTTACAGAGTAAAAAAAGATTTGTCAACAATTATTCAGAAAATTTTGATTTAAAAGTTAATTTGTTTGTGAAATTGTAATTGGTATCTTGAAGTTGAAAAATGAATTATTTTTTAAATAAAGTGTGGTTAATGGTTGTCTGACTCATTTAGAATACATAAAATATATTTAACTGTTGTTATCAAATAAAAAGTGATGTGAGTGAATTGTCAAAAAGTGAAGATCAACGTATTACTAAAACAAAAGATGAACAAATTAAGCAAATAGATATATCGGATATCAAACCGAATCCGTATCAGCCCCGAAAAACTTTCGATGAAAATCATTTAAATGATTTGGCAGATTCAATTAAGCAATATGGTATTTTGCAACCAATTGTGCTTAGAAAAACAGTTCAAGGTTATTACATTGTAGTTGGTGAAAGAAGGTTTAGAGCTTCGGAAATTGCTGGTTTAAAATACGTATCAGCGATTATCAAAGATTTAACAGATGAAGATATGATGGAACTGGCGGTCATCGAAAATTTACAACGAGAAGACTTAAATGCGATAGAAGAAGCTGAAAGTTATCAACGTTTGATGACAGATTTGAAAATTACACAACAAGAAGTAGCGAAGCGATTGAGTAAGTCGCGCCCGTATATAGCGAATATGTTGAGGTTATTACATTTACCGAAAAAGATTGCTGACATGGTAAAAGATGGGCGACTGACAAGTGCACATGGACGAACGTTATTGGCAATTAAAGATGAACAACAAATGCTTAGGTTAGCGAAACGGGTTGTTAAAGAAAAGTGGAGTGTTAGATATTTAGAAAATCATGTTAATGAATTAAAAAATGTTTCGTCAAAGTCGGAAACAGACAAAGTAGATATAACTAAGCCTAAATTTATAAAGCAACAAGAACGACAGTTGCGAGAACAGTATGGCGCAAAAGTAGATATATCGATAAAAAAATCAGTCGGCAAAATCTCATTTGAGTTTGAATCACAAGATGACTTTGTGAGAATCATTGAACAATTAAATCGTAAGTATGGTAAATAGTTACACAATTTTATATAATATCACTTTGTGAATCTATAGATATATCGATAGTTATCTATATTCTTTGAAGATGATGCGACTTCAGTAGGTTGGAAGAATACAACAATATTAATAAAATTATTTGAGACTATATAGAAGGGAGTAACGCTAATTATGGATCAAGTTATGAGTATTATTTCATCGCTATTCGAACCATTAACTAAAATTGAAACATATGAAAGTGTCGCTACTAAATTAGCGATGATAATTATATATATTATCGTTGCATTAATCGTAATTAAAATACTTGATAAAATGATTGCCCAAGGATTTAAAATACAAAACAAGAGTAAAAAGGGTAATAAAAAACGTTCGAAAACATTAATATCATTGGTGCAAAATGTTGTTAAATATATTGTGTGGTTTATAGTTGTAACTACCATTTTAAGTAAATTTGGCATTAGTGTTGAAGGGGTAATTGCCAGTGCTGGTGTCGTAGGCTTAGCAGTAGGTTTTGGTGCTCAAACTATAGTTAAAGACGTAATTACAGGATTCTTTATTATATTTGAAAGCCAATTTGATGTAGGTGATTATGTTAAGATAAATAACGGTGGTACAACTGTAGCAGAGGGAACAGTTAAATCAATTGGACTCCGTTCAACACGTATTAATACAATATCTGGGGAACTTACAATCTTGCCAAATAGTAGCATGGGTGAAATAACGAATTACTCAATTACGAATGGAACAGCAATTGTTAAAATTCCAGTATCTGTAGATGAAAATATTGATAATGTTGAGAAGAAATTAAACAAATTATTTACATCTCTGCGTAGTAAATATTATTTATTTGTAAGTGATCCTGTTGTGATTGGTATTGATGCCTTTGAAGATACTAGAGTAATATTAAGGGTTTCAGCAGAAACAATACCAGGTGAAGGTTTCTCTGGTGCGCGTATTATTCGTAAAGAAGTACAAAAAATGTTTTTACAAGAAGGCATTAAGACACCACAACCAATAATGACACCTTTTAATCATAGTGAAAACGGTGTTTAGTAGTTTATAATACATGGAGGTCATATTTAATGGCGTCAAAATATGGAATAAATGATATAGTAGAAATGAAAAAACAACATGCGTGTGGAACCAATCGTTTTAAAATTATTAGAATGGGTGCTGACATTAGAATTAAGTGTGAAAATTGTCAACGAAGCATTATGATTCCACGTCAAACGTTTGATAAAAAACTAAAAAAAATCATCGTATCTCAGGATGATACACAAAGATAGGAGAATGATTCATGGCTTTAACAGCAGGTATCGTTGGCTTACCAAACGTTGGTAAATCAACATTATTTAATGCAATTACAAAGGCGGGTGCATTGGCAGCAAACTATCCGTTCGCAACTATAGACCCAAACGTGGGTATTGTAGAAGTGCCAGATGCAAGACTACTTAAATTAGAAGAAATGGTTCAACCTAAAAAAACATTACCTACTACATTTGAATTTACAGATATTGCCGGAATTGTTAAAGGTGCTTCTAAAGGTGAAGGTTTAGGTAATAAATTCTTATCACATATTAGAGAAGTAGATGCAATTTGTCAGGTTGTTCGTGCTTTTGACGATGATAATGTAACACATGTAGCTGGTCGAGTTGATCCAATTGATGACATCGAAGTTATCAATATGGAATTAGTACTTGCAGACTTAGAATCAGTTGAAAAACGCTTACCTAGAATTGAAAAATTGGCACGTCA
This sequence comes from Staphylococcus sp. SA22, assembly GCF_054165785.1. Lineage (NCBI taxonomy): Bacteria > Bacillati > Bacillota > Bacilli > Caryophanales > Staphylococcaceae > Staphylococcus > Staphylococcus sp. SA22. The sequence goes on along the minus strand of NZ_JBSZQY010000003.1, from coordinate 840 downwards.
AAAAGATAAGACTGCTGAAATGGAAGTGCGTATTTTAACAACTATTAAAGAAGCTTTAGAAAATGGTAAACCCGCTCGTAGTATTGACTTTAATGAAGAAGATCAAAAATGGGTGAATCAAGCGCAATTACTGACTTCTAAAAAAATGCTTTATATCGCTAATGTTGGTGAAGATGAAATTGGTGATGATGATAATGATAAAGTAAAAGCGATTCGTGAATATGCAGCGCAAGAAGACTCTGAAGTGATTGTTATTAGTGCAAAAATTGAAGAAGAAATTGCTACATTAGATGATGAAGATAAAGAAATGTTCTTAGAAGATTTAGGTATCGAAGAATCAGGATTAGATCGATTAATTAGAACAACTTATGAATTATTAGGATTATCAACATATTTTACTGCTGGTGTGCAAGAAGTACGTGCTTGGACGTTTAAACAAGGTATGACTGCACCTCAATGTGCTGGTATCATTCATACTGATTTTGAACGTGGATTTATCCGTGCCGAAGTAACAAGTTATGACGACTATGTACAATATGGCGGCGAAAGTGGCGCTAAAGAAGCGGGCAGACAACGATTAGAAGGTAAAGAATATATTATGCAAGATGGCGATATCGTTCATTTCAGATTTAATGTATAAACGATAGAGTCAAGTTAATTAAATAGTATATATGTAGAAGAGGCGGAATCAATTGTTCGCCTCTTTTAATTATGCGTATAATTTATTAAAAGAATGGAATAATTTTACTCGCGTTAATAATATTGGAAATGATAATTTAATAATGTACACTTTTGATTGTTTAAACATGTACAATTTTTAAAAACCTATAGATAATTTTA
>NZ_JBSZQY010000029.1:7056-14590 GCF_054165785.1 Staphylococcus sp. SA22 | reverse complement strand
CATCGTCATTCCTCCTGCTATCTTTTTCTATTATTCTACCTTATTTGATAGTAGATTTAAAACTTTGCAACAGAACCATTTTAATTAATTATTAGGGGGAGAAGGAGAGAGTAGCCCGAAAACTTTTAGTTGGCTTGGACTGAACGAAGTGAGGGAAAGGCTACTAAAACGTCGAGGGGCAGTGAGAGCGAAGCGAACACTTGATTTTTTAAGTTGCTATCATTTATAGGTCAATAGAGTATACTTATTTGTCCTAATATGGTTTTAGCAGTATAATTGACTTGGTGAATAGGTCATTTAAGTTGGGCATAATAGGAGGAGTAAAATGAAAAAATTTATTTATCGAGTTTTAGAAAATGACGAAGTGGTGGCTATTTTTAATGAGCAACAATATGCGCAAGATTTTATCGCTTACGAAAAGACAATTTCTGATAAGCAATTTGAAATTGAAAAAGTAGATATAGCTGATTGGTTATTGCAACCGAGAGAATTTTAGAGGTTGGTTGAAAATGGCTAAAATTGGTTATGCACGTGTCAGTAGCAAAGAACAGAACTTAGATAGACAACTGAAAGCGTTAGAGGGCGTTTCTAAGGTCTTTTCAGACAAATTAAGCGGTCAATCGGTCGAACGCCCACAATTACAAGCTATGCTTAACTATATTCGTGAAGGGGATATAGTTGTTGTTACTGAATTAGATCGATTAGGACGAAATAATAAAGAATTAACAGAATTGATGAATCAAATTCAAATTAAGGGGGCAACCCTGGAAGTCTTAAATTTACCCTCAATGAATGGTATTGAAGATGAAAATTTAAGACGGCTGATTAATAATTTAGTGATTGAATTGTATAAGTACCAAGCGGAATCTGAACGCAAACGAATTAAAGAACGCCAAGCCCAAGGAATTGAAATTGCTAAGAAAAAAGGAAAATTCAAAGGGCGACAACCTAAATTCAAAGAAAATGATCCACGTTTACAACACGCTTTCGATTTATTTTTGAATGGTTGTTCCGATAAAGAAGTTGAAGAACAAACTGGAATTAATCGCCGAACGTTTAGAAGGTATCGATCAAGATACAACGTGACAGTAGATCAAAGAAAAAAACAATGAAAAGAGGGATAGTTAATGAGTACGGTTATTTTAGCTGAAAAACCAAGCCAGGCATTAGCCTACGCAAGTGCTTTAAAACAAAGCACCAAAAAAGACGGTTATTTTGAGATCAAAGACCCACTATTTACAGATGAAACGTTTATCACCTTTGGTTTTGGGCATTTAGTCGAATTAGCAGAACCAGGTCATTATAACGAAAAGTGGCAGAACTGGAAACTTGAATCTTTGCCGATTTTTCCTGATCGATACGATTTTGAAGTTGCAAAAGATAAGGGAAAGCAGTTTAAAATTGTTGCTGAACTTCTCAAAAAGGCAAATACAATTATTGTCGCAACAGATAGCGACAGAGAAGGTGAAAATATCGCCTGGTCGATTATCCATAAAGCAAATGCCTTTTCTAAAGATAAAACGTATAAAAGATTATGGATCAATAGCTTAGAAAAAGATGTGATCCGAAGCGGTTTTCAAAATTTGCAACCAGGAATGAATTACTATCCCTTTTATCAAGAAGCGCAAACACGCCAAATTGCCGATTGGTTGATCGGCATGAACGCAAGCCCTTTATATACCTTGAATTTACAACAAAAAGGCGTACAAGGTACATTTTCATTAGGACGTGTACAAACACCGACTTTATATCTCATTTATCAACGCCAGGAAGCAATAGAAAACTTTAAAAAAGAACCTTTTTTCCTGAATAATTCATAGTTTTACTAATAGTCTTTCCTAACATTGATTTAATAGTCTTTAAAGTATTCTGCTTCATCACCCATTAGGTGATGAAAAAAGAACCCCTTTCTGATTTAGCGGACAAATACTTTGACCTAATCTCAGAAGATATAAAAGAAAAAATAATAAAATATCCGATTTATACTTTGTATAAAGAACTAAAGTAGTTAGCAAATCATTTACAGCAAATCACTATGTTCCACATACCATTTTACATACTTACCTTATCCACGACACATGTTGAGATAGTATCGAAGATAAAGAAAGTTGCTCCATGTTGTTTTTGCGAGATGGGGAAATCAAAGCCACATTGACAACCATGATGAATAAGCTTGCTTTCAGTCATAAGCTAATCCTAGAACCACTTTTCAAGTCAGTTAGCCAAATCGATGAAGAAAGCGACCGTGAAAGAATGGACGCTATTGATAAGCTAATGGAGTAACTATTGGAAGAACGCAATACCCTTATTGCACTGATGTCCAAAGGTTTCCTAGAACCTGCTCTTTTTAATCAGGAACGAAATGTTTTAGATAGTGAGATTAAAAATCTTACTACCGAAAAAACAAACCTGGTAACGAACTCTGCGAGTGGGGTTTTGCGAGCAAACGAGATAAAGGACCTCATTAATTATGTGTCAGCAGATAATTTTAATGGTGACTACACGGAAGAACTATTTGAAGAATTTGTAGTGAACATCATTGTAAATTCCAGGGATGAGCTGACATTCAATTTGAAATGCGGTCTTTCCCTGAAAGAAAAGGTGGTGAGATAAATGGCATATATTCCATATGGATACAAAATTCAAGATGGAGTGGTTACTGTCGATGAAAAGGCAGCAGGTCAAGTAAAGGTATTCTTTGAGAAATACATATCAGGACTATCCCTTACAGTGGCTGGCGAACAGGCAGGTATTGAAAAGACACATTCTGTGATGGGGCGCATTTTGAAAAACGTCAACTACCTTGGAAATGATACGTATCCAGCAATTATTGATAAAGAGATATTTGATAAAGCTGAAGAAGTTAGAGATAAACGTGCAAAGGATTTAGGACGAGTGGTAGAGCTTGCCGCTTTCACCTCTCCCCCTCCCAAAGAACGATTCAAAATGAAAAAGGCAGATAATAAGATGCCAGTGGATCCTTTTGAACGAGCAGAATACTTATACAGTCTGATAGAAAGCGAGGAATAAAGTGACAGAGAAAAATATAATGGTTATTCCTGCTCGTAAAAGAGTAGGAAGTACAGCCGCAAAAGAAAAGATAAAGAAACTTCGTGTTGCTGCCTATTGCCGTGTTTCTACAGAAACAGAAGAACAAAATTCTAGCTATGAGGTTCAGGTCTCACACTATACAGAGTTTATAAAGAAAAATAATGAATGGGAGTTTGCTGGCATCTTTGCAGATGATGGTATCTCTGGTACGAACACTAAAAAGCGTGACGAATTTAATCGCATGATTGCAGAGTGTATGGACGGTAACATCGACATGGTTATTACAAAATCCATCAGCCGATTTGCGCGTAACACCCTAGACTGCCTTCAATACATTAGACAGCTCAAGGATAAGAACATATCAGTTTATTTTGAGAAAGAGAACATCAACACCACGGATGCCAAAGGTGAGGTTTTGCTGACTATTATGGCATCTTTGGCACAGCAGGAAAGCCAGAGCCTTTCACAAAACGTTAAGCTTGGGCTACAGTACCGATACCAACAAGGAAAGGTGCAGGTCAACCATAAGCGATTTATGGGCTACACGAAAGATGAAGATGGAAATTTAACTATTGTCCCCGAAGAAGCTGAGATTATCAAACGCATCTACCGAGAATACCTTGAGGGTCAGAGTCTAGTGGGCATTGGTCGAGCCCTTGAAAAGGATGGTATTTTAACAGCGGCGGGAAAACCAAGATGGCGACCAGAATCAGTTAAGAAGATACTTCAAAACGAAAAATACATCGGAGATGCCCTTCTGCAAAAGACTGTCACAGTAGATTTTCTGACCAAGAAACGAGTGAAAAATGAAGGGCATGTTCCCCAATATTATGTTGAAAATAGCCATGAAGCGATTATTCCTAAAGAGTTATTTTTGCAGGCGCAAGAAGAAATTCATCGGAGAAGCAATATCTACACAGGAGAAGGCAAGAACAAAAGAATTTACAGTAGCAAGTACGCTTTAAGTGCCATCACCTTCTGTGGAGATTGTGGCGATATTTATAGACGGGTCTATTGGAATATCCACGGAAGAAAAGAATTTGTCTGGCGATGCGTGACTAGAATCGAGCAAGGTCCTGAAGTTTGTAAGAACCGAACCGTAAAAGAAGATGAACTTTATGGTGCAGTAATGACTGCGATTAATAAGCTACTTGCAGGTGGGAACAATATGATAAAGACACTGGAAGAGAATATTCATGCTGTGATTGGCGAAACCACAGAATACCAAATTTCAGAGATTAACAACTCACTAGAGGAAAAACAAAAAGAACTAATCAAGCTGGCGAACAAGGGTCAAGACTATGACCACTTAGCAGATGAGATTGATGAGCTGAGAGACAAGCGACAGATCCTTTTAGTAGAAGATGCCTCCCTCAGTGGCGAGAACGAGCGAATCAATGAGCTGATTGAATTTATCCGCAAGAACAAATTCCGCACCTTAGAATATGATGATAAGCTTGTAAGGAAGATAATCCAGAGCGTTACAGTCTATGAAGGCCACTTCGTCATAGCCTTCAAATCTGGCATCGAAATGGAAATATGAAAACCAGAAGTAAATAGCCCATGACTCTACAGTAGAGTTGTGGGTTTTCTTTTGCTTGCTGATTATAATAATATTTTAATAACTATTGTGTTTATCAACCAAATGGTTTATAATATTCTTAGCGTAAACTTGGAGGTGCTGTATGACTACGGCAGAAATGATTAAAGAACTGTGTGAGCAAATGAATATAAGTGTTTCCGAACTTGCTAGACGTATTGGCCAGACTCCACAGAATTTCAATAAAAAATTACAACGAGAAACAGTAACCTTGGATGAGTTGAAGGCCATTGCTGATGTGCTAGGTGTCAAGTTTGTGCAGGCATTTATTTTACCAGATGGAGAAGAAATAAAAATATCTAACGAATAAAGGAGGATGTTTATATGGTAGGTAATGTTATTCAAATAGTAACAGAGAAATTATCATCTTTGCCTTTTATAGAAGGCATCGTATTAGGGGGCTCACGTGCAAGAGGCACCCATACAGAAAATTCTGATATAGATATCGGAATCTATTACAATTCAGACTCATTTGACCTGACAGCGATTAATCAAATTGCTACAGAATTGGATGATAAAAATAGAAACAACCTTGTTGTGCCTCCCGGAGCGTGGGGTGATTGGATTAATGGCGGCGGATGGTTATTTATAAATGGGTATCATGTTGACTTGATTTTACGTGATATAAAACGGGTAGAACAAATAATCAAAGATACGGAGCAAGGAATTGTTACTGCCAATTATCAGACCGGGCATCCCCATGGTTATATAAGTGCAATGTATCGTGGAGAATTAGCGATTAGTAAAATACTATATGCTAAGAACGAAAGCTTATGCGAATTAAAAAAGCAGGCAGAAATTTACCCTACTGCTCTAAAGAAAAGCTTGATGAACTTTTTTATATTTGAAGCTGAATTCTCTTTAATGTTTGTAAAAGCAAATGCGGGGGTAGAGGATAAATATTATATTGCAGGCCATGTTTTTCGTATTATTTCATGCTTAAATCAAGTACTATTTGCATGTAATAATGCTTATTGCATTAACGAAAAGAAAGCTATAAAACTGCTTGAAACTTTTGAATATAAACCTGAAAAATATGCCGAAAGAGTTAATCATATTTTTGAAGTACTCGGTCTTTCTCTTTTTGAATGCTACGATATGACCGAGAAACTTTATAAAGAAGTGAATGAAATTGTATCGGAGATAAATAACTTTTTAAACGAGGAGAGTTCAGATGAAAGAAAACAAATATGATGATAATATATTTTTTCAAAAATACAGTCAAATGAGTCGCTCGCAGAAAGGACTGGCTGGTGCGGGAGAATGGGAGACTTTGAAAAAGATGCTACCTGATTTTAAGGGTAAGCGTGTGCTTGATTTAGGATGCGGCTATGGATGGCACTGTATATATGCGATGGAAAACGGTGCTTCCTCTGTAGTAGGTGTTGATATTTCTCATAAAATGCTCGAAGTAGCAAAAGGAAAAACCCATTTTCCACAGATTGAATATGAATGCTGTGCCATAGAAGATGTGGATTTCCCAGAGGAGAGCTTTGATGTAATACTAAGTTCGCTTGCGTTTCATTATGTAGCAGACTATGAGAATTTAATAAAAAAGATATATAGGATGCTGAAGGCTGGTGGCAATTTAGTTTTTACAGTTGAACATCCTGTTTTTACTGCTCATGGAACACAAGACTGGTATTATAACGAAAAAGGAGAAATACTGCATTTCCCGGTGGACAATTATTATTATGAGGGCAAACGGACAGCTATGTTTTTGGAAGAAAAGGTTACAAAATATCATAGAACACTGACCACATATCTAAATACACTGCTTTCAAATAGTTTTATAATAAATCAGATTGTGGAGCCACAGCCGCCAGAGAACATGATGGATATTCCGGGGATGGCGGATGAAATGCGACGCCCAATGATGCTGATTGTATCGGCAAAAAAGAAGATGTAATAATATAGAAAAAATAAACGAGGAGTATGTAAATGAGATCAGAAAAAGAAATGATGGATTTAGTACTTTCTTTAGCAGAACAGGATGAACGTATTCGAATTGTGACCCTTGAGGGGTCACGCGCAAATATTAATATACCTAAAGATGAATTTCAGGATTATGATATTACATATTTTGTAAGTGATATAGAACCGTTTATATCTAATGATGACTGGCTTAATCAATTTGGGAATATAATAATGATGCAAAAGCCGGAGGATATGGAATTATTCCCACCTGAAGAAAAGGGATTTTCCTATCTTATGCTATTTGATGATTACAATAAAATTGATCTTACCTTATTGCCCTTGGAAGAGTTAGATAATTACCTAAAGGGCGATAAATTAATAAAGGTTCTAATTGATAAAGATTGTAGAATTAAAAGGGACATAGTTCCGACTGATATAGATTATCATGTAAGAAAGCCAAGCGCAAGGGAGTATGATGATTGCTGCAATGAATTTTGGAATGTAACACCTTATGTTATTAAAGGATTGTGCCGTAAGGAAATTTTATTTGCTATTGATCATTTTAATCAGATTGTTCGCCATGAGCTGCTGAGAATGATATCATGGAAGGTCGGCATCGAAACAGGCTTTAAATTAAGTGTAGGCAAGAACTATAAGTTTATTGAAAGGTATATATCCGAGGATTTGTGGGAGAAACTTTTGTCCACCTACCGGATGGATTCCTATGAAAACATATGGGAAGCATTATTTCTATGCCATCAATTGTTCAGGGCGGTATCCGGTGAGGTGGCGGAAAGGCTTCATTATGCCTATCCGGAGTATGATAGGAATATAACAAAATATACCAGGGACATGTATAAAAAATACACTGGTAAAACCGGCTGCCTGGATAGCACATATGCCGCTGATATAGAAGAGAGGCGGGAACAGTGATTACAGAAATGAAAGCAGGGCACCTGAAAGATA
>NZ_JBSZQY010000029.1:4977-5716 GCF_054165785.1 Staphylococcus sp. SA22 | reverse complement strand
TTAGATGTCTAAAAAGCTTTAACTACAAGCTTTTTAGACATCTAATCTTTTCTGAAGTACATCCGCAACTGTCCATACTCTGATGTTTTATATCTTTTCTAAAAGTTCGCTAGATAGGGGTCCCGAGCGCCTACGAGGAATTTGTATCGATAAGAAATAGATTTAAAAATTTCGCTGTTATTTTGTACATTTAACTTGACGGTGACATCTCTCTATTGTGAGTTATTAGTGGTACAGTTTTCAACCGTTTTAATTATAAAAAAGTGGTGCATTTTTAAATTGGCACAAACAGGTAACGGTTATTGCAGGTGTATTTCTTATCTATGGGTTTAACATGGATTTTATCATTAAAATCATGAGTATTGTCCGAGAGTGATTGGTCTTGCGTATGGTTAACCCTAAAGTTATGGAAATAAGACTTAGAAGCAAACTTAAGAGTGTGTTGATAGTGCATTATCTTAAAATTTTGTATAATAGGAATTGAAGTTAAATTAGATGCTAAAAATTTGTAATTAAGAAGGAGGGATTCGTCATGTTGGTATTCCAAATGCGTAATGTAGATAAAACATCTACTGTTTTGAAACAGACTAAAAACAGTGATTACGCAGATAAATAAATACGTTAGATTAATTCCTACCAGTGACTAATCTTATGACTTTTTAAACAGATAACTAAAATTACAAACAAATCGTTTAACTTCTGTATTTATTTATAGATGTAATCACTTCAGGAGTGATTA
>NZ_JBSZQY010000029.1:0-4186 GCF_054165785.1 Staphylococcus sp. SA22 | reverse complement strand
GTAGATAAATTATTAGGTATACTACTGACAGCTTCCAAGGAGCTAAAGAGGTCCCTAGCGCCTACGGGGAATTTGTATCGATAAGGAATAGATTTAAAAATTTCGCTGTTATTTTGTACAATAAGGATAAATTTGAATGGTACCATAAACGACCGTTTATGGTACCTTTTCATTTTCCTGCTTTTTCTAAATGTTTTTTAAGTAAATCAAGTACCAAAATCCGTTCCTTTTTCATAGTTCCTATATAGTTATACTTAATGAGTTATGGTACATTTAAATTATAAAATTAAGGAGGTTTTTTTATGATTTTTGGCTATGCTCGAGTGAGTACGGATGATCAAAATCTTAGTTTACAAATTGATGCACTTACTCATTATGGAATTGATAAATTATTTCAAGAAAAAGTAACTGGTGCGAAAAAAGACCGACCGCAATTAGAAGAAATGATCAACCTACTACGTGAAGGAGATTCTGTTGTCATTTACAAGTTAGATCGAATTTCACGATCAACTAAACATTTGATTGAACTTTCTGAATTATTTGAAGAACTTAGTGTCAATTTTATATCTATTCAAGATAACGTAGATACTTCAACGTCTATGGGAAGATTCTTTTTCCGAGTTATGGCTAGTTTAGCAGAACTGGAACGGGATATTATTATTGAACGAACTAACTCTGGTCTTAAGGCAGCCAGAGTCCGAGGAAAAAAAGGGGGCCGTCCAAGTAAAGGTAAGCTATCAATTGATTTAGCTTTAAAAATGTATGACAGCAAAGAGTATTCTATTCGTCAAATTCTTGATGCCTCTAAATTAAGCAAAACAACCTTTTACCGTTACCTCAATAAAAGGAATGCTTAAGATATGGCTATGAAAAGAATTTTAACTACTTCACAGCGTGAACAACTTCTTTCTGTAGACCACTTATCAGAAGAGGATTTTAAAGCGTATTTTAGTTTTTCTGATTATGATCTGGAGGTTATTAATCAACACCGTGGAAAGGTCAATAAACTAGGATTTGCGATACAACTTTGTTTGGCCCGGTATCCTGGGTGTTCTTTAAGTAATTGGCCGATTAAATCAACCAGACTAACTTCTTATGTGAGTCGACAGCTCCATCTTGATGCAATTGATTTAAATTCATATGATCATAGAAATACACGTGCAAATCACTTCAACGAGATCTTAGAAGTATTCAACTATCATCGATTCGGTAGTGCTAATACACAAAAACAGTTAATAGAATATTTAATTGAACTAGCTTTAGAAAATGATGACTCTATCTATCTAATGAAAAAAACAATTGATTTCTTAACTCGAAAAAGAATTATTTTTCCATCTATAGCTACACTTGAAGACATTATAAGCCGCTGTCGAGATAAAGCAGAAAACAACTTATTTTCAATATTACTCTGTTCATTAACAGATATACAAATTGAAAAACTAGAGAGTTTGTTTCAAATTTATGAAGAGACGAAAATAACTAAACTCGCTTGGCTAAAAGACATTCCAGGTAAGGCAAATCCAGAAAGCTTTATGAGTATTTGTAAAAAAGTGGAAGTGATTGCTTCCATGGGACTCGGGACAATTAATGTCTCCCATATTAATCGGAACAGGTTTCTTCAGCTAGCTAGACTAGGGGAAAATTATGATGCATATGACTTCTCCCGTTTTGAGCTTGAAAAAAGATACTCTTTACTTATTGCTTTTTTAGTCAATCATCATCAATATCTGATCGATCAACTGATTGAGATTAATGACCGCATTTTAGCAAGTATTAAACGCAAAGGGACACGTGATTCACAAGAACAGTTAAAAGAAAAAGGAAAATTGGCTACTAAAAAATTGGAACATTATGCTTCTTTAATTGATGCTCTTCACTTTGCAAAAGATAATGATAGTAATCCTTTTGACGAAATTGAACGAATCATGCCTTGGGAAGATTTAGTACAAGATGGAGAAGAAGCTAAAAAAATTACAGGTAATAAAAATCATGGCTATTTAGAAATGGTTCGAAATAAAGCTAATTACCTCCGAAGATACACGCCAATGTTATTGAGGACCCTTTCGTTCAAAGCAACTCCGGCAGCAAATCCAGTCCTCATGGCCCTAACTCAACTAACTGATTTACACAATAGTGGTAAAAGAAAAATACCGGCAGATACTTCTACTGATTTTGTGAGTAAAAAATGGAAAAGCCTTGTTCGGCCAGAAGAGGGGAAAATAGATCGGTCTTACTATGAGTTAGTAGCTTTCACCGAGCTAAAGAACAATATTCGATCAGGAGATATTTCAGTTGAAGGAAGTATGATCCATCGAAATATTGATGATTACTTAGTTGATTTATCTGCTTGTATTGATTCAGAAACTATTCCAGACACGTTTGAGGACTATTTAAAGGATCGGGAAATAATTTTAGATTTACAGCTTCAATTTTATTCGACAGTTGATAAGAGAATTTCAAGAGCAAACCTTAAAAAGTTGGAAAAAGTTACACCTAGCGAAGCAGAAATATATAGAAAAAAACTTTATTCAATAATTCCTAAGATAAGGCTTAGTGATCTTTTAATTGAGGTGGACAGTTGGACCAACTTTTCACAAGAATTTAGTCATGATTCTACAGGGAAACCGCCGAGTGAACAAGAAAGAAAAATTATTTTTGCTGCTTTGCTGGGTTTAGGGATGAATATTGGTCTTGAAAAAATGGCCCAATCAACTCCTGGAATTTCTTATTCTCAGTTAGCCAATGCCAAACAATGGCGCTTTTATAAAGAAGCTCTGACTCGTGCTCAATCTGTTTTGGTTAATTATCAGTTAAAGCTTCCTGTTGCAGACTTTTGGGGTGAAGGAAAAACCACTGCTTCAGACGGAATGCGCGTCCCAGTGGGCGTCTCAGCTCTAAAATCCGATGTTAATCCACATTACAAAAGTATGGAAAAAGGAGCTACAATGATTCGATCAATAAATGATAGGCATACGACTCATCATATCGAGGTTGCTTCAACTAATACAAGGGAAGCTACTCATACCCTTGATGGCCTACTTTATCATGAAACAGATCTAGATATTGAGGAACATTTTACTGATACAAATGGGTATTCTGATCAGGTGTTTGGAATGACCGCATTACTAGGCTTTGATTTTGAACCTCGCATCAGAAATATAAAAAAATCACAATTATTTTCTATCAAATCACCTTCCTACTACCCTAACTTATCAGAAGATATAAGCGGAAAAATCAATGTAAAAATTATTGAAGAAAACTATGATGAAATTAAACGAATCGCCTATTCGATTCAAACAGGAAAAGTATCTAGTTCTTTACTATTAGGAAAGCTAGGCTCATACGCACGTAAGAATAGAGTAGCTCTTGCACTGAGAGAACTAGGTCGCATTGAAAAGAGCATTTTTATGATAGATTATATTACAGATAGTGAGCTACGGCGAAGGATCACTCATGGACTAAATAAGACAGAAGCGATTAATGCTTTAGCTAGAGAACTATTTTTTGGGCGACGCGGAAAATTTATGGAGCGCGATATTCGCCGACAACTTCAAAGTGCTAGTGCGCTTAATGTGTTAATAAATGCAATAAGTATATGGAACGCCGTCTACTTACAAGCAGCTTATAATTATCTCGTCAAAATAGATCCCGAAGTAACTAAGTATATGAAGCATGTATCTCCTATTAATTGGGAGCATATCACTTTTCTTGGAGAGTATAAATTTGACTTGTTATCTATTCCTAAACACTTAAGAGAATTGAATATAAAAAATAAATAGGCCTTGAAACATTGGTTTAGTGGGAATTTGTACCCCTTATCGATACAAATTCCCACTAAGCGCTCGGGACCCCTAGATAGAGTTCTATATTAGAGATGTAAAGAGTTTTGGTGAAGAGGTTTGTGAGTATGGCTTTTATAACCAGGGTGCAATGAGAAGCACTAACAGCAGCTAGCTTAAGAACGCATAGGATATACTTTTTATGGAAGTCACAGAGGAGGAATAAAATTTGAACAGGATTAACAGAGTAACCTCTATTCTTATTCAGCTGCAATCAAAAAAAATAATTCCTGCCAAAGAAATTGCACAGCGATTTAATATAAGCTTAAGGGTTCTGTTGCAAAGTTTTAAATCTACTATCAAATAAGGTAGAATAATAGAAAAAGATAGCAGGAGGAATGACGATG
>NZ_JBSZQY010000028.1:0-15197 GCF_054165785.1 Staphylococcus sp. SA22 | reverse complement strand
CGTAGAGATGCATTTTTTGTGACAATGGTAGAACCTTTTCTGAACCATACGCATAGCGTATGGTTTTCTTTTCATAAAAAAACTGCCGACAAAGCTTTATGCTTTATCGACAGTATCAAATCAACTTATTGCAAATGTATTACATCGCTAAATATAAAATTGATTAAGCTTCTTCTGAATCTTCTGATGTAGCGTTTTTATCTGGTACTACTTCATCTGTTTCATCATATACTTTCATCACTGCATCTTGAATTTCTTGTCTCATATCTGAATTAATAGGATGCGCGATGTCGCGGAATTCACCATCTGGTGTACGTTTACTTGGCATTGCAACGAACAAGCCAGAGTTTCCTTCAATTACACGTAAATCATGAATTACGAAAGCTTCATCTAATGTAATGGAAACGAGTGCTTTCATTCGTCCATCTGTTTGTATTTTTCTAAGTCTTACATCTGTCACTTTCATGTAGTGAGCCCCCCTATAGTATATATCTCTCTGTTTTATTTAGAAGCTTGATTAAACATATTAATCGAAAATTATAATTCCTTAATTTTACTTACTAATTCAATTTCTACTTTCACATCTTTTGGCAAACGCGCAACCTCTACACAACTACGCGCTGGCTTGTGTTCATTAAAATATTGACCATACACTTCATTTATCTTTTGGAAATCATTCATATCTTTAATGAAAATGGTCGCTTTCGCAACAGAATTCAAATCAGATCCTGCTTCTTCCAAAACAACCTTTAAATTTTCTAAAACTTGTTTTGTCTGTGCTTGAACATCAGCGCTTACGATTTTCCCATCAACATTCAATGGAATCTGACCAGAAGTATAAACCATACCATTTACAACTGTTGCATGCGAATATGGTCCAAGTGCTTCCGGTAATCTTGTTGTGTTAATGATTTTCATAATACTAAAACTCCTTTTATGAAAACTTAGATAAACTGTTGCCAGGTTCTACGTTAAACTCTTGATTATATTCATCTACATCAGATAATTTCACTAAGGAAGTATAATCTTCAATCAATCTTTGTTTAACTTCTTTTGATTCTACAAGTACTGATACCCCTTTTACATGGGCTTTAAACTCATTCATTAAATTCATAACACCATTAATAGAGCCACCAGCCCTCATAAAATCATCGACAACTAAAACATTTGAATTTTCTGCTAAAGTTCTCTTCGAAAGTACCATTGTCTCTATTTTTCTTGAAGATCCTGAAACGTAATTAATTGAAACTGTAGAACCTTCAGTCACCTTGTTGTCTTTTCTAATCACTACTACTGGTAAATTTAAAATATTAGCAACCGCATTTGCCAATGAAATACCTTTTGTCGCAATGGTAACAACAGCATCTAATTTTTCTTCCATGTAAATACTGGCAATTAACTTACCAACTTTGTTTAGTAGCGATGGATTACCTACCAAATCTGATAAAAATAAATACCCGCCAGGTAACAAACGTTCTTTCTCTTCTAATAGAGTAATGACCTCATTAACAACTTCAGTCGCCTCTTCTTTACTCATCATTGGTTTATACGTAACACCACCACTTGCGCCAGCAGTAGTAATTACTGTACCTAACTTTTCTTTTTGGAATGTATTTTTTATAATTTGGACATCTTCACTTATTGAAGACTTCGCCTGTTTAAATTTTTTCACAAAAAAAGTTAATGGAATCAATTTATTCGGATGGTTCATCAAATATTGCGTCATAAAAACAATTCTCTCGCTTCGTTTATATCTCATCTTTTCAACCCTTCTATCCTAATAGTCTAACTAAGTACACTTCATTACAACAACCGTTAACTGCATTATAAATATTTTTTGCTTGGCTTTCTTTTCGTGCTAGCCCATACACAGTCGGTCCGCTTCCACTCATTAACGCACCATCTGCACCACTTTTCAACATATTATTTTTTAATTTATCGATTTGTGGGTGTTTTGAAACAGAAATTGGCTCTAATCGATTAGACAAACTTTGACATAATTGTTGATAATCTCGATTTTCTAAGGCCTCATAACACATTTTCGTATGTACGTCGTAACGCTTATCTAAATTAATCAACTTAAATATATCTGGTGATGATATGCCTAAGTTTGGTTTAGCAAGAATCACCCAAGCTGAAGGTGGTTTATTTAAAAACTCGATTTTCTCTCCTCTTCCAGTACATAGTGCAGTTTTATTATAAATACAAAACGGAATATCTGTCCCGATTTTACTGCCTAGTAGAGCCAATTCTTCCAAACTCGCCCCTATATTAAAAAGTCGATTCAATCCTCTTAACGTTGCTGCTGCATCAGCCGAACCTCCAGCTAAGCCAGCAGAAACAGGTATTTCTTTATCGATAGAAATTGTTACACCTTGCTTTAGTTGATATTGCTCAATAAATAGTTGCGCTGCACGATATGCGAGATTTTTATGATTAGAAGGCACATAATTATGTTCAATCTCAACAACTATCTTTCGATCTTTTCTTTTATGAAAAGTTAAACGATCATTTAAATCAACTGTTGTCATTATCATTTCAATCTCATGATAGCCATCATTTCTTTTAAAAAGTGTATCGAGCGTAAAATTAATTTTGGCTGGTGCCGTTTCATATATCATTTTCCGCCCTCTTTTCGTTATCTTAATATGATGATTTTAACATAAAGAGAATTAATATTTGACATTTTAATTTGTTTTTTAGTGTTTTTTTAATAAAAAAGTAATTTTCTCCATCTAATTACTTAGTATTTACTTGTATTTGTGTTTATAAATACAATTATCCATTTACTGAAAAATCTATAAGCGAAACATCAGTGTTAAACATTTTGTAAATAAAAAGAGTATTGAACATAATGCCCAACACTCAAATAATTATCATAATATTTACTTCTTATACTAAGAAACGTCTAACATCTCTATATGTCTTATTTAGTGTGCAATTGATTCGTGATGATTATCCTCTTCAAATGAAACTTGAACATTTTCAGTTAACACATCAGTGTATGTATAAGATACTCTCTCAAAGTTGTGTTTGTCTTGATCTAACTCAACAATGAAAACTGACGGATATGTTTCTTTTAAAATTCCAGAACGTTTTATTGTTTTCTTACGGCCTCCATTGGCTTTCAGTACAATACGATTTCCTACATGACAATCAATAGAATTTTTGATGTCCAAAATTGATTTTGGCATATTGCTCCACCTCGCTACAAGTTACATAATACCATATTTGCAGCGTTTTCGTCAAACAAAATTTAAATTTTAACAATAGTGCTTTGCTTTGTCAATCATTTAATTTTCTAATTGAGGGAATTTTTTCTTTTCTTCATACAATTTAGCAAAATCTTGAATAGATAGCGTTTCACCGCGACGTCTTGGATCAATACCCGCTTGTTCTAACCATTGTAAAATCACTTCTTTGTGTTGTTTACCATCTTTAAAATAATTTTGATAGTTATTGTTAATTGTCTTTCTTCTTTGTGCAAATGCTGCTTTTGCTAACTTAAAGAATGCTTCCTCGTTATCTACTGTTACTAACGGTTCAGTTCTCTGCATCAGTTTTACAACTATTGAATCAACATTAGGTGGTGGCATAAATACAGATTTAGGTACCGTTAATACTTTACTAGTCTCTGTATAGTATTGTACGACAATTGATAATGAACCATATGCTTTTGAACCTACTTCAGCATTTAAGCGTTCACCCACTTCTTTTTGCATCATCACCACGTAGCCATCAATTGGTATATCTTGTTGCATTAAATTTAATAAAATTGGCGTCGTAATATAGTACGGCAGGTTTGCAACAACCATTATTTTTTCACAATCTTGTAAATGATTTTCAACAGCTTTTTTAATATTCGCTTTTAAAATATCTTCATTAATCACCGTCACATTATCATAAGGTGATAGTGTATCATTTAATACAGGTATTAAACGTTGATCAATTTCAAATGCCAATACTCTTTTAGCATGTCTGGCCAATTGTTCTGTCAACGACCCCATACCTGGACCAATTTCAATCACCCCAGTTTGTGCATCAATATCACTTGCATCAATGATATTATTAATGATATTCACATCTATTAAAAAGTTCTGTCCTAAACTTTTTTTAAAATTAAAGCCATATTTATCTAACAACGCTCGCGTTCTTGATGGTGTTGCAATATCTTTATTATCCAACATTTTCACTTCCTCATTCATCTTCTAAAGCTTGCCTTACATCCGCTTCGGTATAACCAAATGCATTTAACTTTTTCAATAACTGCTTACCATTGGAATGGCCGATTCGCAATTTTCTACTTAAAATTTCTCTACGGCGCCTTGCATCTTTCCCAACGATTAACCCCAACTCTATAAGCACAGATTTATCAATTGATTCATAAGCTTCATCAAAGGGTGAACTAACATGCATTAACGCTTCTTTAATATCAATTAAGTCGGCATGTTCAACACCAATTTTCCCTTTTTTATTTTTAGCTTTTTCTCTATCAATATACGCGTGTTTAACACCTTTGACATGTTCAGTAATTGTACTTCTAATTTTATCTCCTGGGAAATCTGGATCTGTTAATACAATAACGCCTCGACTTTGTTGAGCATTTCTAATTACTTCTAAAGTTTGTTCGTTGATGGCACTACCATTCGTTTCAATCGTATCACATTCAACAGCTCGTTTAACACGCTCAGTATCATCTCGTCCTTCTACAACTATAAACTCATTGATTTTCATTTAAAACGCCTTCCTACAATTCTTAATTTCAAAGCACTAACCATCTCTATCGCACGTATTGCACATGCACGATATTTTAATTTAAAAAAGTGAGAAAGAACCATAGCATATTAAACGAATATAGCATCGTTTACATTTATGGCGGTGATCTTTCTCACTTTTAACTTTATGAATTTAAATTAAACAATTTCTCTGCATTTTTAGTTGTTTGTTCGCACACTTCTTCATAAGATAAGCCTTTTAATTCAGCAATTTGTTCAGCTACTAAAGTTACTCTTGCCGGTTCATTTCGCTTCCCTCTATACGGATGTGGCGAAAGATACGGTGCATCGGTTTCAACAAGCAATCGCTCCATTGACACATGCTTAGCAACTTCTTTAGGCTGTTTAGCATTTTTAAATGTCACAGGTCCACCTAATGAAATATAAAAATTCAGCTTATTAGTTACAATATCTGCAATTTCTGGAGAACCACTAAAGCTATGCATAATCCCGCCTACCTCTTCAGCATGCTCCTCCAATAAGATATCGATACAGTCTTGTGTTGCTTCACGGTTATGAATGATAATTGGTAACTTCAAACGCTTAGCTAAAGCAATTTGCTTTCTAAAAACTTCCTTTTGAACATCTGCAGGAGATTTATCCCAGTGATAATCTAATCCCATTTCACCAATACCAATCACTTTTGGATGCTGAGCTAAAGATTCAATCCATTCCAAGTGTTCTTCTGTAAAATCAATTGCGTCAACTGGATGCCAACCGATAATGCCATATAAAAAATCATACTCATCGATTAATTTCATCGCGCGTTCAATTGTCGATTTGTTAAAACCAACTACAAACATACGATCAACACCTGCTTCTCTAGCACGTGTAATCACTTCACCCAAATCATCATCGTATTGCTCATCATTTAAATGGACATGTGTATCGATTAACATAATTATCTCTCCTAATTTTTAAAAATACAGTTATTTAATCACTGCACCATTTGGAATTGCACTTGGTAAACTTACTAAGGTTAATACACCATCTTTTTCAGCAGATAATATCATACCTTCAGATTTTTGCCCCATTAATTTAGCTGGTTTCAAGTTAGTAACAACTGCTACTTTTTTACCAATAATATCATCTGGTGTATAGAATTTGGCAATTCCTGATACAATTTGTCTTTGTTCAGAATCTAAGTCTACTTGAATTTTTAAAAGCTTATCTGACTTCTTAACATGTTCAGCATCAATAATCGTTGCTGCCTTAATTTCAACTTTATCAAAGTCTTTAATATCAATTTGTGGTTTGCTAGGAATCTCTTCTTTTTCCTCTTCAGTAGCAGGCGGTTGCATTGATTCTTTGATATATGCAATTTCCGCTTCGCTATCCAATCTTGGGAAAATAGGTTTAGGTTGCCCAGTAACCATAATTGGCTCAGTAAGCACACCATATTGCTCTAAACTACTAAATTCCATAAATTGAGGATTGTTAATGTTCAATTGTTCAAAAATCTCTTTCGGCGCATGAGTTAAGAATGGACGTAATAATACAGCTGCATAACGAATATTTTCAACTAAGTGAGCCATAACATTGCCTAACATATCTTTTTGGCTATCGTCCTTAGCTAATACCCAAGGCGTTGTTTCGTCAATATACTTATTCGTTCTACTAATAAACTTCCATACCGTAGATAATGCCACAGAAAATTGCAAACTTTCCATGCTTTCAGTATAGCTTTTCACTGTTTCTAAAGCCATAGCTTCCATTTCTTCATCTAATTCATGAAGTGGACCTTGATACGCTGGTAATTCGCCATCAAAGTACTTATTAATCATAGAAATCGTACGGTTTACTAAGTTGCCTAAGTCATTTGCTAGATCGAAATTTGTACGCTCAACAAATGCTTCAGGTGTAAATACGCCATCTGAACCAAATGGTAATTCACGCATTAGATAATAACGTGTGGCATCTAAACCATAGCGATCAATTAAAATATTCGGGTCTACGACATTACCTTTAGATTTACTCATTTTTCCATCTTTCATCAAAATCCAACCATGTGCAAAGACTTTTTTAGGTAACGGTAAGTCTAATGCCATCAATAAAATAGGCCAAATAATTGAGTGGAATCGCACAATTTCCTTAGCCATTAAATGAATATCTGCTGGCCAGTATTTGTTAAATAGTGACTCATCATCTGATAAATAGCCTAATGCTGAAATATAGTTAACTAACGCATCAATCCAAACATAAACAACATGTTTTGGATTAGACGGAACATGGACACCCCAGTTAAATGATGTACGAGAAACAGCCAAATCAGCAAGTCCTGGCTTAATGAAGTTGTTAATCATTTCATTTTTTCTTGATGGTGGTTGTATAAAATCTGGATTTTGGTCATAGAATTCTAATAGACGGTCTGTATATTTACTAATATTAAAGAAATAACTTTCTTCTTTTACTAGTTCAACTTCATGTCCAGAATCTGGACTTTTACCACCAATAATTTTACCGTTTTCGTATTGTGGGTCTACTAATTGTGACTCTGTGTAGTATGTTTCATCCGGAACAGAATACCAACCTTCATATTCACCTAAATAGATATCACCTTGCTTTAATAAACGTTCAAATACTTGCTCAACGACATGTTTATGACGTTCTTCAGTTGTTCTGATAAAATCATCATTTGAAATTTCAAGCTTAGCCCACAATTGTTTAATTCCAGCAATCATCTCATCCAAATATTCAATTTCTGTCTTACCAGCTTTTTGAGCTTTTTCTTGAATTTTTTGACCGTGTTCATCCGTTCCAGTCAAATAACGAACATCATATCCTTGCATTCTCTTATATCTTGCAATAACATCTCCAGCCACTGTAGAATATGCATGTCCTATATGTAAATTCCCACTAGGATAGTATATTGGGGTTGTTATATAAAATGTTTCTTTAGCCATAACTGTTCCTCCTCGTAATGTCTCACTTCAAATAATATCTAAGATTTCTATGCATTTCAACGGACGCGAACATTTATCTCGTCATCTCATTTTCATCTTATTCAATGTTAAGGTATTTATTACTTTCAATGTATTTATTTTACATTAAAAAACGTCGATGTCATCATTTTTTTATCATAGTCAACATCATTTTATCAGTATCAATGCAAAATGATAACTTGCCATTTAAAATTACAGCTTGCGTTTATAAAATCGTTTAAAATTTCATATAATCGATAAAGTGATTAACTTATTTGATGATAAATATTATATACTTCATTCGTTTTAAGTTGTCGTTCTTCAGCAACTTTTTTAATAGCTTGTTTTGGTTTCATCTGTGAAGTTTGAATATAATGATCAACATGCTCATTGATAGATAAATCATCAAACCACGATATCTCATTGTTCGCTTTAGCACCCTCAATCAAGATAACGAATTCGCCTTTCAATGGTACATCGCCTTGCTGAATCAATGCTTGTAATTGTGTTACATCATCAGTTACAATTTGTTCGAACTTCTTAGTCAATTCACGCCCTAGTGATACTTGTCGCGTTGCATCTATCTTTGCAATTGTTTTTAATGTATCTGTCACACGATGCGGTGATTCGTATATAATTAATGTGCTATTTTCATGCATACGTTGCTCTAATACAGCACTTTTTTCTTTCTCTTTTCGTGGTAAAAATCCTAAAAATGTATATACATATGAAGGTAATCCACTGGCCATCAAAGCCGTCAGCCCAGCATTAGGTCCAGGCACAGTCTCTACTTTAATATTAGCTTCTCTGGCTGCCACTACTAATTCGTATCCAGGATCACTAATTAAGGGCAATCCAGCATCAGATACGAGCGCAACGTCAATACCTAATTCTAACTGTTCAATGATAAAAGCAGTCTGCTTATCCTTGTTATGTTCGTGATATGACTTTAATGGAGTTGGAATATCATAATGATTACACAGCTTACTAGTTACTCTAGTGTCTTCACAAGCAATCATATCAACACGTTTCAATACATCAACTGCTCTATAAGTAATATCTGCTAAATTACCAATTGGTGTGCCCACTAAATATAATACAGCCATACTATCGCTCCTTAATTAATCGCAATTTCTTTTGTCTGGTATAAGTTTTAATTTCATATTCACGCTTCAATGCTTCAGACTTTGTCTCATACATTTCTTGATAAACTAAATGCACCGGACGTCTTACTTTCGTATATTTGGCTCCTTGACCTCGGTTATGTTTTTCAACACGTGCATTAACGTCTTTAGCGTATCCTGTATATAAACTTCCATCACTACATTTTACAATATATACAAAATGACTATCCATAATATACTTCCTTCATTTCTTCACTATAATTACCATCTTCATTATAAATATAAAATGGGGGCATGATTTCTAAACCTTGATTTCCACCTTTTCGACCTTCTACAACTATCGTTTGTGCCGATTTCCCTACTTTACTATATATAAAAACGACTTTCTTAGGTTCAATATTCACTTTTCTCATTTCAAACAAGACATCCATTAGTCTATCTGCACGATGTACCATATTTAGCCTGCCACCTTCTTTTAATAAATGACGGGCTGCAATCATGCAATCTTCAAGTGTACACATAATCTCATGTCTCGCTATCTTATGTGCTTCTTTTTGATGTTGGTGTTGCTGATTCTCTTTAAAATAAGGCGGATTACACGTTACTAAAGTATATTGTGAAGGTTTAAATACTTTAGTAACGTTTTTCAAATCCATGTGATGCATTGTTAAATATTCATCAACATCATTGAATTGAAATGTGCGTCGCGCCATATCGACAAGTGTTTTTTGAATCTCAACACCTTCTATATGTCGTGGATGTTTCGCAAACAATAACAAGGGTATCACCCCATTGCCTGAACATAAGTCCAACACAATATCTTTTGTTCTAGGTTTTGTAAAATGCCCTAACAACAAAGCATCCGTTGAAAACGAAAAAACATCATCATTTTGAATAATACTAAAATCTTCTTTGATTAGTTGATCAAATCGTTCATTCTCTTTTAACATTTTAAACTCCTATGAAGACAACCTTTTTCTATTGAGTAATTGAAATCTCTTTTTATATTATATGCCTATCTACATTCGATGTATTTTTGACTTTTAACAGCTACATTTTATAACTAATGATACTGCGTGCACACTTAATAATAACATTTAGTACCGCTATCTCTTATGCAATCACCAAAACTTTATACACAATTAAAGCCTGAAACATGCATTGTCTCAGACTTATCCAAACCATATTCATTTATAATTATAACACTATTTGAGTGTGCTTGATTAATCACTTAAAACTTCTAAACAGAACAGACAATCTTCACCATGTCGATGTTTTCCAAATAATTCGCCTTTACAAATATGAAATCCTTCTCCATACAATATAGCCAAATTATCTTTACTTGGTAATGGCTTTTTCACAGCTTTTGCTGGTTTTGAATTCGCAGTATCAATAGTAGTTGGTTCATCATTGCCCAACACCTTTTTCAAATTATCATTTTCAAGTTGAAGCGCTACATTTTCTTCTACTAATTCAACTGCAAGTGCCTTTAATTCTGAAGTTTCCTTTGAAAGTTGATTGACATTCATTTCTAAACGCATTATTTTTTCAAATATTTCATTGCGATCCAAATGTAATAATGCCTCCTTAATGCATAGTTTCTATTTCTTCTAATTTATATTCAAGTGGCTGTTCGTGTCCCTCAAGCTTCACCTGCATAGAAATGTCTAATATATTTAAAGCAACTACTTTCCCGTTACCATCAGGCGTTTCAATTGCTTCACCAATATCAGGTAATTGTGCACGTACTTCCTCATAGTAGTCATTTTCATATTTTAAACAACACATCAAACGACCACATGCACCGGAAATTTTAGTTGGATTTAATGATAAATTTTGATCCTTAGCCATCTTAATCGATACTGGTTCAAAATCTCCTAAAAATGTAGAACAACATAACGACCTACCACAAGGTCCGATACCGCCAAGCAATTTGGCTTCATCCCTTACACCAATTTGTCTCAACTCGATACGTGTTTTTAAATGTTGCGCTAATATTTTTACTAATTTTCTAAAATCAATACGATCATCCGCCGTAAAATTAAAAATAACTTTCGATTTATCTAATGTATATTCGCAATTGACTAAACGCATGTCCAAATCTTGTTCTCTTACAATGTCTTTACATAGTATTAATGCATTTTCAGCATCTCGTTCATTACAATTAAATTTATCAATATCTTTGTCATCAGCAATGCGAATAATATTTTTAAGAGGTAACACAACATCCTCTTCAGCAATATCCATTAATGGATTTTTAACAATACCTATCTCTATGCCTCTTTTAGATTCGACAACTACCCAGTCATCTATATCTACTTGTATATCATTAGGTGTATAATATTCTAATTTTCCCGCTTTTTGAAACTGAACACCTATTACATTTGGCATCTAACTCACACCCTTAATTACGATTTGTTCAAATACAAGCGTTGGATTTACATTTTGATTCAATTTCTTATGTGCTTCCGTCAGTTGATCAAACATCAAAATTAATTGATTAAACGACAACTTTTGCGCATATTGATCAATATCATTTTTTAAATCACTATATATTTGTTTATCCTCTACATTTACCTTTGTATGTATGATATCTTCGAAGAAACCATTCACAGCTGCAATAGTTAAAGATTGCAGTTTTTTATTTTTAGCCTGTTTCAATAAATCAATAATACCTATAAGTGCCATTGGCTTATTAGTAAGCAACAATTCACACCAACGTATAACTGATTTCCTTAATGCTAATAAATCAAATTCTTCATTTAAAGCCATTGCATTATCTATTTGCGTAGTATAAGTACTAATCATTTCAGCTACTGGCTTAGACATGTCTTGTTCAACTAATCTATTTATAAACTTTTCTTTATCAATAGGCTTGAAATATACATGCTGACACCTTGAATGGATTGTGTCTAAAATTTGCTCAGGTTTTGTAGACAATAAAATAGCAATCGTATTGTCCGGTGGTTCTTCAAGAAATTTCAAGATACTGTTTTCCCCTTGAACAGTTAACTTTTCAAAGTCTTCAATGATGTACACTTTATTTGTGCTTTCTATAGGAAGTTGATTCATATGACGCACAAGTTGTTCAACTTGTTCTTTCTTAATTGCATTCTCAGTTGTTGATATATACATAAAGTCTGGATGATTATATGTACTAACCTTTGTTTCACATTGACTATCTGTTTGACATAAAATAAGCTTGGCAAAATTAATCGCAACTTGTTTCATCGTTTGTGCATCATCACCTTCAAATAAATAGGCATGCGATAATTTATTTGAATGATATGCATTCGTCAATTGTTGCTGTTCATCCATTCATTACAAACTCCCTTTTGCTTTTATATAAAAAGGTTGCCAAAGAGCAACTAATTACTGCAACAATAGCGACCATGATTTGTGATTATTCTTAGAACCACAAAAATCAAATCTATTGGCATCTGAACTAGTCGCAGTCAAGCAACCCAAAATTGTTAATAACTTATTAATACACTATTTTAAGTATCTCTAATTGATGATTGTATTATAGAATTAAAATTGATGGAATGCATCAACTGGCATAACAAATACAGTAGCACCGCCAACTTCAACTTCAACTGGATATGGAATGTACGAATCCGCACTGCCTCCCATAGGTGTAATAGGTGAAACCAACTGTTCTCTATTACCACACGTTTGATTAATCACAGACAATATTTCATCTACACGGTCATCATTGACACCACATAAGAATGTTGTATTACCTGCTCTTAAAAACCCACCTGTTGTTGCCAATTTTGTTGCTCTAAAGTTATTTTTAACAAGTTGATCTGCAAGTTCCTGACTATCTTGATCTTGTACGATCGCTATAATCATTTTCATTTTATAACACCTCTTCTAACAATTATATCATATCTTTTCTAAATATTTGATGATAGTTTGATACGTGTCTTCAACAACATTTTCAAGAGGTTGATCTGCATTAACGCTTTTGAACCGTTGTGATTCATTATGAATGATTTCTTGGTAACCTTCAATTACTTTTTCGTGAAACTTTAAATCTTCTTGATCTAATCTATTTTGATCTCTTGAATTTTTAATAATACGTTCGCGTCCTACTTCAGCACTAACATTCAAATAAATCGTCAAGTCTGGATATAATCCATTTATTGCGAATTCGTTTAATGCTCTTACTTCTTCAACGCCAATCCCTCTAGCATAACCTTGATAAGCTAATGAACTATCGATATAGCGATCACACAACACAACCTTACCTTCTTTTAAAGCTGGTATGACCTTTAATACAAGATGTTCTCTTCTAGATGCAGCAAATAACATTGCTTCAGTTCTAATGTCCATATCATTGCCTTCTAATACAATTTTACGTATTTCTTCACCAGTAGGAACACCACCTGGTTCTCTAGTCATAATGACATCATAATCTTTTACTAATCTATGATAAACTTCATTAATTACAGTTGTTTTACCTGAGCCTTCTGGGCCCTCAAAAGTTATAAAAGCTGACATTTTATTCATCCTCAACTAAAATTTTATTATTTTTAATTCCTTCAACTATCATTCCAGTTTCCAGATATTCATTTACCAATTCTATCATATTTTCAGTTATTGTTTCTCCTTTGAAAATAATAGGAATCCCTGGCGGATATGGGACAATATGTCGCGCCAGAACTTTACCTTTTGCCTTTTTCAAATCACACCAAGTAACATATTCAAAGCGTTTTGGTTTATAGTTACCTTCAGTTGTTAAAAGTTGTGTTTGTTTAACTATAGAAACTGATTTTTTCGGTAAAATCATATCTTCAATTTTACGTAAAAGCGAATCAAATAAATACGTATCATCATGATGCCATAACGGCAATATCGCTAATGCTTGATAGTCGTCAGCTAATTCTAAATAGATATGTGCATTCATAAACCAATTTTGAATATCATGACCTGTAAAGCCTTCATATTTTATCAACAGCTTCAACGGATCATCAACTTGAAGCATTTCAAAACCTTTATTCTCCAAACATTCGATTAATTGCGCTCTCTTATCAAAAAACACGGTACTATCATATGTTTTATAGAACTGGGCAGCTGACTCTAAACTAGCCATAATCAAATATGAAGGACTAGATGTTTGGAAATAGCTTAGATATTCTATAATATTTTCTCTATAAGGTGCATTTTTATGAATATAAAGTACCGAGCCCATCGTTAAAGCTGGTAACGTTTTATGAAAAGATTGAACAACATAGTCAGCTTGATAATTTAATGTAGAATCTGGAAATCCTTGCAATCCAAAGTGCGCGCCGTGTGCTTCGTCAATGAGTAAAGGAATGCCTAATTGGTGCAAAGATTTGATAACCTCTTCTACATTAAATGTTTCACCGTAATAGTTAGGATAAGTCAACACAGCAAGTTTGTGACCGTCATTATTCAAACGGCTTAAATTAACTTTATTATAATGATTCGTTAACGGACTTTGATGCGTTTCAATAAAATACCCTTCTTGTTGGCTAATATCGAGCGCATGTAATACAGATTTATGTACATTTCTTGCCATTAAGATATCGCCTTTTTTCTGTGAAAAAGACTGGATGACAGATAATATTCCTGAAGTGGTGCCATTCACTAAGAAATAAGCATCATAATCTGAATGTTTCTCCACCTGCTTCATACTTTCCAAAATGACTTCTTCAGGATGATGTAAATCATCTAATCCAGGTATTTCAGTTTTATCCATTGTCATTGATAATTGAGATAAATGACCGATAGTCATATTTTTATGACCCGGAACATGCAAAGAAATCGCTTCTTCTTGATTTAAACTTTCTAATTTATTTAAAATAGGTTGCTTCATGATATACGCTTCCTTTATTTACACTGTTTTGGAATTAGTTATTTTCAAAAGTATTAATTATATAGTAACACTTCTTTGACAAAAGTTAGTGTTACTTATGCAATAGCTTGTCTATTGTATAATAATTAATTTCCTTTTTGTATTTCGATTTAAAAGATATTAGACATAAAACCTAAAAACAGCAGTAAGATGATTTATGATTAAAAACTATCTTACTGCTGTTCACTTTTTATAATACTTCTGAATGTCTTCACTTATACTTCTAGTCACAGATTTAAACAATCAAAAGTGCACATTATTTAATTATCATTTCCAAAACTCAATGCGGCTCATCGCATCCATTTTTTGCCTGGCAACGTTCTACTCTAGCGGAACGTAAGTTGGCTACCATCGACGCTAAGAACCTTTCTTGACTTGTGACAATCGCTTGCTTCTTTCCTCTTCTTCGGCTCTCACTTACTCATTTAGCTCTACTAAACTCGTTGCGCTCTTTTCTCGTTTCGTCAGATTCAAACGTTTTCACTTCGCCAAG
>NZ_JBSZQY010000027.1:14176-16708 GCF_054165785.1 Staphylococcus sp. SA22 | reverse complement strand
TGTATTTTCTGGTCGTAGAATAGAGAAATTACTTCATGACAGTATTCGAATGATGTGGTTAGCTCAAGATCAAACACATTATTAAAAATAAATAAGGAGATACTTATGAGCACAAATCAAACATTTTTAATATTTGTTATAGCAATTATTATACTTACATCGGTAATAGGAATTGTTGGACGATACATGAGTCGTCAACGTCTTTTAAAATCTATGGAAACATTATGGCAAACACTTTCTCCATTAGAGGCTTTTATCAGACCGAAC
The DNA here is from genome assembly GCF_054165785.1 of Staphylococcus sp. SA22. Classification (NCBI taxonomy): domain Bacteria; kingdom Bacillati; phylum Bacillota; class Bacilli; order Caryophanales; family Staphylococcaceae; genus Staphylococcus; species Staphylococcus sp. SA22. The sequence goes on along the minus strand of NZ_JBSZQY010000027.1, from coordinate 16,441 downwards.
TCACATTTCGACTATGAGTATAAGCTCTACAAGGATAAATTTGAATCACATTCTTTAGTTGATGATAAAACTTGGTCCGATTTAAATATGAATGCAATCTTTCATAAGATGAATTATAATTTAACATCTATTGGCGAAATGAAACTATATGCCTGTTTACGTGGAATGCTTTCAATTACGAACAAATCATTACTTAGTTTATTTAATGATAATGCTGAATTTAGAAAAAACGTAACATATCATTTAGCTTTGATTGGTAAAACTGTTTATCCAACATTTCCAGACCAAATCACAACGGTAAAACGTCAAAATATATTGTTTCTATGCCCGTTTTTACCAGTTATCTCATTTGCAGTTATATTTATTAATTCACAAGTTGGTATTTTATTATTTCTTATGAGTTGCCTATTTAATATCATTTTATCTGCAACTTTAAAGCGTACATATGAGGATGACTTAAAGTCTATCTTTTATGCATCCAATGTTTTAAAACAAGGCTATACTATCTCAAAAATTAAACATGCTCCACAACCTGAAGTCAATTTTAAGCAATTTAGAACAGCACGTCATTTAACGAGTGTTTTAGCTGAAGTTAATGATGAAGATATCGGAGCTATGGTAATTAAACTAGTTAAACTTATTTTCATGCTTGATTATGTTTTATTCCATTCAATTCAAAAAAGCTATACAACACATATGAATGAGCTAAAAAATTGTTTCGATTACATAGCTGAATTAGATAATCATTATGCATTAGCAATGTATCGTAGAACGCTAGAATGCTATACTGAACCACAAATTGATGATTCAAATGATGGCATAGTATTCTCTGAGTTAACACATCCACTCATAGCAGATGCAGTAGCCAATGATTTCTCACTATCACAAAATATACTGTTAACTGGGTCTAATGCTTCGGGTAAATCAACATTTATGAAATCCATAGCAATAAACATTATTCTTGCATCGGCTATACAAACAGTTACCGCAAGCAAATTTGTATATCAACCTGGAATTGTGTTCACGTCAATGGCAAATGCCGATGATGTGTTATCAGGCGATAGTTATTTTATGGCTGAATTAAAATCTATTAAGCGTATTGTTGAAATTCCAGATAATCAAAAAATATACTGCTTTATAGATGAAATTTTTAAAGGTACCAACACAACTGAACGAATTGCCGCTTCAGAATCAGTACTATCATTTTTACATGAAAAATCTAACTTTAGAGTTATTGCAGCAACACATGATATTGAATTAGCTGAACTCTTAAAACAACGTTATGAAAATTATCATTTCAATGAGGTAATAGAAAATAATAACATACATTTTGATTACAAAATTAAGCCTGGCAAAGCAAATACACGTAATGCCATCGAATTATTAAAAATCACTTCATTTCCAGCAAAAATATATGAACGAGCAAAAGATAATGTTTCCAATGGTTAGGCATGAATCTTGAACATCAATCAATGTTCAAGTCGCAACATTGTTATTTTGACAGTCTTTGACTAAATAAAAATGCGCTTGTAATAAGTTTTTTCAATACTAGTCCGGGGCCCCAACATAGAGAAATTGGAAATGAAATTCTACAGGCAATGCGAGTTGGGGTTGGACGACGAAATAAATTTTGCGAAAATATCTTTTCTGTCTCACTCCCCTAATTGCAATATAAAAACGTCAGCTATCACATGACAAAAGACAATGAACAGTTTCAATAATGTTCATCGTAATCATGTTAATAACTGACGTTTATTTTATTCTGCAGAATACTCTTCTAAATCTATATTGCTGTGCCCATTTAATGCTAAATCAGCAAATCGACCTTGCTGATACAAATAGTGGCCGGCAACGCCTATCATTGCAGCATTATCTGTGCATAATTTAGGGCTAGGGATAGTTAATTGAATGTCATTGATTTTGCATTGATCCGCTAAAGATTGACGTAATCCTTTATTACTCGCCACGCCACCAGCAACAATTAATCGCTGAACACCATATTCTTTACAAGCTTGAATGGCTTTAAACGTAAGCACCTCTACAACACTGTTTTGAAAGCTCGTTGCTACGTTAGCTTCAATGATTGGAATATTTTTTTGTCGTTGATTGTGAAGTTGATTGATTACGGCACTTTTCAACCCACTAAAACTAAAATCATAACTATCTTTATCCAACCAAACACGAGGGAATGAATAAGTATCTTCACCTTCAGCAGCCAACCGATCAACTTGTGGACCACCTGGATAATTTAAACCAATTGTTCGT
>NZ_JBSZQY010000027.1:0-14069 GCF_054165785.1 Staphylococcus sp. SA22 | reverse complement strand
AATAAGTGCAATTAGCGGGAATGTTAATGGCTCTTCTATGTGATTAGCATATATATGTCCTGCAATATGATGAACTGGAATAAGTGGCTTATCGTAAGCAAATGCCAATGCTTTGGCTGCATTAACACCTATTAATAACGCACCAATTAGTCCAGGGCCTTCTGTAACCGCTATGGCATCAATATCTTCCATTGATACATCGGCATCCACTAGAGCCTCGTTTATTGTTGTTGTTATACCTTCAACGTGATGTCTACTTGCCACTTCGGGAACGACACCGCCAAATCGTTTATGACTTTCAATCTGACTTAAAACTGTATTTGATAAAATATCTCTGCCATTTTTTATAACACTAACGCTTGTTTCATCACAACTTGTTTCAACAGCTAGTATTAATATATCTTTAGTCATTTAAATTCACCCACATAACCATTGCGTCCTCACCTTCACCATAATAATTTTTACGTTTACCACCATATTGAAATCCTAAATTTTCATATACATGTTGTGCCACTTTATTATTAACTCTTACTTCTAAACTCATCACATCACAAGTGTGACTTGCATAGTTTATTCCGTATTTTAAAAGCATTTGACCTAAACCATAGCCTCTATAATTATCATCGATTGCAACTGTCGTAATTTGAGCTTGATCGATAACAATCCATAAACCTAAATAACCAATAATTTGTTGTTCAAATTCTAAGATAAAATATTTCGCAAAGTTATTTTGCTCTATTTCATGATAAAATGCGTCAATTGTCCAAGAACTATCATTGAAACTCCGACGCTCAATATCAAAGACTTGTGGCACATCTTCTTTGGTCATCTCTCTAATGTTTAATTGTTCTTTTGACTGTTGATCCAATTTCGTTCCGCCTCAGCTAATTTATGGTATTTAGGAGTAAATGTATGTACGTCTGAAGGTTTATCTATCAATTGATACATGACTGATGCATTTGGTAGTTGCGCAATCACATCACCTTGTAATTCATCTTGTAATTTTACAGTATCTTTTCCAATATAAATAAATGGTTGGTTTAAATCTTCTAAAAAAGCTCGCAATGCTTCTATCGACATATATTGATCTTCTAAAATAGTCACTAATTGACCATTTTGCCACTGGAATATGCCTGTATAAACTGCTTGTCGTCTTGCATCAAACACAGGAACCAATAATTTATCAGTATGATCGATTGTTGATGCCAATGCCTTTAATGATGAAACACCATATAATTTAACATCTAACGCATACGCTAATGTTTTAGCAACAGTAACACCGATACGTAAGCCAGTATATGACCCTGGACCTTCAGCAACAATAATCGCATCTAATTGCTGTTTAGCTATTTTGCTCTGCTCAAATAGCTGACTAATCGCAGGCATTAATTGCACTGAATGATTTTGTTTAGAATCCGTAGTTATTTCAGCTAAAACTTCATCGTTTTGCATCAATGCTACTGATAATGGTTGATTCGATGTATCAATGAGCAGCGAATTCATGGATAATTGCCTCCTTAATTTGTTCATAATGTTCTCCTTGCGCGAACAACTCAATTTGTCTTGTATTTTCAGATATTGTTGAAATGTTAATAGATAAATGCGTCGCTGGAAGTAAATCTTTTATAAATTGACTCCATTCAATAACAGTAATTGCCTGATCTTCGAAAAATTCATCAAACCCTAAATCTTCATCAGAATCTTCTAAGCGATAACAATCCATATGATGCAATTTTAAATTTTTACCCCTATATGATTTAATGATGTTAAATGTCGGGGAATTAATCGTACGTCTTACACCAAGAGCTTTTCCTATAAATTGCGTTAACGTTGTTTTACCTGCTCCTAAATCTCCGTTAAGTAAAATCAAATCACCACTTTTCAATTGCTCAACTAAAAACATAGCAAAATGATTCATTTCATCTAAATTATTTATCTTTATCAATGTTGATTCTCCTATATTATGCTTTTCATTCATAAAAATGATTATCCATTGTTCAATCGTATTTAACTTTATATTTAACCTTTATATTGTAACAAATTTCAACTTAAATTTCTTATCTTTGAAACAGATTATCTCTTCAAAGTTAATTGTAAGAAAATTTAAAATATTTGTTGACATACTAAAGCAGATATAGTAAATTAAATTTATCAAATTTTTAGACAATTCTAACTATTAAAGTGATATATACCATTCACGGAAGGAGTATAATAAAATGCTTAATCAATATACTGAACATCAACCGACAACTTCAAATATTATTATTTTATTATACTCTTCAGGACTCGAACGTTAGTAAATATTTACTAAACGCTTTAAGTCCTATTTCTGTTTGAATGGGACTTGTAAACGTCCCAATAATATTGGGACGTTTTTTTATGTTTTATCTTTCAATTACTTATTTTTATTACTATAAAACATGATTAATCATTAAAATTTACGGGGGAATTTACTATGCGAAGCGACATGATCAAAAAAGGAGATCACCAAGCACCAGCAAGAAGTCTTTTACATGCCACGGGCGCGCTAAAAAGTCCAACTGATATGAACAAACCATTTGTAGCTATTTGTAACTCTTATATTGATATTGTTCCTGGACATGTTCACTTGAGAGAGCTTGCAGATATAGCTAAAGAAGCAATTAGAGAAGCCGGTGCCATTCCATTTGAATTCAATACAATTGGTGTTGATGATGGAATAGCTATGGGACATATCGGAATGCGATATTCTCTACCATCACGTGAAATTATTGCAGATGCAGCTGAAACTGTAATTAACGCTCATTGGTTTGACGGCGTATTTTACATTCCTAATTGTGACAAGATCACACCCGGTATGATTTTAGCAGCCATGAGGACAAACGTACCAGCTATCTTTTGCTCTGGTGGACCAATGAAAGCTGGCTTATCTGCACATGGTAAAGCATTAACACTTTCATCAATGTTTGAAGCTGTAGGTGCTTTTAAAGAAGGATCGATTTCTAAAGAAGAATTTTTAGATATGGAACAAAATGCCTGCCCTACTTGTGGTTCATGTGCTGGGATGTTTACTGCAAATTCAATGAACTGTTTGATGGAAGTTTTAGGTCTAGCATTACCATACAACGGTACTGCACTTGCAGTCAGTGATCAGCGACGCGAAATGATTCGCCAAGCAGCTTTTAAATTAGTTGAAAATATTAAAAATGATTTAAAACCACGTGATATCGTTACTCGCGAAGCAATTGATGATGCATTTGCACTTGATATGGCTATGGGTGGTTCAACAAACACAGTACTGCATACGTTAGCCATTGCCAATGAAGCTGGCATTGATTATGACTTAGAGCGTATAAATGCTATTGCCAAACGCACGCCATATTTATCAAAAATAGCACCTAGTTCATCGTATTCAATGCATGATGTGCATGAAGCTGGTGGCGTCCCAGCAATTATTAATGAATTGATGAAGAAAGATGGCACGTTACACCCAGATAGAATCACAGTTACTGGCAAAACATTACGTGAAAATAACGAAGGCAAAGAAATTAAGAACTTTGATGTCATTCACCCTCTTGATGCACCATATGATGCACAAGGTGGTTTATCTATCTTATTTGGTAATATCGCCCCTAAAGGCGCAGTTATTAAAGTTGGCGGCGTTGATCCATCTATCAAAACATTTACTGGGAAAGCAATTTGTTTCAATTCGCATGATGAAGCTGTTGAAGCAATAGACAATCGTACCGTTCGTGCAGGCCACGTCGTTGTCATTAGATATGAAGGACCTAAAGGTGGACCAGGTATGCCTGAAATGTTAGCACCTACTTCCTCAATTGTTGGTCGTGGCTTAGGTAAAGATGTTGCATTAATTACTGATGGTCGTTTTTCCGGTGCCACAAGAGGTATTGCAGTTGGTCATATTTCCCCTGAAGCTGCATCTGGTGGACCAATTGCCTTAATTGAAGATGGAGATGAGATTACTATTGACTTAACAAATCGTACATTAAACGTAAACCAGCCTGAAGATGTTCTGGCGCGTCGCCGAGAATCTTTAACACCATTTAAAGCGAAAGTAAAAACAGGTTATCTAGCTCGTTATACTGCCCTAGTAACTAGCGCAAATACAGGTGGCGTCATGCAAGTGCCTGAGAATTTAATTTAATTTATTTTTATATTGGAGATGGTTAAAATGTCTAAAACTCAACATGAAGTAAACCAAAATATTGACCCTTTAAAAATGGCTGAATCACTTGAACCTGAACAACTAAATGAAAAAACTTTAAATGACATGCGTTCAGGATCAGAAGTGCTAGTAGAAGCTCTACTTAAAGAAAATGTGGATTATTTATTCGGTTATCCTGGTGGTGCCGTACTACCTTTATACGACACATTTTATGATGGTAATTTAGCAAGACACGAACAAGGTGCTGTTCATGCTGCAGAAGGTTATGCACGTGTATCTGGTAAAACTGGCGTCGTTGTAGTTACAAGCGGTCCAGGTGCAACAAATGTAATGACAGGTATTACGGATGCACATTGCGACTCTTTACCTCTAGTTGTATTCACCGGACAAGTTGCTACACCAGGTATTGGTAAAGATGCATTCCAAGAAGCGGATATTCTATCTATGACTTCACCAATTACAAAACAAAATTATCAAGTGAAACGTGTTGAAGATATCCCTAAAATCGTACACGAAGCTTTCCATGTAGCTAATTCTGGACGCAAAGGTCCTGTAGTGATTGATTTTCCAAAAGATATGGGAGTTTTAGCTACAAATGTGGATTTATGCGACGAAATCAATATTCCAGGTTATGAAGTTGTTACAGAACCAGAAAATAAAGACATTGACACTTTCATCTCACTTTTAAAAGAAGCGAAAAAGCCTGTCGTATTAGCCGGCGCAGGTATTAATCAATCAAAATCAAATCAATTATTAACACAGTTTGTTAATAAACATCAAATCCCAACAGTTACTACTTTACTAGGTCTAGGTGCAGTACCTTATGAGGATACACTATTTTTAGGTATGGGAGGTATGCATGGTTCTTATGCTAGTAACATGGCATTAACTGAGTGTGATTTACTCATTAATTTAGGTAGCCGCTTCGATGATAGATTAGCAAGCAAACCAGATGCCTTTGCACCTAACGCCAAAATTGTACATGTAGATATTGATCCTTCAGAAATCAATAAAGTTATTCATGTAGATTTAGGTATTATTGCAGACTGTAAACGATTTTTAGAATGTTTAAATGATAAAAATGTTGAGACTATTGAACACAGTGACTGGGTTAAACATTGTCAAAATAATAAGCAGAAACACCCGTTTAAACTTGGCGAAGAAGATCAAGTATTTTGTAAGCCACAACAAACAATCGAATATATCGGCAAAATTACAAATGGTGAAGCAATTGTTACTACAGACGTGGGACAACATCAAATGTGGGCAGCTCAATTTTATCCATTTAAAAATCACGGACAATGGGTTACAAGCGGTGGTTTAGGAACAATGGGATTCGGTATTCCTTCGTCAATTGGTGCCAAATTAGCTAATCCTGATAAAACAGTCGTTTGTTTCGTCGGTGACGGTGGTTTCCAAATGACAAACCAAGAAATGGCACTATTACCCGAATATGGTTTAGATGTCAAAATCGTACTAATCAATAATGGAACATTAGGTATGGTTAAACAATGGCAAGATAAGTTCTTTAATCAACGCTTCTCACACTCAGTATTTAATGGTCAACCTGATTTTATGAAAATGGCAGAAGCATATGGCGTCAAAGGTTTCTTAATCGATAAGCCAGAACAACTGGAAGAACAATTAGATGCAGCGTTTGCTTATCAAGGACCAGCTTTAATTGAGGTTCGTATTTCCCCTACTGAAGCTGTAAACCCAATGGTTCCGAGTGGTAAATCAAATCATGAAATGGAGGGCTTATAATGACAAGAATTCTTAAATTACAAGTTGCGGATCAAGTCAGCACGCTAAATCGAATTACAAGTGCTTTTGTTCGCCTACAATATAATATTGATACATTACATGTTACACATTCTGAACAACCCGGGATTTCTAACATGGAAATTCAAGTCGATATTCAAGATGATACATCACTTCATATTTTAATTAAAAAATTAAAACAACAAATTAATGTTTTAACGGTTGAATGCTACGACCTTGTTGATAACGAAGCTTAATTTTAAGACAAAGGCAATGATGCGCTAATTAGTTATAGATATATCATAGGCTGCTAGTTAACATCTGCCACTATTACAAAGTTATATTTCAGAATTTTCGAAAAACAAAACATTTAATTATTTGGAGGAATTTATTATGACAACAGTTTATTATGATCAAGATGTAAAAACGGACGCTTTACAAGGCAAAAAAATTGCAGTAGTAGGTTATGGATCACAAGGCCACGCGCATGCACAAAACTTAAAAGACAATGGATATGATGTAGTCATCGGTATTCGCCCAGGTCGTTCTTTTGACAAAGCTAAAGAAGATGGATTTGATGTGTTCCCTGTTGCAGAAGCAGTTAAGCAAGCTGATGTAATTATGGTGCTATTACCTGATGAAATTCAAGGTGATGTATATAAAAACGAAATTGAACCAAATTTAGAAAAACATAATGCGCTTGCATTTGCTCATGGCTTTAACATTCATTTTGGTGTTATTCAACCACCAGCTGATGTTGATGTATTTTTAGTAGCTCCTAAAGGACCGGGGCATTTAGTTAGACGTACATTTGTTGAAGGTTCTGCTGTACCATCACTATTTGGTATTCAACAAGACGCTTCAGGTCAAGCACGTAATATTGCTTTAAGTTATGCAAAAGGTATTGGTGCAACTCGTGCAGGTGTTATTGAAACAACATTTAAAGAAGAAACAGAGACAGATTTATTTGGTGAACAAGCAGTACTTTGCGGTGGTGTATCGAAATTAATTCAAAGTGGCTTTGAAACATTAGTAGAAGCGGGTTATCAACCAGAATTAGCTTATTTTGAAGTATTACATGAAATGAAATTAATCGTTGATTTGATGTATGAAGGCGGTATGGAAAATGTACGTTACTCAATTTCAAATACTGCTGAATTTGGTGACTATGTTTCAGGACCACGTGTTATCACACCAGATGTTAAAGAAAATATGAAAGCTGTATTAACTGATATCCAAAATGGTAACTTCAGTAATCGCTTTATCGAAGACAATAAAAATGGATTCAAAGAATTTTATAAATTACGCGAAGAACAACATGGTCATCAAATTGAAAAAGTTGGTCGTGAATTACGCGAAATGATGCCTTTTATTAAATCTAAAAGCATTGAAAAATAAGATAGACCTACAATGAGGAGTTGTTAAATATGAGTAGTCATATTCAAATTTTTGATACGACACTAAGAGACGGTGAACAAACACCAGGAGTGAATTTTACTTTTGATGAACGCTTGCGTATTGCATTGCAATTAGAAAAATGGGGTGTAGATGTTATTGAAGCTGGATTTCCTGCTTCAAGTACAGGTAGCTTTAAATCTGTTCAAGCAATTGCACAAACATTAACAACAACGGCTGTATGTGGTTTAGCTAGATGTAAAAAATCTGACATCGATGCTGTATATGAAGCAACAAAAGATGCAGCGAAGCCGGTCGTGCATGTTTTTATAGCAACATCACCTATTCATCTTGAACATAAACTTAAAATGTCTCAAGAAGACGTTTTAGCATCTATTAAAGAACATGTCACATACGCGAAACAATTATTTGACGTTGTTCAATTTTCACCTGAAGATGCAACGCGTACTGAATTACCATTCTTAGTGAAATGTGTACAAACTGCCGTTGACGCTGGAGCTACAGTTATTAATATTCCTGATACAGTCGGCTACAGTTACCATGATGAATATGCACATATTTTCAAAACCTTAACAGAATCTGTAACATCTTCAAATGAAATTATTTATAGTGCTCATTGCCATGACGATTTAGGAATGGCTGTTTCAAATAGTTTAGCTGCAATTGAAGGCGGTGCGAGACGAATTGAAGGCACTGTAAATGGTATTGGTGAACGAGCAGGTAATGCAGCACTTGAAGAAGTCGCGCTTGCACTATACGTTCGAAATGATCATTATGGTGCTCAAACTGCCCTTAATCTCGAAGAAACTAAAAAAACATCGGATTTAATTTCAAGATATGCAAGTATCCGAGTGCCTAGAAATAAAGCAATTGTTGGCCAAAATGCATTTAGTCATGAATCAGGTATTCACCAAGATGGCGTATTAAAACATCGTGAAACATATGAAATTATGACACCTCAACTTGTTGGTGTAAGCACGACTGAACTTCCATTAGGAAAATTATCTGGTAAACACGCCTTCTCAGAGAAGTTAAAAGCATTAGGTTATGACATTGATAAAGAAGCGCAAATAGATTTATTTAAACAATTCAAGGCCATTGCGGACAAAAAGAAATCTGTTTCAGATAGAGATATTCATGCGATTATTCAAGGTTCTGAGCATGAGCATCAAGCACTTTATAAATTGGAAACACTGCAACTACAATATGTCTCTAGCGGCCTTCAAAGTGCTGTTGTTGTTGTTAAAGATAACGAGGGTCATATTTACCAGGATTCAAGTATTGGTACTGGTTCAATCGTAGCAATTTACAATGCAGTTGATCGTATTTTCCAAAAAGAAACAGAATTAATTGATTATCGTATTAATTCTGTCACTGAAGGTACTGATGCCCAAGCAGAAGTACACGTAAATTTATTGATTGAAGGTAAGACTGTCAATGGCTTTGGTATTGATCATGATATTTTACAAGCCTCTTGTAAAGCATACGTAGAAGCACATGCTAAATTTGCAGCTGAAAATGTTGAAAAGGTAGGTAATTAATTATGACTTATAACATTGTTGCACTACCTGGTGATGGAATCGGTCCAGAAATTTTGAACGGATCTCTATCATTGCTTGAAATTATAAGTAATAAATATAACTTTAATTATCAAATAGAGCACCACGAATTTGGTGGTGCCTCTATTGATACATTCGGCGAGCCTTTAACTGAGAAAACCTTAAATGCGTGTAAAAGAGCAGATGCTATTTTACTGTGTGCAATCGGTGGACCTAAATGGACAGATCCTAACAATCGACCAGAACAAGGATTATTAAAATTACGTAAATCATTAAATTTATTTGCAAATATACGCCCCACTACCGTTGTCAAAGGCGCTAGTTCTTTATCACCTTTAAAGCAAGAACGCGTTGAAGGTACAGATTTAGTTATAGTCCGTGAATTGACAAGTGGTATTTATTTTGGAGAACCTAGACATTTTAATAATCACGAGGCCTTAGATTCTCTTACTTATACAAGAGAAGAAATAGAACGCATTGTTCACGTAGCATTTAAATTGGCCGCTTCAAGACGAGGAAAACTAACATCAGTTGATAAAGAAAATGTATTAGCTTCTAGTAAATTGTGGCGCAAAGTCGTAAATGAAGTGAGTCAATTATATCCAGAAGTAACAGTAAATCACTTACTTGTTGATGCTTGTAGTATGCATTTAATCACAAATCCAAAACAATTTGACGTCATCGTTTGTGAAAACTTATTTGGTGATATTTTAAGTGATGAAGCTTCAGTGATTCCTGGTTCACTTGGTTTATCACCTTCTGCTAGTTTTAGTAACGATGGTCCAAGATTATATGAGCCTATTCATGGATCAGCACCAGATATTGCAGGTAAAAACGTTGCCAATCCATTTGGAATGATTCTATCTTTAGCGATGTGTTTACGTGAAAGCTTAAATCAACCAGATGCTGCAGATGAATTAGAACAACATATTTATAACATGATTGAACATGGGCAAACGACAGCAGATTTAGGCGGCAAATTGAATACTACTGATATTTTCGAAATTCTATCTCAAAAATTGAATCACTAAGGGGGAGATGTAAATGGGTCAAACATTATTTGACAAGGTGTGGAACAGACATGTGTTATACGGAAAATTGGGCGAACCGCAACTATTATACATTGATTTACACCTTATACATGAAGTTACTTCTCCTCAAGCATTTGAAGGACTTAGGCTTCAAAACAGAAAATTAAGACGCCCAGATTTAACATTTGCAACACTCGATCACAATGTTCCTACTATTGATATTTTCAATATTAAAGATGAAATTGCAAACAAACAAATCACAACATTACAAAAAAACGCCATAGATTTTGGGGTGCATATTTTTGATATGGGTTCTGATGAACAAGGTATTGTTCACATGGTAGGACCTGAGACAGGACTTACACAGCCTGGCAAAACGATCGTTTGTGGTGACTCTCACACAGCAACACATGGCGCATTTGGTGCTATTGCATTTGGAATTGGAACAAGTGAAGTTGAACATGTTTTCGCAACTCAAACGCTATGGCAAACAAAACCCAAAAACTTAAAAATCGATATTAATGGTACCTTACCAACAGGCGTCTATGCTAAGGACATTATTCTGCATTTAATTAAAACGTATGGTGTTGATTTTGGTACAGGCTATGCTTTGGAATTTACTGGCGAAACAATTAAAAACCTTTCAATGGACGGTCGAATGACTATTTGTAACATGGCTATCGAAGGTGGTGCCAAATACGGCATAATCCAACCTGATGATATAACATTTGAATATGTTAAAGGGAGACCATTTGCCGATAACTTCGCTAAATCAGTTGATAAGTGGCGTGAGCTATATTCTGATGACGACGCGATATTTGATCGTGTAATTGAACTTGATGTTTCAACATTAGAACCACAAGTGACATGGGGGACTAATCCTGAAATGGGTGTTAATTTCAGTGAACCATTCCCTGAAATCAGTGATATCAATGATCAACGTGCGTATGATTATATGGGGTTAGAACCAGGACAAAAAGCTGAAGATATCGATTTAGGGTATGTTTTCCTCGGTTCATGTACAAATGCTAGACTATCAGATTTGATTGAAGCTAGTCATATTGTTAAAGGAAATAAAGTTCACCCAAATATTACAGCTATTGTCGTACCAGGTTCTCGTACAGTAAAAAAAGAAGCTGAAAAATTAGGTCTAGATACTATCTTTAAAAATGCAGGATTTGAATGGCGTGAACCAGGATGTTCAATGTGTTTAGGCATGAATCCTGACCAAGTACCTGAGGGTGTACATTGTGCATCTACAAGTAATCGAAACTTCGAAGGACGACAAGGCAAAGGTGCTAGAACACATTTAGTATCCCCTGCTATGGCAGCAGCAGCAGCTATTCATGGTAAATTTGTGGACGTAAGAAAGGTGGTTGTTTAAATGGCAGCAATCAAACCTATTACAACATATAAAGGTAAAATAGTCCCTCTTTTCAACGACAATATCGATACAGATCAAATCATTCCTAAAGTACATTTAAAGCGTATTTCAAAAAGTGGCTTTGGTCCATTTGCTTTTGATGAATGGCGGTACTTACCTGATGGTTCAGATAATCCTGATTTCAATCCAAATAAGCCTCAATATCAAGGTGCATCCATATTAATTACTGGAGATAATTTTGGATGTGGTTCAAGTCGTGAACATGCAGCTTGGGCACTTAAGGACTATGGCTTTCATATTATTATTGCTGGAAGTTTCAGTGACATTTTTTATATGAATTGTACAAAAAATGCAATGTTACCAATTGTTTTAGAAAAAAATGCACGTGAACATCTTGCGAAATATGTTGAAATTGAGGTCGATTTACCAAATCAAACTGTGTCATCACCAGACAAGAGTTTCCATTTTGAAATTGATGAAACTTGGAAGAATAAACTTGTAAATGGCTTAGATGACATTGCAATCACCCTACAATATGAATCATTAATAGAAAAATATGAAAAATCACTTTAAGGGAGTTGAATATTATGACAGTCAAAACAACAGTTTCTACGAAAGATATCGATGAAGCATTTTTAAGACTTAAAGATATTGTCAAAGAAACACCTTTACAATTAGACCATTACTTATCTCAAAAGTATGATTGTAAAGTTTATTTAAAACGAGAAGATTTACAATGGGTACGTTCTTTTAAATTAAGAGGTGCTTACAACGCTATTTCTGTTTTATCAGATGAAGCTAAAAGTAAAGGTATTACATGTGCGAGTGCAGGTAATCATGCTCAAGGTGTTGCCTATACAGCTAAAAAACTTAATTTAAACGCTGTTATCTTTATGCCAGTCACTACACCTTTACAAAAGGTAAATCAAGTAAAGTTCTTTGGAAATAGTAATGTTGAAGTTGTACTCACTGGTGATACATTTGATCACTGTTTAGCTGAAGCTTTAACTTATACAAGTGAACATCAAATGAACTTTATAGATCCATTCAATAATGTTCATACAATTTCTGGACAAGGTACGCTTGCTAAAGAAATGCTAGAACAAGCAAAGTCTGACAATGTTAACTTTGATTATCTATTTGCCGCAATTGGTGGTGGCGGTTTAATTTCAGGTATTAGTACCTATTTTAAATCCTATTCTCCCAACACAAAAATTATCGGAGTTGAACCTTCAGGTGCTAGTAGTATGTATGAATCTGTTGTCGTAAATAATCAGGTTATCACATTACCTAATATCGATAAATTTGTCGATGGAGCTTCTGTAGCCAGAGTTGGCGATATTACTTTTGAAATTGCCAAAAAAAATGTAGATAACTACGTACAAGTAGATGAAGGTGCTGTATGTTCAACAATTTTGGATATGTATTCAAAACAAGCAATAGTAGCAGAACCCGCTGGCGCTTTAAGTGTAAGTGCGCTTGAAAACTATAAAGATCATATTAAAGGTAAAACAGTGGTTTGTGTCATTAGTGGTGGTAATAATGATATTAATCGAATGAAAGAAATTGAAGAACGTTCATTACTATACGAAGAAATGAAGCATTACTTTATCTTAAATTTCCCTCAACGTCCAGGTGCATTGAGAGAATTTGTAAATGACGTATTAGGACCTCAAGACGATATTACTAAATTTGAATACTTAAAAAAATCTTCTCAAAATACAGGTACTGTCATTATTGGTATTCAACTTAAAGATCATGATGATTTAATACAACTCAAACAACGTGTAAATCATTTCGATCCTTCCAATATTTATATTAATGAAAATAAGATGTTATATTCATTGTTAATTTAACACATATTAAGAAAAGCAGTCATAAATTGATTTCTAATTGAAATCATCTTATGACTGCTTTTTATTATGCTTTACATTATTGAGGTTGCACGCTTTGTATACCATCGTATATTTCTTTGAGCCTAAAGTCTTCTTCATTCCCCACCCCATTATTTATATTTTGAATGGCAGTTGAAATTACTTTGTCATAAATAGCCTTCTCACTTTCTGGTAAATTATGTCGTGGTATACTCATCAAAGCATATGCTTTTTGTTTATCTTGTATGTTTTCTATACGGTTCTTCTTATTATTAAAATTCTCATTAGCTTCACTACCATTATTATTAATATTATGCGTGTTTTCTTTTTCATGTTTGTTTTCTTGCATATGATTCGGGACTTCTGACTTATTTTTAGCATCTGCAGGAAAATATATTTTATATGCAAAAAATCCACACACTATCAATGAGCATACAAATAAAAAAGTTAACATCGTACCAATAAATATTTTCAAATCCGTTCTCCTTTCAACCATTCATTCTTACATGTATATTTAGTATTTAAAAATCCTTATAGTCTCGATTTGCCTGGCAACGTTCTACTCTAGCGGAACGTAAGTTGGCTACCATCGTCGCTAAAGACCTTTCTTGACTTGTGACAATCGCTTGCTTCTTTCCTCTCCTTCGGCTCTCGCTTACTCATTTAGCTCTACTAAACTCGTTGCGCTCTTTTCTCGTTTCGTCAGATTCAAACGTTTTCACTTCGTCAAGCCATTTTTCTTTGTGTTAACTTTTTACTATGTAACTTTAGACATAAAAAAAGAGACCTTGCGGTCTCAACTTGCCTGGCAACGTTCTACTCTAGCGGAACGTAAGTTCGACTACCATCGACGCTAAGGAGCTTAACTTCTGTGTTCGG
>NZ_JBSZQY010000026.1:0-17992 GCF_054165785.1 Staphylococcus sp. SA22 | reverse complement strand
CGTAGAGATGCATTTTTTGTGACAATGGTAGAACCTTTTCTGAACCATACGCATAGCGTATGGTTTTCTTTTCATAACAAAGTACACTTTGCTCATAGCAAAGTGTACCCGAGTAGTCTTCCTTGGGAGAACTTTAACTACTATCACTACATATAAACGTTAACCTCAATAGAAATTATACAGTCGCTACTCTATACAATTTTTGTAATGGTTAACTAATATTATTTTAACCTATTTGAAATATTTGAAACATATTTTTGTCGAATTTTTTTCAATAATTTTTCCTTTTTATACTTCAAGAGAATTTTAACCACTAAAAATTCCGATGATTATTATTACAATAGTATCAAATATTAGTTTTTTAAAATCAATAACAACTTATCAAAATGCTCATGTGGTTATTTTATAGTGTATAAACTATAATGAGTATTAAATTCTTATAAACAATGGTGATGAAATGGACATAAATTCAGAAGAATACAAACAAGAGGTACTTATAAAAGATGTTGTCATGCTTGCTGCTCGCATACTATTAGAATCTGGTGCAGAAGGTACGCGTGTAGAAGATACCATGACACGTATTGCAAAAAAACTTGGTTACAGTGAAAGTAACAGCTTTGTTACAAACACTGTCATCCAGTTTACATTACATTCGGAATCGTTTCCTAGAATATTTAGAATTACCTCTCGAGATACAAACTTAATAAAAATTTCGCAAGCTAATAAAATTTCACGTCAAATTACAAACAATGAAATTTCTTTAGCCGAGGCAAAAACGCAACTTGAAAAAATATATGTTGCTAAGCGTGACAGCAGTTTTCCCTTTAAAGGTTTCGCTGCAGCAATGATTGCAATGAGTTTCTTATATTTACAAGGTGGTAGATTGATTGATGTTTTAACTGCGATATTAGCAGGTAGTCTAGGATACCTAGTCACTGAGATTTTAGATCGTAAGTTACACGCACAGTTTATCCCAGAATTCATTGGTTCATTAGTTATTGGGATTATCGCCGTCATTGGACATACACTTATTCCAACAGGTGACTTGGCAACTATTATCATTGCGGCAGTCATGCCTATTGTTCCTGGTGTATTAATAACAAACGCAATACAAGATTTATTTGGTGGACACATGTTGATGTTCACAACGAAATCATTAGAAGCATTGGTTACTGCGTTTGGCATCGGTGCTGGCGTTGGTAGCGTATTAATTTTAGTATAGGAGTATCAGACTATGTTTTGGATCTTAAACTTTATCTTTAGCTTTTTAGCTTCAATGTTCTTCTGCGTCATTTTTGATGCACCTAGAAAATTATATCTATCATGTGGTTTCGTTGGTACGTGTGGATGGATGGTTTACACCTTATTCTTCAACGGCTTTAATGTGCATACTATATACTCTAGTTTCTTCGGCAGTCTTGCCCTAGGTTTATTAAGTCACTATATGGCACGTAAACAAAAAGAACCTGCAATCATTTTTATGGTGACGGGTATCATCCCATTAGTACCAGGTGGATTAGCTTATGATGCAACGAAAAATTTAGTATTATTAAATTTCAGTACAGCAATCAATACCATGCTAGAGGTTACACTTATTGCAGGAGCCATCGCATTAGGTTTATTATTCGCCGACCAAATTTCCAAATTAATTGTTTCTGGGTTCGTGAAATCTTTTAAACGATTATAAATATTTCTTAGAAATGGCTCAGCCTTAACTCTTAGCAATTTTATATGAGGTTTAACTGCCTCGTCTTAAATGTCAATTTATGATACAAAAAATCGCACGATACGCCTTCGAATTAAGAAGGTATACTGTGCGATTCTTTTATTATTTAGTTTTTTCTTTTTCAGGTTCTTCAATCATATCATCAACTTCATTTTCACTTCTATTTAAAATCAAGCGACTTAATTCATCATTATCCATATTTTTCAATTTAGGATATCGAATCACAAAGAATATTAAACCGATGATTAACCATCCAAGCAATGCAATATAAGACGGTGCAGTCAGTGCTGCAGGAGAACCTGGCACTAATAACAACGCTAAGAAAATGAATGATACAAATGAGCCGATAATAGCAAATGTTTTGTAAACCGGTGCATACGTATTACTTTGTTTGTTATAACTGAATAATTTCGCAGCAGACAAACATGTAATAAAGTAGGCAATGGATACACCTGTAGATGACATATCTACAATCCAAGTCAATGCCGTTCTTCCTAGCCAAGGTGCAATTAAAGAGACACTTACTAAGAATATGATTGCGACATATGGTGTTTTGTATTTACTATGTAATTTACTAAACATTGTTGGCATAATACCTGAACGTCCCATAGAAAATAACAAGCGACTTGAACTCATCAAGAATCCATTTAAACCAGTAAATATACCCATCATAATTGCAATTGCTAATACACCTAATCCAATATAACCAAATGCTGTTTGTGTAACAGCACCTGTTAACCACAACTGCCCATTTAAACTTTGATGACTTGTTGATAACCAACCAGTGTATAAAATCATGACAACATAAGTTAATGATGCTGCTAATAAACTGTACACGATAAGCTTAAATGTCTTGTTTGGTGCAAAGTTAAACTCTTCTGCTGTTTGTGGAATATTATCAAATCCAACATATGCCCATGGTGCCACGGATACAATAACCACAATAGACACTAACCATCCTTTGCTAGGTTCAGCTAACGGTTGTAAATTTTCAAGTGCAAAATTATTACCAAAGAATGAACCAAAGAACATCAATAATACGACTATTACCATCGCCACACAGAAATAATATTGTAATGATCCAGATACACTTGCGCCACGAATCGTTACTAGCATGAATACAAGTAGTAATACGGTCGCAATAATGATTTCCGTAATATAAACGTCCCAGCCCGCAATGGTGTATAGTTTCCCATTATTTAAGACATCTGGCAATAAGAATTTAACTAGTAAACTGAATGCGGTCGCATTTAAAGCAACGACACAGACATAACCAAAAGTTAAAAACCATGATGAGAAGAAACTCACATATCTGCCGAAACTTAAGAAACTAAAGGCAAACGCGCCCCCTGATACTGGAAATCTCTCTACTAATGCGCCATAACTAACCGCAATTAATATCATTAATAATGCACCAATAACAATACCAATTGATGCTGCAATCGGACCTGACTGCTTAATCCAGTCTCCTGGTAAGATGAATGCGCCCCATCCGATACATGAACCATATGCAATCGCCCATACAAACTTTTCAGATAGGTTTTGTTTTAAATCGCCTCTATCTATTTGCTTATTCTTTTTTTCCATAAATAAAAACTCACCTCGAAGGTATTCTATACCCAAAAGATGAGTTTGTAACTCTTTTTCTTGATTATTTTTATTAAAAATTTAATGTTTAGTTACATAGGTAATCTAAAGTTTTAAAATTTAACCAGCAAATTTGAATGTCGCAATGATTAACATTATCCATCCAATGATGAACAATACGCCACCAATTGGTGTAATCGCACCTAAAACTTTAATTTGAGTTAATACTAAAATATATAATGATCCACTAAAGAAAATAATACCAGCAAATATTAACCAGCCAGCCCAGTTAACATTGATTGAAGTTGTACCACTAATTACACCTATAATTAATAATGCTAAGCCATGGTACATTTGATACGTCGTTGCTTTTTCCCATACTGATAAGTAGTGATCACTTATTTTTCCTTGTAAACCATGCGCACCAAATGCACCTGTTCCGACAGCCATCATCGCGTTTAATGCACCTAAAATAATAAATAATTTCATTGCTACCTCTCCTTATATAATTCAGTATTAATAAATGTTTAAATCCGAACACTCGAATAAAAGTATATGCGTCTTGATTATTAACCTACATACTTAGCAAGCTATTAAGCAATTATGTTTCATTGTTGCTTTTTAAAAATCAAATATGGATTCACCATTGCCAATGTCATCATCTGTCGCTAATCTTTGTTGTTGGTTTGAAGGTTGTGAATATGACTTATGATGATGCGCTGAATGCATATTTACTTTGCCACCCATCGCTTCAATTTCAGCAGCTGTCACTTGATGTGTTGGCTGCGTAATTTGTGAGTGTGGCATTTGATTATGGTTAGGAATACGATGATTCATTTGTTGTTCACCAATATGTGGTGTATTTGATGTTGAAGCATATAAAGATGTTAATATATGTATGGCATACATATGTTTTTCAAAGTCATGGTCATGCTGCGCCTGCTCTGCTTGTACTAATTCTTGCTCTATTCGTGTTATTAAAGTTTCTCTATTCACCATCTACGCCTCACTTTCACACCAATTAATTGGTGATTTTCCTACTGACTCTAAATAGGTATTCGCTTTGGAATACGGTTTTGATCCAAAGAATCCTCTATATGCAGACAGTGGACTAGGATGTACTGATTTTATAATACAATGTTTAGATGTATCGATAAGCTTTATTTTTTGCTGTGCAGGTTTCCCCCACAAAATAAAGACAACATGTTCTTTATAATCAGACACTGCTTTAATAATTTCATCAGTAAATGTTTCCCAACCAATATCACGATGAGAATTTGCTTCACCCTGTCTTACGGTTAAAACTGTATTCAATAACAAGACGCCTTCTCTTGCCCAATCTTGTAAATGTGGTGTTTGTCTAACACATCCAATATCATCTGCTAATTCTTTATACATATTACGTAAAGATGGAGGGAATTTTGCGTTAGGTTGCACTGAAAATGCTAATCCATGTGCTTGGTTTGGACCATGATACGGGTCTTGTCCTAATATAACAACTTTGATATTTTCAAACGGTGTTAAATCAAACGCTTGATATATATTTTCCCTATCAGGGTATACGATTGCAGTCGAATATTCTTTTTCTAAAAAATCATGCATAGCTTTAAAGTCATGTTTCGTTGTTATGTCATGAAAAATTTGCGACCATTCCATTCAATCTCACCTCAGGACATATTTTAACATATCACACTTATCTAAAGTGAATGACATTTTCAAAAGTTACAATAGTATGAATGATTCATTTCAACAATCATCAAATATTGAATGCTTAATATTTTTCAATTAGGTTAAAAATGATATGATGAATACAATATTATTATGTAGGAGTGAAGCTCAATGGCTTTAAAGAAAGTTTTAACAATTGCCGGTTCTGACACAAGTGCTGGCGCAGGTATGCAAGCAGATTTGAAAACGTTCCAAGAATTAGATACGTATGGCATGGTCGCTTTAACTGCCATCGTTACTATGGATAAAGATACATGGTCACACGATGTCACACCATTACCTATGGACGTATTTGAAAAGCAACTTGAAACGGCTTTATCAATCGGACCTGATGCTATTAAAACAGGTATGTTAGGTACTGAGGAGATAATCAAACGTGCTGGAGAAGTATATGAGGCATCTAATGCACAATACTTTGTAGTAGATCCTGTCATGGTTTGTAAAGGCGAAGATGAAGTGCTTAACCCTGGAAATACTGAGGCGATGATTAAATATTTACTACCTAAAGCAACGGTAGTGACACCAAACTTATTTGAAGCAGGTCAATTATCAGGATTAGGTAAATTAAATTCAATTGAAGATATGAAAAAGGCTGCAACAATTATCTTTGATAAAGGCGCAAAGCATGTCATCATTAAAGGTGGCAAAGCTTTAGATCAAGATAAATCGTATGACTTATACTATGATGGTCAAACATTTTATCAACTAACTACAGACATGTTCCAACAAAGTTATAACCATGGTGCTGGTTGTACATTTGCTGCGGCAACAACTGCATATTTAGCTAACGGTAAGTCACCAAAAGAAGCTGTGATTAGCGCGAAAGCTTTCGTCGCTTCTGCTATTAAAAACGGTTGGAAAATGAATGATTTTGTTGGTCCTGTGGATCACGGTGCATACAACCGTATTGAACATATCGATGTTGAAGTAACAGAGGTTTAATGCTTCGTTCATAAAAAATAGATTAACCACACCTTATGATTTGAGTGTTATTGCTGTGCGCCAGTAAAGTTAGCTTTCAAAGACTAACTTTGGGGATCAGTACATAATAAAGTCACTTTCGGTGTGGTTATTTTAGTTATTAAATACTTGTTTGATTTTCACATTTAAATTGGGCAAATAAGTTTTATAAGTCATCGTTATAGGTAGTTTTATTTCAACATATGTATATAATATTCATTTACAGTGTCACGAATCAGTTATCCTAAAAAAACAAATCCTTTCGGAAATTTATTATGCCCTTGTTTAAACATAACGTTTTATCCCGCTCTACTAATTCTGCCGTTTTTTTGAAATTAAAAATAACTTCTCAACGACTTTATAAAAATATATTCCTTTTAAAACATGATACATAAATAGTCTTGGTAAACCATACGTTCTATGTCTGATAAAAAGTTGATACTTAAGGTTGATGTCACACATAAAAATGTTATTTATAATATAACCATAGAGTAGCAAAGGAGGTAATATAGGTTATGATTATTTATCGACAGTATCACCATGAAGGCGCACCAGTTTATGAAATTATAACCAAAACGTTTCAGCATGTTTCAATTAAATGTGACGATTCATTTAGTGATACTGAAATATTCAAATTGCTCTCTTTATTACAAGACGATATAGATCATATGAAAGTTAGTTAAATTGACTAATCGTTCCAATAATCCAGAATTTATTAAACATTGATATAGTTGTTATTATTATTTTAGATTAATGCATCCCCGTGCAAAGAAAGAAACGTAACCTATATTTATCTCTGTTCCCAATAATAATAACAATACATAACTGATATTAGCTGTCCTTTCATCTCCTAATTAATATGCGTTCATGCAGCTAATATCGGTTATTTTTTTGTGCTCAAAGAAATCTTTATTTTAATCTCTCCATCGTCATTAATTGCTATCATTTCTTGCTCGTGTTCTTCAATGAATTCGATATTTTCATTTATTAAAATAGGTTTAACGTAGTTAATTTGACACTGGTTCGCCTCTATTGACATAGCCATCAGCATCATTTGACTCACTAATTGTCCTGGCACAATCTCATTATGTATTGGATTATCATCATTTACGAGCGCCAAATATTCATTTATCCATATCTCATTAAACTTCATCTCTACTTCATCGCCTTAATAAAAGTTTGTGTAACCGTTATGACATGTTGGTCATTTTTAGTTAATGTTAAAGCCATTGTATAACGTGTGATATTGCGAATCTGTCGGCATTCAATATCTTCTAAATGCCCTACATATATTGTGTCTACTTCTATCTTTTGAGTTTGATTAATTGCTGATTTTGTTAAAATCAGTTCGCTATTTGCATATTTTTTAAATAAATCAAATTTTGGCCATAATGAAGCACACATTAATGGTGGTACTTCTTTTCTATAAGGTTGGTTAAAACACTGATAATATGCAGCCACACTATCCTTAGAAAATGACACATTTAATCGCTGGTTAGAATCGAGTAAATAATGCTGCATTTCCTAGACCTCCCCCAATCCCCATAGATGCAATCATAGTCTCTTTGTCAAACATATAAAATAATCGCGTCACTAATTGGGCACCGCTTGCACCGTATGGATGACCTGATGCTAATGCACCACCCCATATATTTAATTGCGTATTTGAAATATTTAAAGCTTGTTGGCAGGCAACCACCTGTGCACTGAACGCTTCGTTAATTTCAATGACTTCAATATTTTCTATCGTTAATTGATTTCTTTTTAGTAAGTTGGAAATGGCTGGTACTGGACCAATGCCAGGAAAATTAGAATCAACACCTACCGTAACACCATCTTTAAATAATAAACCATGCTCGAAACCTAATTCGTATGCCATATCTTTTTCCATAATAAGCAATAAAACTGCACCATCATTTTTCATACAACTATTCGCAGCGGTAACGGTCCCACCTTTGATCACGGGCTTAAATTGGCCAAAGTTATCTTTCGGAATATGTGATTTTAGACTTTCATCAGTGTTGAATATTTCTCCTTTAACGGTTATAGGTAATATTTCCTGAGAAATATTTCCATTCTTTACATTTTCCGCTGTCAATTGATGACTTCGATAAGCAAATTCATCTTGTAATTCTCTTGAAACATCATACATCTTGGCTACATTTTCAGCACCTTGAATCATTGATGGGTCGCTCATTTCAGGTGCAAATGATGCACGCTCATAAAACTCAGGTAATGCTGTTTCGTACACAGAATGCGGTCGTTTGATTTTCCAAGGTGCTCGACTTGTACTTTCAACACCGCCTGCAATATATACCTTGCCAGCTCCGGCTTGAATCATACGACATGCATATTGAACACTTTCAAGTCCAGACCCACATTGCCGATCGATTGTGACGCCAGGTATTGAATCTTTGAGCCCCGCTTCAAGCAATGCTTTTCTTGCTATATTGCCACCATTCCCAACAACATTACCTAAAACTACATCATCTATTTTAGATATTACCTCTGGATACTTCTCTTTAAAATGTTGGAATAAAGGTTTGAGCAATTGTTCTGGCTCTAAATGTTTTAAAGTGCCTCCATATTTCCCAAATGCAGTTCGTTTAGCTGCAACTATGACTGCTTGATTCATATTATAATTCACCTCTCAAATACATCGATATCATTTTTTCTCTAGCAATTTTACCACTTGCAGTGTAATACATCTTTTCTACACGATGAATCTTCGATGGAATTTCATAGCGTTTCACTTTCTTTTTTAAAAATTGTTTTACATTTTTATGTGTAAGTGTCACATCACCAGAATAAAGCAATACACCTATTTGACCAAAACGCTTATTTGGAATACCGATTATAATTGCTTCATCAATGCTCGACGATTGCGTTAAATGGCGTTCAACATGTGCTGGATATATATTTTGACCACCAATAATTAACATATCATGTTGTCGTCCCGTTAAATATAAATACTGCTCTTTTACATAGCCATTATCATTAGTAACAAACCATTCATCATTATTTATACATTGTTCGCTTACATAGCCACTAAACATCATATTACTTTTTATACAAATAGTTCCTATACCATTGTGATCGTGATTCGTTGTTTTCAATTCCACATTTGGAAATAGCACCCCTACTGATTCAACTGGTGCTTCCTGATTCAAGTTATAGCTGATAAAACTGGTTTCCGATGTACCAAAAAATTCAATCAAATTTATGTCATTTGCTTGATTTTTTATCTTTTTAAAAATAGAAGAATGCAACTTATCTCCACTGCTAAAAAATGATTGGATTGTATGTTCATTGTTGTAAACTAACAATAATGATTTAATCATCGTTGGAACAAGAAACATAGCAACTTTGTATGATGATATTTTACGACATTGATTAAGTAACTTTTCAGGATGAAAAGTGGTCTGTCCTATAAAAGTACGACCAGAACTTAAAGCAAACAATAACGCATATAATGTTAACGAGTACGATAGTGGTCCGGGGGCTACTATGGCATTTTCATTTTTTAACATCAACATTTCATTAACTTCAAAAGAAGCCAACCATGAATCTTCATCACGATAATATGCTTTTGGCAGTCCAGTTGTCCCTGAAGTAAAACCAATATGTAATAAATTGGGGTAGTGCTGTAATTGCGTTGAATCAATAAACATCGGTGAGTCTATACTCTGCATGAGACCTGTATCTTCAATTACATCTTTAATACCATATTTTTCAATCAATTGACGATGTATAGTACTTTGCCATTTACCTTCCATCATCATAGGCACTTTATGTAAACGATGCAAAGCTAAATAACAAATAATACTTTGCACCGGTGATTTCATATTAATAGCAACGACAGGGTTAAGTGAATATTTCTGCAAAGATTCAACTGCGCTAGTGATGCGGGCATTTAGTTGACTATATGTAATTGTTTCATCATCGATATGTAATGCTATGTGATTAGGTTTATTTTGAGTATGTGTTTTCAACTGTTCTAAAATTACGTTCATCAATATCCCTCACTCAATGTAAACTTTAAAATACATCTTGTTAACATTATATAATGAATAAGTATTTTTATCAGGTAAACCTGCCTATTATAAAAATCAAACTTAAGCCCTAGATAAATTTGATACTGTAGTACCATGTTTTTTATTAGTTAAGACGTTACTATATGTATATAGAGAAAAGAAGTTATCGCAATCGCAATAACTGACACAAATAAGTCACCCAATCTATTTAAGTTTGTGTTCTCTATAATAATATTGAAGGTTAGAGTCTCAATATTAATTGCGTTGGACAAAATACTCTAAGACATATTTACATCCTAACATTTCAATAGCAAGAGAATTTTAAGTATTCAAAGCTAAACATATGCTTTAAGTCCCCTCTTTCCCCCATTGCGATAATCATTGCAGTGGGGGTTTATGTATATACAAAAACTTTATTACAGCTAATTACAGTTCTCAATTTAAAAAGCACTTTAAAGTTAGCAGAACCTACTAGCTTTAAAGTGCTTATATACGATTGATTTATACTTTTTATTATAATCTCTAATCTTTACGTTCTTTAACCCACCATAATGCTTCTTTTGGGTGTTCTGTATAATAAGCTCTATCTTGCTCGTTATCTACATTTGGATACGAACCTTTTAGAGATTTTCCTGCTGTACTTAAATGTAAGAATGTAATAACTAAAAAGCCAATAACACTGATTGCTGTTAAATAATACGCAGGTGCTAATGGATCTCCAGTTTTCGTAACTAACCATGTTGCAACTAATGGCGTCGTACCACCAAATATCGAAACAGAGATATTAAATGTTACTGATAAAGTTCGATATCTTATATGACTGTAAAACATCGTTGGTAACGACCCTGGCATTGTCGCTTCGTAAGTTGATAAGAAAAATCCTAATATAAATATACCGATTACTATTACAACAAATGATTGTGAATGTAATAACATAAATGCGATGATACTAAATAATGTTAGCCCACCAGTACCAATTAGAAATACTTTCTTTTCACCTATTTTATCCGCTAACTTACCAAACATTAATGCTAATGGAATCATTATTGCCATGACACAAGTAATTAATACACTTGTTGTCGTTGCATCTAATTTAATAACTTGTTCTAAATAGGTTGGTAAATATGCAGTTACCATATAGTTCGTAACATTGAAGAATACAACAGCTACAAAACACACAAATATATCTTTGTAATAAAATCTGATGATTTGTAAAAAGTTAATGTTATCTCTTTCTGGTTGTGTTGCAACATCATTTTCGAAAACTGGTGATTCTTCAAGCTTACGACGTAAATATAAGCCAAATAATCCTAGGAATAAACCAAGTAAGAATGGGATTCTCCAACCAAATGATGCCATTTGTTCATCTGTTAAAAAGAATGTTAATACAGCAATCATAATTGAAGCAGCTATGTAACCTGATAATGTCCCAATTTCTAGTCCACTACCTAATGAGTTACGACGCTTATCTGGAGATGATTCGGCTACATATGTCATTGCACCCGCATACTCTCCACCTGTTGAAAACCCTTGTAGTACTCTTGCAAGCAATAATAGTATTGGTGCCCAAAGTCCAATTTGATCATAACTTGGCAATAATCCAATGGTTAATGTTGAAAATGCCATTAAAATAATTGTTGATGTTAATACAACTTTACGTCCATATTTGTCACCAATAATACCAAATACAACACCACCAATTGGTCTTAATAAAAACGCAATGGCTAATGCTGCGAAAGTCAACATTTGTCGAATGTCTGCACTCTCTACTGGAGAGAAGAAGTTCGCTCCAATGTACGCAGTTGTATATGCATAGACACCAAAATCAAACCATTCCATTGCATTACCGATACCGGTTGCAACAACGGTTTTTTTGGCTTTCTTTGCATCCACCATGTTAATATTCTCTTTATTAAAATCCATGAATTCATACACTCCCTTTTGTATGTTTCATAATTATACGGAGTTAATTAGTTTTGTCAAATTTATACAAATATAAACTTTTATATAAATGCAAAAGTATGTTCGACAAAAAATTTCACTTTAACGAATTAAATTCAATGATTTTATACCCTCGTACATTTGAATTAAACAATAATAATTCTTAAATCATCGAACGATCAACATATTAGATTTATAATTAAAAATAGCGATAGCACACAACTTCATGTAAGTCATATGCTATCACTACTTTCCTCATCATATTTAAATGTTTATATTCAATTTACTTCAATAACTTTGTCATTACTTTGGTAGTGGGACAGAAATGATAAAGAGCCACTAATGATTTATTATGTAGTGGTTCTTACACATTAGCCACAGCTAATGTGTACTTAAAAATAGGAATACATGAGTAAAACTCATGCATAAGAAATACTAATTTCTATAGAAAAAGTATTTCTTTATCGTTGTCCCACCCCAACTTGCACATTATTGTAAGCTGACTTTCCGCCAGCTTCTATGTTGGGGCCCCGCCAACTTGCACATTATTGTAAGCTGACTTTCCGCCAGCTTCTATGTTGGGGCCCACACCCCAACTCGCATTGCCTGTAGAATTTCTTTTCGAAATTCTCTGTGTTGGGGCCCCTGACTAGAGTTGAAAAAAAGCTTGTTGCAAGCGCATTTTCATTCAGTCAACTACTGCCAATATAATATTATAGATCCTAGGACATTGATTTATGTCCCAAGCTCATCAACGAATCAGACATCACTCTTTAAAAATTCATAATGTTTAATAAATATTTATTTTAAATTCCTAATCTAAAGCGAAATATTTCTATGTATAATCTAATATTTATGAATATGCATTTTAATCATGGTATTCTCTGTTTTAACAAATTTTATAATACTGTATTAATTTCTGATGGATCATTGATTATAAAATCTGGATTTGAATGGAGTAATGACCTTGCATCATGTGCTCCCCATGTTACTGCTGCAGATGGTACACCAGCATGTTGCGCCATCTCAACATCAAATGTTGAATCACCAATATAAACCGTTTGTTGGCTATTTAAATTGTAGCGTTGCACAATTGTGTGTATGCCTTCAGGATTTGGTTTATATGCACTTACTTGGTCGGATCCAACAGCTTCGGTAATCAAGTGATTTAATCCAATAGCCGATAAATTTCTTTCTAATACATCACTCTTCTTACTAGACACCACGAAAAGTTTTTTCCCTTGGTTATACAAACTTGTAATGGCTTCAGTTATACCCGCAAATTCATAAATATAGTCCTTTTCAATAGATTGATATGTATGTCTAAATGTATCGATTAACTTTGCTAATGCTGCTTCATCTAATGGTCGGTCTGCTAATTTTAAAAATGATTCTTCAATAGGTATTCCCATATAATGCGTTATGTTTTGAGCTGATGGTTCTGTTAAGCCACATGCTTTAAATGCACTTTGTGTTGCTACTTCACCACATTTTTTCGTGTCTGCCAACGTACCATCGAAATCAAAAATATAATTTTCAAACTTCACTATTAACACCCCTATTCGTTTATTATTGATATTATACTATAATTTATTATTTAAATAAAAAAATAATCGATAATATTTCTGCCTAGGCATCATATTATCGACTATCTTTGTTTTTATTCTAAATTAGCATGATTTTGTTGCATCGTTTGTTCTGAAACATTCATTTCAGTCATCAATCCCATTACAACACTATCTAAAAATAATTGTGATGCTTGTTCAAACAAACTTCCTAATGGTTGTGCCGAACCTTGTTCATCATATTTTGTACCTGCAGGCAAAACGATGTTCGTCCCAGCTAGATTGCCTATTGCAGAATCTTTATTTGTAGTAATTAATACGATGTCAGCACCTACTGATTTTGCTTTGTCTGCTAATAATCTTAAATGTTCCGTGGAACCTGAACCAGAGATAATTACAAATACATCATTCGAGTTAATCGCAGGTGTCGTTGATTCTCCAACAACATGTGCCTGTTTGCCGAGCTGATTTAAGCGCATTGCAAAACTATTCGCCACGAATCCTGAACGTCCTTTGCCAGCTACAAATATATGTTCAGCATGTAGTATTTTGGACGCAAACGTTGAAAACTCATCCGCTTCAACATGTGACAAAGTCATCTTTAATTCATCTAGAATTAATTGATAGTCACTAAATTTAGCCATATTACTTACCTTCGATTGCAGCGCGACATTGTTTTGCAGCTTCTACTGGATCATCTGCATTTGCGATTCCGCCTCCAACAATAACAAGGTCAGGACTTTCAGCGACAATTTCTTTAATTGTATCTGGTTTAATTCCACCTGCTACTGCAACTTTAGAATTTTTAATAACAGATTTAACGGTTCTTAAACTTTCTAATGGTGATTGCCCTTCTGCTTGTAAATCATAACCAGTGTGTACTGCAATATAATCAGCACCCATTTCATCTAGTTCTTTTGCACGTTTTTCTAAATCTTGAACAGCAATCATATCAACTAGTAATTGTTTATTATTTTTATGAGCTTCTTCAATAGCTGCTTTAATTGATGCATCTTCTGCAACACCTAGTATTGTAATTACATCCGCGCCAAATTTAATTGCTTGGCTAACTTCATAATCAGCTGCATCCATAATTTTCATGTCTGCTAATACTTTTACATTACTAATGTTGTCTGCCATATGTTTAACTGCTGGTAAACCTTCGTTGTAAATGATTGGCGTACCGATTTCTACGATATCTACATAATCTTTTACTTTATTTGCTAACTCAGCCGCGTCTTCTTTGTTTAATAAATCAATTGCTAATTGTAATTCCACTAAAAATCATCCTTCCAATGCTTTTTATCTTTCTATTGGAACCTTTCCCGAGGCATTTCTTAATTAAACATTGCAATCAATCCATTTCATCGACATGAATTTTCGCAACATTTTTCGGGCAAGCTTCGTCGTCTAAATATATCTCAACATTCGGGTGTTTGTGAAGTAATGTGGCTGGAACATCAACAGAAATTTCCTGATTTAATAAATGTGTAATAGCAGCACCTTTCTTTTCACCAAATGCGAGTAAAATGATACGTTTAGCTTGAAGAATATTAGCAAGTCCCATCGAAATGGCTTGCTTTGGAACATCATCTTCGTTTTCAAAATATCGACTATTAGCCTTAATAGTACTTTCAGTCAAATCAACGATATGAGTAACGCTATCAAACGGCGTACCAGGTTCATTAAATCCAATATGACCATTTTCTCCAATACCTAAAATTTGAATATCACGTTGACCTTGTTGTTCTAAAAGGTCATTATATGTTGACGCTTCCGCATTCATATCATCGGCATCTCCATTCGGAATATGAATATTCTTTCTATTAAAATAAGGATATTGTTTGAAAAGCATGTCATCCATATAATAGTGATAACTTTGCGGATGTGATGCGGTTAAACCTACATATTCGTCTAAATTAAACGTGGATACATTGTCTACGTTTAACTGATTTTTATTTAATAACTTAACAAGTTGTTCATACAAATCTGTCATTGTACCGCCAGTTGCTAAACCTAGTTTACAGTGCTGATTAAATGCCATCTCTTTATATAACTCACATGCAACATAGAATGATGCTTGTTTTTTCGATCCTAAGTTTAATACTTTCATTGTTTACATGCCTCCACAAATTTAATACATTTTAAAAACTTATGAATTCATTCATACACCATTAATATAGCATTATTTTTAATGTTTAACACTTTTCAAATTCCAACAAATTTTTGATTTTTAAAAGTAAAAAACTAATGCTGTATGATTGCGTAATCCTGAGTAATTACCCTTCATGAAAATTAATTTATAAATAATTGAGCAATCGTATACAATTATTGAATAGTTTTTAGTAAAATAGAAAGATAAACACATTGATAGTGTAAGGAGTGAACGTGTTGGAACCAATTAAAGAACAAGAAGTTATAGATTTACTTGCTTCTTTTGAACATAAACCTGTGTATCTGCATGTTGAAACGACAAATGGGGCCTATGCGAACCATTTCGATCAACGTGTTTTTAATGCTGGTACATTTTTAAGAAACATACAAGTAACATATACGCATGCACAACTAAAAGGTGGTAATAAAGAACCTTATCGCATTGGTCTTAAACTATCAAATGGTGGTTGGGTTTATGTACAAGGTCTAACGCATTTTGAGATCAATGAGCATGATGAATTTTTAATTGCAGGTTTTAATTACGAAGGTCAACTCGCTGCAGCACTTCAAATTAGTGAGCGACCATTTAATTTATAGAGGAGGCATCAACATGACTGACGAAAGACATGTATTAGTAATATTTCCACATCCTGATGATGAAACCTTCTCATCTGCAGGCACATTAGCAAGTTATATCCAAAAAGGCATACCTGTAACATACGCATGTTTAACCCTAGGACAAATGGGCAGAAATTTAGGTAATCCCCCATTTGCAACACGCGAATCATTACCAAGTATTCGTGAGCGTGAACTAGAAGAAGCTTGTAAAGTTATTGGTATTACTGATTTAAGAAAAATGGGTTTACGTGACAAAACTGTCGAATTCGAACCCTATGAACATATAGATGGTATGATTAAATCTTTAATCGATGATACAAATCCATCATTGATTATTTCATTTTATCCTGGATATGCAGTACATCCTGATCACGAAGCAACAGCAGACGCTGTAATTCGAACGGTTGAACGCATGCCTAAAGAAGAACGCCCTCGTTTAACTTTAGTTGCGTTCAGTAATGATGCAACCGAAGCTCTTGGAGAGCCTGATGTTCAAAATGATATTACAGATTTTAAAGAACTTAAAATTAAGGCATTTGAAGCACATGCTTCTCAAACAGGTCCATTTTTAAAACAATTAGCAAGTCCTGAAATCGATGGTAAACAACACAGCTTTTTAACAGTCGAACCATATTGGACATATCACTTTAAATCTTAACGGAGGAAAAAAATGACTGAATTTGATTTATCGACACGAGAAGGTCGTTGGAAACACTTTGGTTCCGTAGATCCTATTGAAGGCACGAAACCTACTACTAAGAACGAAATGACAGATTTACAAAGTACACATAAAGATTTCTTATTTGAAATAGAAGAAGTTGGTATTAAAAACTTAGTGTACCCTGTACTTGTTGACCAGTATCAAACAGCTGGCACATTTAGTTTTTCAACAAGTTTAACAAAAGACGAAAAAGGTATTAATATGAGTCGTATTATTGAAAGTGTTGAAAAGCACTATGATAATGGTATTGAACTTGAATTTAATACACTTTATCAGGTGTTACGCACTTTACAAACGAATATGAAACAAAGTGCGGCAGGCGTTGATGTTTCTGGGAAATGGTTCTTTGATCGCTATAGTCCAACCACAAATATTAAAGCAGTTGGTAATGCCGATGTCACTTATGGATTAGCAATTGACGGTGATAAAGTTACACGTAAAGAACTTACTATTGAAGCAACCGTCACAACACTATGCCCTTGTTCAAAAGAAATAAGTGAATATTCAGCGCACAACCAACGTGGTGTTGTCACTGTTAAAACATATATTAATAAAGATCAAGACATAGTTGATGACTATAAAAACAAAATTTTAGATGCAATGGAAGCTAATGCAAGTTCAATTCTATACCCTATTTTAAAACGTCCTGATGAAAAACGTGTGACAGAGCGTGCATATGAAAATCCACGTTTTGTCGAAGACTTAATTCGTTTAATTGCCGCAGACTTAGTTGAATTTGATTGGTTAGACGGTTTCGATATCGAATGTCGCAATGAAGAGTCTATCCATCAACATGATGCTTTCGCTAAATTAAAGTATCGTAAATAATATCATATGATTAATTCAACAGGCTGGGACATAAATCCCTAAAAAACAGCAGTAAGATAATTTTCAATTAGAAAATATCTTACTGCTGTTCTCTATTTATACAATACTTCGTATTGAATGGCTTCGCTTT
>NZ_JBSZQY010000025.1:0-18311 GCF_054165785.1 Staphylococcus sp. SA22 | reverse complement strand
TGCCCTTTTAGGGCTGGCCAGTAAGGAAGGCTTATAGCCGCAGAACAAACCACCCGTTCACACGGGTGGTTTTGATTTGAGGGTCAAAGTTACCTGACAACACACGCAATCACACGCAGTACTCATTATCTTTTGCTTAAATAGCTTAATCATATTTTATGAATAGTTAAAAACAGGTTAATGTGAATATCTGAATACAGCTCCTATAATATGGGTGTATGGTTCAAATTACGTAATAAAACAATCTAATTATAATATATTGGAGCATACAACTATGAAAATGAAAAATATTGCAAAAATAAGTTTGTTATTAGGAATATTAGCAACAGGTGTAAACACTACAACGGAAAAACCAGTTCATGCCGAAAAGAAACCTATTGTAATAAGTGAAAATAGCAAAAAATTAAAATCGTACTATACTCAACCTAGTATTGAATATAAAAATGTGACAGGTTATATCAGTTTCATTCAACCAAGTATTAAATTTATGAATATCATAGATGGTAATTCTGTTAATAATATTGCTTTAATTGGCAAAGATAAGCAACATTATTATACGGGTGTACATCGTAATCTTAATATATTTTACGTTAATGAGGATAAGAGATTTGAAGGTGCAAAGTACTCTATTGGGGGTATCACAAGTGCAAACGATAAAGCTGTCGACTTAATAGCAGAAGCAAGAGTTATTAAAGAAGATCATACTGGTGAATATGATTATGACTTTTTCCCATTTAAAATAGATAAAGAAGCAATGTCATTGAAAGAGATTGATTTTAAATTAAGAAAATACCTTATTGATAATTATGGTCTTTACGGTGAAATGAGTACAGGAAAGATTACCGTCAAAAAGAAATACTATGGGAAGTATACATTTGAATTGGATAAAAAGTTACAAGAAGACCGTATGTCCGATGTTATCAATGTTACAGATATTGATAGAATTGAAATCAAAGTTATAAAAGCATAACACATATACTTGATGACGAAATAAGTTGAAATTGAAATAGAGAGGTTAAGTGACGATTAAACGTTGCTTAACTTCTTTTTAATGCTTAAAAATCATTTCAAAGGCACATAGAAGCGCTATATTAATCTCAAAAGCACTCATTATTTTTTGCTTAAATTACTTAATAATACTTCAATAATTGTTAAAAGGGGTTTAATGTGATTATCTTAGTACGCCATCTATAATGATGTTGTATGATTCAAATTACGTAAAAAGACAATCGAATATAATATAGATTGGAGCATACAATTATGAAAATGAGAACAATTGCTAAAACCAGTTTAGCACTAGGGCTTTTAACAACAGGCGCAATTACAGTAACGACGCAATCGGTCAAAGCAGAAAAAGTACAATCAACTAAAGTTGACAAAGTACCAACGCTTAAAGCAGAGCGATTAGCAATGATAAACATAACAGCGGGTGCAAATACAGCGACAACACAAGCAGCTAACACAAGACAAGAACGCACGCCTAAACTCGAAAAGGCACCAAATACTAATGAGGAAAAAACTTCAGCTTCCAAAATAGAAAAAATATCACAACCTAAACAAGAAGCGCAGAAATCGAATAATATATCAACAACGCCAGTGCCTAAACAAGAACAATCACAAACGACAACCGAACCCACAACGCCGAAAACTAAAGTGACAACACCTCAATCAATAAACACGCCACAACCAATGCAATCTACTAAATCAGACACACCACAATCTCCAACCATAAAACAAGCACAAACAGATATGACTCCTAAATATGAAGATTTAAGATCGTATTATACGAAACCGAGTTTTGAATTTGAAAAGCAGTTTGGATTTATGCTCAAACCATGGACGACGGTTAGGTTTATGAATGTTATTCCAAATAGGTTCATCTATAAAATAGCTTTAGTTGGAAAAGATGAGAAAAAATATAAAGATGGACCTTACGAAAATATCGATGTATTTATCGTTTTAGAAGACAATAAATATCAATTGAAAAAATACTCTGTCGGTGGTATCACGAAGACTAATAGTAAAAAAGTTGATCACAAAGCAGAATTAAGCATTACTCAAGAAAATAATCAAGGCACGATTTCACGCGATGTTTCAGAATACATGATTACTAAGGAAGAGATTTCCTTGAAAGAGCTTGATTTTAAATTGAGAAAACAACTTATTGAAAAACATAATCTTTACGGTAACATGGGTTCAGGAACAATCGTTATTAAAATGAAAAACGGTGGAAAGTATACGTTTGAATTACACAAAAAACTGCAAGAGCATCGTATGGCAGATGTCATAGAAGGTACAAACATTGATAAAATTGAAGTGAATATAAAATAATCATGACGTTCTCTAAATAGAAGCTGACATCGGTAAAACAAGAAGTTAAGTGACAATGGTTTACATGTTGCTTAGCTTCTTTTATTATGCGCAATGATGTAAAAAGACGAATATTCATTTGTTTGTAAAAGTGGCATTTCTATGTCTTAAAAGTGACGAAACCTCAAATGTGCCAAGTGTTGAATCACATCAAAATCAGTTTTATTTAACGAACATTATGGATTTCTTAATTTACTTAACGATGATTCAAATATAGTTAAACAAGGTTTAATGTGAATGGAGCAATACGCCATCTATAATAAAGCTGTATGATTCAATGAATGTAATCGAACAAATCTAATAATTACGAATGGAGCATACAACTATGAAAATAACAACAATTGCTAAAACAAGTTTAGCACTAGGGCTTTTAACAACAGGTGTAATCACAACGACAACGCAAGCAGCAAACGCGACAACACCATCTTCAATTAAAGTGGAAACACCGCAACCAACACCAAATGCGACAACACCGCCTTCAACTAAAGTGGAAACACCACAACAAGCAGCAAACGCGACAACACCATCTTCAACTAAAGTGGAAACACCACAACAAGCAGCAAATGCGACAACACCATCTTCAACTAAAGTGGAAACACCACAACAAGCAGCAAATGCGACAACACCATCTTCAACTAAAGTGGAAACACCACAACAAGCAGCAAATGCGACAACACCATCTTCAACTAAAGTGGAAACACCACAACAAGCAGCAAATGCGACAACACCATCTTCAACTAAAGTGGAAGCACCAAAACAAACACCAAATGCGACAACACCGTCTTCAACTAAAGTGGAAACATCGCAACCAACACCGAATGCACCAACACCGCCTTCAACTAAAGTGGAAACACCGCAATCGCCAACCACAAAACAAGTACCAACAGAAATAAATCCTAAATTTAAAGATTTAAGAGCGTATTATACGAAACCAAGTTTAGAATTTAAAAATGAGATTGGTATTATTTTAAAAAAATGGACGACAATAAGATTTATGAATATTGTTCCAGATTATTTCATATATAAAATTGCTTTAGTTGGTAAAGATGATAAAAAATATGGTGAAGGAGTACATAGGAATGTCGATGTATTTGTCGTTTTAGAAGAAAATAATTACAATCTCGAAAAATATTCTGTCGGTGGTATCACAAAGAGTAATAGTAAAAAAGTTGATCACAAAGCAGGAGTAAGAATTACTAAGGAAGATAAAAAAGGTACAATCTCTCATGATGTTTCAGAATTCAAGATTACTAAAGAACAGATTTCCTTGAAAGAACTTGATTTTAAATTGAGAAAACAACTTGTTGAAAATCATAATCTGTACGGTAACGTTGGTTCAGGTAAAATTATTATTAAAATGAAAAACGGTGGGAAGTACACGTTTGAATTGCACAAAAAACTACAAAAAGATCGCATGGCAGATGTCATAGATGGCACTAATATTGATAGCATTGAAGTGAATATAAAATAATCATGACATTCTCTAAATAGAAGCTGTCATCGGAAAAACAAGAAGTTAAGTGACAACGGCCTACATGTTGCTTAGCTTCTTTTGTTATGTTCGATGATTTGAGAACCCGAATTTTCGATGGGTCCATATATGACGTGGAAGAGTCCTGAATTTATCTGTAAATCCCTATCTATCGGGTGTGGAGCACAACGGGATCAGTTTTATTTAACGAACATTATAGATTCCTTAATTTACTTAATAATGATTCAATGATTATTAAACATGGTTTAATGTGAAAGGACAAATACGCCAATTATAATAAAGCTGTATGATTCAATAGACGTAAGCGAACAAATCTAATAATTACGAATGGAGCATACAACTATGAAAATGACAGCAATTGCGAAAGCAAGTTTAGCATTAGGTATTTTAGCAACAGGAACAATAACATCAACGCATCAAACTGTAAATGCGAGTGAACATGAAGCAAAATATGAAAATGTGACAAAAGATATCTTTGACTTAAGAGATTACTATAGTGGCGCAAGTAAGGAACTTAAAAATGTTACTGGTTATCGTTATAACAAAGGTGGCAAGCATTACCTTATCTTTGATAAAAATAGAAAATTCACAAGAGTACAGATATTTGGTAAAGATATTGAAAGATTTAAAGCACGCAAAAATCCGGGATTAGACATATTTGTTGTTAAAGAAGCGGAAAACCGTAATGGCACAGTGTTTTCATATGGTGGTGTCACTAAGAAAAATCAAGACGCTTATTATGATTATATAAACGTACCAAGATTTCAAATCAAGAGAGATGAAGGTGACGGTATTGCTACGTACGGTAGAGTACACTACATTTATAAAGAAGAGATTTCACTTAAAGAACTCGACTTTAAATTGAGACAGTATTTAATTCAAAATTTTGATCTGTATAAAAAGTTTCCTAAAGATAGTAAGATAAAAGTGATAATGAAAGATGGCGGCTATTATACGTTTGAACTTAATAAAAAATTACAAACAAATCGCATGAGTGACGTTATTGACGGTAGAAATATTGAAAAAATAGAAGCCAGCATTAGATAATTCAATGAAATATGGATAATGTAAAATATGGATAGTATAGAGGAGTTAGGCAACATAAGTTGCTTAGCTTCTTTTTTGTGTTGGCGAGATGAAAATGAGAAGCGGGTTCATGATCAAAATTTTGGAAAAACGGTTGATACCTATAGTCGCGCGTTGTCCTTTTAGTGACATGAAACAATGTGGAAAACATAATTAAATTGAGGGAAAGTGTGAATAGTTAAAAAATTAGCATTGTGTTATAAAAAATAATTAATACTGTTAGGATTTCATTAACTAACTTAACGTTGGTTCAAAAATAGTTAAAAAGAGGTTAATTCATAGCGCAGTATCTCACTTATATAATGATAGTAGATTGTTCGTATTACGTAATTGAATTAATCATATAAAAATATATTAAGACAAAATTTATAAATAGATTGGGAGAATAGTACTATGAAATTAAAAACGTTAGCTAAAGCAACATTGGCATTAGGCTTATTAACTACTGGTGTGATTACATCAGAAGGCCAAGCAGTCCACGCAAAAGAAAAGCAAGAGAGAGTACAACATTTATATGATATTAAAGACTTACATCGATACTACTCATCAGAAAGTTTTGAATTCAGTAATATTAGTGGTAAGGTTGAAAATTATAACGGTTCTAACGTTGTACGCTTTAACCAAGATGGTCAAAATCACCAATTATTCTTATTAGGAGAAGATAAAGAACAATATAAACAAGGACTTCAAGGTCAAAATGTCTTTGTGGTAAAAGAATTAATTGATCCAAACGGTAGACTATCTACTGTTGGTGGTGTAACGAAGAAAACTAACCAATCTTCTGAAACTAATACACCTTTAGTAGTTAATAAAGTGTATGGAGGAGATTTACATGCATCAATTGACTCATTTTCAATTAATAAAGAAGAAGTTTCACTGAAAGAACTTGATTTCAAAATTAGAAAGCAATTAGTTGAAAAATACGGTTTATATCAAGGTACGACTAAATACGGTAAGATCACTTTCAATTTGAAAGATGGAGAAAAGAAAGAAATTGATTTAGGTGATAAATTGCAATTCGAGCGCATGGGTGATGTGTTGAATAGTAAGGATATTAATAAGATTGAAGTGACTTTGAAACAAATTTAAAGTAAGTAATCAATGACTCTAAAGTAATAAATTTGAAGCAGCTTAACGATGAAATGTTGAATAAATACGTACATCCTCCAAAAAGGGGCGTATCTAAATCAACAGTGTCGTTAGGCTGTTTTTCTGTTTTATAACGCAGGGTATGAGCATACTAAAAATTCACATTACTTCTGAAAGTGGTGTCCATTGAATATTAATTAGAACTTCATTAACCATGATTTAAGTTTAATTAAACGAGCGTTAATGTCAGT
This sequence comes from Staphylococcus sp. SA22, assembly GCF_054165785.1. Classification (NCBI taxonomy): domain Bacteria; kingdom Bacillati; phylum Bacillota; class Bacilli; order Caryophanales; family Staphylococcaceae; genus Staphylococcus; species Staphylococcus sp. SA22. The sequence continues at coordinate 12,023 of NZ_JBSZQY010000025.1, read as the reverse complement.
CTGTCTCAATGCCCTTTATAATAAATGTGTATTATTCAAATTACGTAATAAAAGCAATCCAATATATGAAGATTGGAGCATATGAATATGAAATTTACAGCGATAGCTAAAGCGATATTTGTATTAGGAATATTAACAACAAGTGTAATGATAACAGAAAATCAATCGGTTAATGCAAAAGGAAAGTATGAAAAAATGAACCGTTTATATGATACAAACAAGTTACATCAATACTATTCAGGACCTAGTTATGAGTTAACAAATGTTAGTGGCCAAAGTCAAGGTTATTATGACTCTAACGTTTTGCTTTTTAACCAACAAAATCAAAAGTTCCAAGTGTTTTTATTGGGAAAAGATGAAAATAAATATAAAGAAAAAACGCATGGCCTCGATGTCTTTGCGGTACCAGAATTAGTAGATTTAGATGGTAGAATATTTAGCGTTAGTGGTGTAACGAAGAAAAACGTAAAGTCAATATTTGAGTCTCTAAGAACGCCGAACTTACTAGTTAAAAAAATAGACGATAAAGGCGGTTTTTCGATTGATGAATTTTTCTTTATTCAAAAGGAAGAAGTATCATTAAAGGAACTTGATTTCAAAATAAGAAAACTATTGATTAAAAAATACAAACTGTATGAAGGGTCAGCTGATAAAGGTAGAATTGTTATTAATATGAAAGATGAAAATAAGTATGAAATTGATTTAAGTGATAAATTAGATTTCGAGCGTATGGCAGATGTCATTAGTAGTGAACAAATTAAGAACATCGAAGTGAATTTGAAATAATCAATGATATATAGAATAAAAGCTTAAGAAGCGGTTTAATAACTCCATGTTTAATGATATTGATACGTGTTTTAATAATAAAAACATATCGAACATTGACTACGTTATTAAGCTGCTTTTTTGTACACTTTATAACGAATAGCTTAAGATTTAAAACTAATCGGAATGAACAATGATTCACCAAAAAATATTTATGCTGCTATTAAAAATCAGTTAATACGAATGTTAAAATACGTTTGATTTTCATTAATAATGATTCAAGTTTATTTAAATGAGCGTTAATGTCAGTCTGTTTTGATGCACCTTATAATAAAGACAGATAGTTCAAATTACGTAATAATAACAATCCAATATATCAAGATTGGAGCAAATAAATATGAAATTTACTGCATTAGCAAAAGCAACATTAGCATTAGGAATATTAACTACAGGTGTGTTTACAGCAGAAAGTAAAGCTGTTCACGCGAAAGTAGAACTTGATGAGACACAGCGCAAATATTATATCAATATGCTACATCAATACTATTCTGAAGAAAGTTTTGAACCAACAAACATTAGTGTTAAAAGCGAAGATTACTATGGCTCTAATGTTTTAAACTTTAACCAACGAAATAAAGCTTTTAAAGTATTTTTACTTGGTGACGATAAAAATAAATATAAAGAAAAAACACATGGCCTTGATGTCTTTGCAGTACCTGAATTAATAGATATAAAAGGTGGCATATATAGCGTTGGCGGTATAACAAAGAAAAATGTGAGATCAGTGTTTGGATTTGTAAGTAATCCAAGTCTACAAGTTAAAAAAGTTGATGCTAAAAATGGCTTTTCGATAAACGAGTTGTTTTTTATTCAAAAGGAAGAAGTATCATTGAAGGAACTGGACTTTAAAATAAGAAAACTATTAATTGAAAAATATAGATTGTACAAAGGAACGGCAGATAAAGGTAGAATTGTTATCAATATGAAAGACGAAAAAAAGCATGAAATTGATTTAAGTGAAAAATTAAGTTTTGAACGTATGTTTGATGTAATGGACAGTAAGAAAATTAAAAACATTGAAGTAAATTTAAATTAGTTCGAGTTAATAGCATAATAGCTTAAGAAGCGACTTAACGACAAAATGTGAATTGACATCCGTGTCCTTATATAAGGAACTGTGTTAAATACATTATTGTTGTTAAGTTGTTTTTGTAATTCAAAGAGCAGAACAGCATAACAAAAGTAGTTGTAGTAAACGATGCCCTAGTAAAACACCTAAATGAAATAATGAAAGTCATTTAACCTGAACATTAAAATATATTTGTTTTTCATTAAGAATAATTCAAGTATATTTAAATCGAGGTTAATTATCGTATGAAATGATGCACGTTATAATAATAATGTATGATTCAAATTACGTAATGAAAACAATCCAATATATTAAGATTGGAGCAAATAAATATGAAATTTACAGCATTAGCAAAAGCAACGTTTGCTTTAGGAATTTTAACAACTGGAACTTTAACAACAGAGGCTCATTCCAGTCATGCAAAACAAAATCAAGAGTCAGTAAACAAACATGACAAGGAAGCATTATACCGATACTACACTGGAAAGACTATGGAATTGAAAAACATTAATGCTTTGAAGCATGGTAAAAATAACTTGCGTTTTAAGTATAGAGGTATGAAGATTCAAGTATTGCTGCTTGGAAATGATAAAAATAGATTTCAACAGCGTAGTTATAAGGGCTTAGATGTGTTTTTTGTTCAAGAAAAAAGAGACAAGCATGACATATTTTATACTGTTAGTGGTGTAATACAGACGAATAAAACATCTGGAGTTGTCAGTGCCCCAATATTAAATGTTACAAAAGAAAAGGGTGAAGATGCTTTTGTGAAAGGGTACCCTTATTATATTAAAAAAGAAAAAATAACATTAAAAGAGTTAGATTTTAAGTTGAGAAAGCATCTAATCGAAAAATATGGACTTTATAAAACAATTTCAAAAGATGGTAGGGTTAAAATTAGCTTGAAAGATGGCAGTTTTTATAACCTTGATTTAAGATCTAAATTAAAATTTAAATATATGGGGGAAGTCATAGAAAGCAAACAAATTAAAGATATTGAAGTTAACTTAAAGTAAATAATTACGAATAATAAAAAGTAATTGAAGTGGCTTAACGATGAAAAGTAAATTGATACGCATACCTTATAAAAAGGATGCATCAATCGATATCGTCGTTAAGCTGTTTTGGTTTATCCTATCCCAATCTCCATGAATATAAAAATTTCCACAACCAACCTCAAAATTCTCCACATCGCGACATAACCAAATGTTATAATAAATCTATTACACAAAGAGATAAATTACTTATTCAAAGGCGGAGGAATCACATGTCTATTACTGAAAAACAACGTCAGCAACAAGCTGAATTACATAAAAAATTATGGTCGATTGCAAATGATTTAAGAGGGAATATGGATGCGAGTGAATTCCGTAATTACATTTTAGGCTTGATTTTCTATCGCTTCTTATCTGAAAAAGCAGAACAAGAATACGCAGATGCCTTGGCAGGTGAAGACATCACGTATCAAGAGGCATGGGCAGATGAAGCATATCGTGAAGATTTAAAAGCAGAATTAATTGATCAAGTCGGTTACTTCATTGAACCGCAAGATTTATTCAGTGCGATGATTCGTGAAATTGAAACGCAAGATTTCGATATAGAACATCTTGCGACGGCAATTCGTAAAGTTGAAACATCAACACTAGGTGAAGAAAGTGAAAATGACTTTATCGGACTGTTCAGTGATATGGACCTAAGTTCAACGCGACTAGGTAACAATGTCAAAGAACGTACTGCGTTAATTTCCAAAGTTATGGTTAACCTTGACGATTTACCATTCGTTCACAGTGACATGGAAATTGATATGTTAGGTGATGCATATGAATTCCTGATCGGGCGCTTTGCGGCGACAGCAGGTAAAAAAGCAGGCGAGTTCTATACACCACAACAAGTATCTAAGATACTGGCGAAGATTGTCACAGACGGTAAAGATAAATTACGTCACGTATATGACCCAACATGTGGTTCAGGTTCATTATTGTTACGTGTAGGTAAAGAAACGCAAGTGTATCGTTATTTCGGACAAGAACGTAACAATACCACATACAACTTAGCACGCATGAATATGTTATTACATGATGTTCGTTATGAAAATTTCGATATCCGTAATGATGACACGTTGGAAAATACAGCCTTTTTAGGACATACATTTGATGCGGTTATTGCGAACCCACCATACAGTGCGAAATGGACAGCAGACTCAAAATTTGAAAATGACGAACGATTCAGTGGTTACGGCAAGCTTGCGCCAAAGTCTAAAGCAGACTTTGCCTTTATTCAACACATGGTACATTACCTAGATGATGAAGGTACCATGGCCGTTGTACTCCCACATGGTGTCTTATTCCGTGGGGCTGCAGAAGGCGTGATTCGTCGTTATTTAATCGAAGAAAAGAACTACTTAGAAGCCGTGATTGGCTTACCAGCGAATATTTTCTATGGGACAAGTATTCCAACATGTATTTTAGTGTTTAAAAAATGTCGCCAACAAGACGACAACGTACTATTTATTGATGCATCCAATGATTTTGAAAAAGGAAAAAATCAAAACCATTTAAGCGATGTCCAAGTCGAACGTATTATAGACACATATAAGCGTAAAGAAACGATTGATAAATATAGCTACAGCGCGACATTACAAGAGATTGCCGATAACGATTACAACCTAAATATACCGAGATATGTTGATACATTCGAAGAAGAAGCCCCGATTGATTTAGATCAAGTCCAACAAGATTTGAAAAATATCGACAAAGAAATCGCAGAAATCGAACAAGAAATCAATGGATACCTGAAAGAACTTGGGGTGTTGAAAGATGAGTAATACACAAAAGAAAAATGTGCCAGAGTTGAGGTTCCCAGAGTTTGAAGGCGAGTGGGAAGAAAGGAAGTTAGGGGATCTTATAAAAGTTAATTCTGGAAAAGATTATAAACATTTGGATAAAGGCGATATACCAGTCTATGGTACTGGCGGTTATATGACAAGTGTTTCAGAACCACTAAGTGAAATTGATGCTGTTGGTATTGGGAGAAAAGGGACTATAAACAAACCATATTTGCTTGAGGCGCCGTTTTGGACGGTGGATACATTGTTTTATTGTACACCTGAAAAAGAAGCAGACATACTATTTATATTAAGTTTATTTAGAAAAATAAATTGGAAATTATACGATGAATCAACAGGTGTGCCAAGCTTAAGCAAGCAAACCATTAATAAAATAAATAGACTTGTCCCTACAAATAAAGAACAACAAAAAATAGGCGAGTTCTTCAGCAAACTCGACCGACAAATTGAATTAGAAGAACAAAAACTTGAATTACTTCAACAACAGAAAAAAGGCTATATGCAGAAAATTTTCTCACAGGAACTGCGATTCAAAGATGAGAATGGTGAAGATTATTCGGAGTGGGAAGAGAGAAGATTTGCTGATATATTTAAATTTCATAATAAACTAAGAAAGCCAATTAAAGAAAATTTAAGAGTAAAGGGTTCTTATCCATATTATGGTGCTACAGGTATTATTGATTACGTTGACGACTTTATATTTGACGGGAATTATTTACTTATTGGAGAAGATGGTGCAAATATTATTACTAGAAGTGCACCCCTAGTGTACTTAGTAAATGGAAAGTTTTGGGTAAATAATCATGCTCATATATTATCTCCTTTAAATGGAAATATACAGTACTTGTATCAAGTTGCAGAATTAGTTAATTATGAAAAATACAATACTGGAACTGCTCAGCCTAAATTAAACATTCAAAATTTAAAAATTATTAATGTTGTAATTTCAACGAATTTAGAAGAACAACAAAAAATCGGAAGCTTTTTAAGTAAACTTGATCGTCAAATCGATTTAGAAGAACAAAAACTCGAATTACTTCAACAACGAAAAAAAGCCTTACTTAAATCGATGTTTGTTTAAATCTGTAAGAGTTTATTTTATAGGAAATGGTGATGTTTTATTACTCGATTAATAAGTGATTTTTAATTATTAAAGCTACAAAATTAAAGTAAATTAAAAACGAACATTAAATTTAGACACTGTGAAAGCCCAGTGTCTTTTTTGTGTCGAAATTGTGTACAGAATAAGTAGATAAATAAAGATTAAGTTGAGATAAAGTGTTATTCGTAAATAAAAGAGAGTAGATCGATAGGAATTGAATGATATTAGTTAACTATTTATTAAATTACTTAATAATGATTAATTTTTAGTTAAAGTAAGTTTAATGTGAAGCACGACCATTGCTCATTATAATGAATGAGGATTGTTCGTATTGCGTAATAGAATAAATCAAATAGACTAAAAATTGGGAGCATAGAATTATGAAATTAAAAAATATTGCTAAAGCAAGTTTAGCACTAGGGATTTTAACAACAGGGATGATTACAACTACTGCTCAGCCAGTAAAAGCAAGCGAGTACAGCGATTTAAGAGCAGTATCAAATGATACATTTAATTTAAAAACATATTATACTGGTCCTAACTTTAATTATAAAAATTTAAAAGGTTATAAAGAAGGGAACAAAGTTGAATTTGTAGATGAGATTACTCACCAATTAAATGTAATTGATTTGAAAGGTTCAGATAAAGAAAAATTAAAAGATATGATAGATGTTACTCTGTTTGATGTGTTTGTAGTTAGAGAAGGAACAACTAAAGACGCTACTAATTATTCAATAGGTGGAATTAGTAATCCGAATAGTGAAAGCTATATAGATACACTCAAAAATGTAAATCTAAAAGTTTCAAAAAAAGTAAGCTCAAATTCAGCTACAGTAGCATCATCGCATTTTGAAATTAATAAAGAAGAAATTTCATTAAAAGAATTAGATTTTAAATTAAGAAAACAATTAATTGATAATCATGATCTTTATAAAACAGAACCTAAAGACAGCAAAATTACAGTTACTATGAATAATGGAGACTATTACACATTTGAATTAAATAAAAAGTTACAAGAACACCGCATGGGTGATGTAATCGATGGTACTAAAATAAAAGAAATTAATGTTGAATTAAACTAATAATATTCGAGGGAGTAAATCATGAGGGAAAATTTTAAATTACGTAAAATGAAAGTCGGTTTAGTATCTGTTGCAATTACTATGTTATATATCATGACATATGGCGAAGCAGAAGCATCAGAAACTAGTGATGCTATTGGAAATCACAATGTGAATAAAACAGAAGAATCTGAAACTGCGTCACAACTTGTTCAAAATAATAAAGAAATAAATGCGGATCAAACAAAAAAGAATACTGTCAAATTGGATCCTATCAAGCCAGGAGATCAAAAAGTCACAGGTACTACATTACCAAATCAATTAATTTTATTAAGCATAGACAAAAAAGATGTGAGTTCATTTGATAGTGGAAATAGTGAGCTAGTGATGTCAAAGGAAGATGGAAAATTTGAGTATGACTTAAACGGAAGAAAAATTGTCCATAACCAAGAGATTGAAGTAACTTCATCTTCAACGGAAGGTTTATTTGACGATGAAGAGGATGAAGAAGTGGAAGAAGCTACAACTGAAAAAGCTGGTACTGAGGAAGAAAGTACAGAAGCTAAAGCTACATATACTACGCCTCGATATGAAAATGCCTATAAAGTGCCTGAAAAGCAATTAGATAAGAAAAATGGACATCATCAAGTTTTCATCGAACCAATTACTGAAGGTTCAGGTATTATTAAAGGTCATACTTCTGTAAAAGGTAAAGTTGCACTTTCTATTAATAATAAATTTATTAATTTTGAAGAGAGCGTTAAGGGCGGTGTTAGTAAAGAAGATACTAAAGCTAGTTCAGATGGTATCTGGATGCCTATTGATGAAAAAGGCTACTTTAACTTTGATTTCAAAACGAAACGTTTCGATAATTTAGAGTTAAAAGAAGGTAATGATATCTCATTAACATTTGCGCCGGAAGATGATGAAGATGCATTAAAACCTTTAATTTTCAAAACTAAAGTAACAAGTTTGGAAGATATTGATAAAGCAGAAACTAGATATGACCATACTAAAGTCAACAAAGTGAAAGTTTTAGATAATGTTAAAGAAGATTTACATGTTGATGAAATATATGGAAGCTTATATCATACAGACAAAGGTAAAGGTATTCTTGATAAAGAAGGTACTAAAGTAATTAAAGGAAAGACTAAATTCGCGAATGCAGTAGTGAAGGTAGACTCTGAACTAGGTGAAGCACAATTATTCCCTGATTTACAAGTAAATGAAAAAGGTGAATTTAGCTTTGACTCACATGGTGCTGGTTTTAGATTACAAAATGGAGAAAAATTAAACTTCACAGTGGTTGATCCTATTACAGGTGACTTGTTAAGTAATGAGTTTGTTTCTAAAGAGATTGATATTGAAGAAACACCTGAACAAAAAGCGGATCGTGAGTTTGACGAAAAACTTGAAAATACACCTGCATACTACAAGTTATACGGCGATAAAATAGTTGGTTTCGATACTAATGATTTCCCAATCACTTGGTTCTATCCATTAGGTGAAAAGAAAGTTGAACGTAAGGCACCAAAATTAGAAAAATAATTAATAAAATAAAACAGCTTAATGATGTAATGAAACTAGTGAGTTAATCACTGACTTCTACGTCATTGAGCTGTTTTTTTGTGCTTTGTTACAAAGCGTTATTGAATTTATTTTACGTGTTCATATTTTGAAACATCAAAGCCGTCCTGCTTGGCTTTGTTGATAATGTCATTGATTGAATGTAGTCCTTTATCGGCGAAGTATGATCTTAAGTTGTCTTTTGTAGCTTGGTCAGCATTCTTATCTAATAACACATCGATATAGCTTAATTCATGTTCTAAGAAGTTTGCATCATCATGTAGTACGAGACCATTTTGAGAATACACTTTCGCATCTGCTTGATTACCATATCCAACAACGCCAGTTGCTAAAACACCTACCATTGCCGTAGCTACTAAAACCTTTTTAAATTTCATATCTATCACTCCTCTAAAAATTGTAACTCCATCATAACACTGAATATTAAGAAAATTACGTTTATTAAGTCGATTTAATGATATTTAATAAATAGTTAAAGTGACAAATATTGCTAAAAAGCAATTAATCTTTAGTGCGATGCTTATGGATTTTCCTACTAAAACCTTGATTACAAAAAGGGTTTAAATCAAATGAAACAATAATAAAAAATAATGCAACATAATAATAAGTACAAATTTAATTAAGAAATTAAATTGATTGTATATGTATATTTTGGTAACGTAAAAGAGAAATATACAAAATAATTAATTATTTATATGAAAAGAGAATATAAATGAAGTATAAAACAGAGAGACGTGAAACGATGGGATATTTAAAAAGGATTGGATTGTACATAAGTATCTTGATTTTAATAGTTATTGTAGCAGGTTGTGGTAAAAGTGATGAAACAAAAGAAGATTCCAAAGAAGAACAAATTAAAAAGAGCTTTGCGAAAACGTTAGATATGTATCCAATCAAAAATCTTGAGGATTTATACGACAAAGAAGGATATCGAGATGGCGAATTTAAAAAGGGAGATAAAGGGATGTGGACGATATACACAGATTTCGCTAAAAGTAATAAACCGGGTGAATTGGATGATGAAGGTATGGTTTTATTTCTTAATAGAAATACAAAGAAGGCAACAGGATATTATTACACGAGCAAAGTTCATGATGAATTTAATGAAAAAGAGCATCAAAAAAAATATCATGTTGAACTTAAAAATAATAAAATAGTTCTTTTGGATAATGTAGAAGACGAAAAACTTAAACAAAAAATTGAAAATTTTAAATTTCTTAGTCAGTATGCGGATTTTAAAGATTTAAAAAATTATCAAGATGGAAGTATAACAACTAATGAAAATGTACCGAGCTATGAAGCAGAATTTAAATTGAATAATAGTGATGAAAATGTAAAAAAACTTAGAAAAGTTTATCCAATTACAACAAAAAAATCTCCAGTATTGAAATTACATATAGATGGTGACATAAAAGGAAGTTCAATTGGATACAAAAATATAGAATTTAATTTTTCAAAAGTAAAAGACGAAGAAACAGCTGTAAGAGATTTTGTGAATTTTGGACCATCTGATGGAGTTAGCTAAAGATAATTAGATGTAGAAATAATTCTAAAACAGAGAGACGTGAAACGATGGGATATTTAAAAAGGATTGGAATGTGTATAAGCCTGTTGATTGTAATCATTTTTGTAACATCTTGCGGTGGTGGTAATAAAATCACTGGAGATTCAAAAGAAGCACAAATTAAAAAGAGTTTTGCTAAAACGTTAGATATGTATCCAATTAAGAATCTCGAGGATTTATATGATAAAGAAGGATATAGAGATGGTGAGTTTAAAAAAGGCGATAAAGGGACGTGGGTTGTTAGATCTGAAATGATAATTCAACCAAAAGGTGAAAGTTTAACTTCAAGAGGCATGATATTATACATGAATAGAAATACTAGGACCACAACTGGTTATTTTTCAATAGAAGAGATAGATTCAAGAAAAAGTCTTGATGAAAGAGAAACAGAAAAAAAGTATCCTGTGAAAATGAAAAACAATAAGATTATTCCAAATGAGGAGATAAAAGATGAAAAGTTGAAAAAGGAAATTGAAAACTTTAAGTTTTTTGTGCAATATGGCAGTTTTAAAGGAATAGAGAATTATGAAAACGGTGACATTTCCTACGATTCTGAAGCTCCTATTTATTCAGCGAAATATCAACTGAAAAATGATGATTATAATGTTAAAGAATTACGAAAAAGATATGATATTCCAACAGAAAAGGCGCCCAAATTGTTGTTGAAAGGTTCGGGGGATTTGAAAGGGTCTTCAGTTGGATATAAGGAAATTGAATTTATATTCCTAGAAAATAAAAAAGAAAATATATATTTTTCAGATGGATTAAACTTAATTCCAAGTGACTAAAAATAACACAAAGGTTGATAGTGCTCAACAAATATTAACATGATAGAGAGAAGTGAAAAAATGAGGAATTCAAAAAGAGTAGTATTGTACATAAGCATTATGGTGTTGAGCATTTTTATAATTGGTTGTAATAGTTCAAGCGAGAATGCAAAAAAATCAAAAGAAGACTCAAAGGAAGAACAAATCAAAAAGAGCTTTGCGAAAACGTTAGATATGTATCCAATCAAAAATCTTGAAGATTTATATGACAAAGAAGGATATCGAGATGGCGAATTTAAAAAGGGAGACAAAGGGACGTGGGTTGTTAGATCTGAAATGATAATTCAACCAAAAGGTAAAAGTTTAACTTCAAGAGGCATGATATTATACATGAATAGAAATACTAGGACCACAACTGGTTATTTTTCAATAGAAGAGATAGATTCAAGAAAAAGTCTTGATGAAAGAGAAACAGAAAAAAAGTATCCTGTGAAAATGAAAAACAATAAGATTATTCCAAATGAGGAGATAAAAGATGAAAAGTTGAAAAAGGAAATTGAAAACTTTAAGTTTTTTGTGCAATATGGCAGTTTTAAAGGAATAGAGAATTATGAAAACGGTGACATTTCCTACGATTCTGAAGCTCCTATTTATTCAGCGAAATATCAACTGAAAAATGATGATTATAATGTTAAAGAATTACGAAAAAGATATGATATTCCAACAGAAAAGGCGCCCAAATTGTTGTTGAAAGGTTCGGGGGATTTGAAAGGGTCTTCAGTTGGATATAAGGAAATTGAATTTATATTCCTAGAAAATAAAAAAGAAAATATATATTTTTCAGATGGATTAAACTTAATTCCAAGTGACTAAAAATAACACAAAGGTTGATAGTGTTCAACAAATATTAACATGATAGAGAGAAGTGGAGAAATGAGATTTTTAAAGAGAGTCGTATTGTACATAAGCATTATGGCTTTGAGCATTTTTATAATAGGTTGTGATAGTTCAAGCGATACTTCGGAAAAAGCAAAAGAAGATTCAAAAGAAACACAAATCAAAAAGAGCTTTGCGAAAACGTTAGATATGTATCCAATTAAAAATCTTGAAGATTTATATGACAAAGTGTAAATGTCAATATAAAAATGTACATAAATGATTGTATAAGAATGTACAAAATTGTTTGCTAAGTAATTTCCTTCT